>JAJZTQ010000055.1 GCA_021848825.1 Pseudomonadota bacterium
CTGATGTCCCTCGATGTCAGGTCGAAGAACTACAATGATGCCCTGAAGATAGCGAGAGATGTGCAGAGCAGATTGCCCAAATCTCCAGTTGGACTGTATATGGAAGGAGACATCATGATGGCGCAGAGGCAGTATGGCGAGGCAGTCGGGGTTTATCAGAAGGCCCAGAAGCTTGCCCCTTCCACAGTCGGCGTCATGAAGCTCCACAGCGCCATGACTTTCAGCGGAAATGCAAAGCGTGCGGATGCGATGCTGCTGGGATGGGTCAAGGCCCATGCCAGCGACATGCTGGCCAGGAGATATCTTGCGGAAACGTACATGCGGGAAGGCAATGCCGGGCAGGCAGTCGAGCAATTCGATATCGTCTTGAAAGCGAACCCTGACGATGTGGAATCGTTGAACAATCTTGCGCTGCTTTACCAGCAGCAGAAGAACCCGCAGGCAGAGGAGCTGGCAAGGCGGGCCTACAAGCTCGCCCCGGACAGCCCGCAGATCATGGATACCCTCGGATGGATACTGGTCGGGAAGAGCGACATCAAGAACGGGCTTGAGCTGCTCCAGAAAGCGGCCAGCCTGCTTCCGGGCGCGCCGGACATCCATTACCACTACGCTGTAGCGCTCGCGAAATCAGGGGACAAGACAAGGGCGCGGCAGGAACTCAATGGAATACTGAATTCGGGCCTGGATTTTCCCGACAAAAGGGAAGCGCAAACACTTCTGGGGCAGTTGTGAAACAGGGCCATCCCCTCGATCCTGAAAGATTTTGCTCGAGATGCAATCCCGATGATTTCGACTTCGAAACGACGGAGTCGCTCGAGGATCTGACGGAATTCGTGGGGCAGGCCCGCGCCCTGGATGCGATAAGATTCGGCGCCGGAATGGACAGGGAAGGCTACAATCTTTTCGTCCTTGGGGAGCCCGGCATGGGAAGGCGCAGCATGGTGCTGCATTTCCTCGAGGAAAAAGCCAAAAAAGAGCGGGGGCCCGACGACTGGTGCTATGTCAACAATTTTGCGGAGCCTCACAAACCGCGCACACTGAAGCTTCCGCACGGGCTGGGGGAAAGGCTCGCGGCGGACATGGCCCATCTCGTGGACGAATTGCGCATTGCGATCCCGGGGGCCTTCGAGAGCGACGAATACAGGGCGAAGCTGGATGCCATCCAGGAAGAGCTGAACAGAAGGCAGGAGAATGCCTTCGACGAGCTCGGGAAGGAAGCGGAAGCGCGGGATGTGGCGCTGTTGAGAACGCCTGAAGGATTCGCTTTCGCCCCCACACTCGACCACGCCGTCATTGCGCCCGGAGATTACGAAAAGCTTGCCGAGGACAAGAGGGCGAGATACGAGGCTGCGATATCCGAATTTCAGGAAAAGCTGCAGAAAATAATCCGCCAGATACCGAAATGGATGAAGGAGAACAGGGCGAAGGTGAGATCGCTCAACCGCGATACGACCATGGCTGCCGTGCATCATCTGATCGAGGAACTGAAGGAAACCTGGCGCGAACATGCAGACGTGCTGAGTTATTTCGATGCCGTCGAGCAGGATGTGGTGGAGAATGCAAGGGATTTCCAGAAAACGGAAGAAAAGCCTTCGATTCTTCTGGGCATGTCGGACAGGCCTTCGTTCGAGCGATACCAGGTCAACGTGCTCGGGAATCACTACCCGGCGGAGGGCGCCCCCATCCTGTGCGAGGAAAATCCGACCTACGGCAACCTCGTCGGAAGGGTAGAGCATGCAGCCCAGCTCGGCGCGCTTGTCACCAATTTCACGCTGATCAAGTCCGGTGCGCTGCACCGGGCCAACGGCGGCTATCTCGTTCTCGATTGCCGGAAGGTGCTGACCCAGCCTTATGCCTGGGAAGGGTTGAAGCGAGCACTGATGTCGAGGGAGATCAGGATAGAATCCCTCGGGCAGGCCCTCAGCCTCATCAGCACGGTGTCATTGGAGCCGGAACCCATCCCGCTGAAAGTCAAGGTCATCCTCATCGGGGAGAGGCTCCTCTACTATCTTCTGCAGCAATACGATCCCGAATTCGGCAAGCTTTTCAAGGTTGCTGCCGATTTCGACGATTCACTGGAAAGAAATCCGGAGAACGACAGGCTTTACGCAAGGCTGATCGCCACATTGGCGAGGAAGGAAAAGATGCTTCCGTTCGATCGGTTTGCCGTTGCGAAGGTGATCGAGCGGGCATCGCGTCTTGCTTCGGATTCCCGGAAATTGACGGCGAGGATAGAGGGGCTTGCCGACATATTGAAGGAAGCCGATTTCATGGCGAGGGAGAAGAACAGCAAACGGGTCGGGGTCAGCGATGTCGTCGAGGCGATAGACGCCATGGAAGGAAGGGCTGAAAGGCTGAAGCGTCGGCTCCATGAGGCCATCTTGCGCGGCACTATCATGATAGCCACGGATGGCGCGGTCTCCGGACAGATCAACGGTCTTTCGGTGATTTCCCTCGCGGATTATGCCTTTGCGCAGCCGACCCGCATCACTGCAACGGCAAGAATCGGGGAAGGGGAACTCGTCAACATCGAGCGTGAAGTGAAGCTCTCAGGCGCAATCCATTCCAAGGGCGTATTGATCCTCTCGTCATTCCTTTCTTCGCGCTATGCGGGGAAACAGCCTCTTTCCCTTTCCGCAAGTCTCGCCTTCGAGCAATCATACGGCTTCATAGAAGGGGACAGCGCTTCCCTGGCCGAGCTTTGCGCGCTGATTTCCAGGCT
>JAJZTQ010000016.1 GCA_021848825.1 Pseudomonadota bacterium
CGGATTCGTGGGGAGAGCGCTCTGCACGCAACTTCTGGCGCGAGGGTTCGAGGTCAGGGGTGCGGTGAGGAGCGAAAAATCCGTCCTGCCTCAAGGGGTCGAAAGAATCGCGGTTGGGGAAATTCACGGCGATACCGACTGGTCTTCTGCATTGCAGGGGATCGACATCGTCATCCACCTCGCTGCAAGAGTCCATGTCATGAAGGATGAAAGCTCGGACCCCCTTTCGGAATTCAGGAAAGTCAATGTAGAAGGAACGGAAAAACTCGCGATTTCGGCTGCGAGAGCGGGCGTGGAAAGGCTGGTCTATGCGAGTTCGATCAAGGTTAACGGCGAGGCGACGACCATCAGGCCCTATTCCGAAACGGATGCATCGGGCCCGCAGGATCCCTATGGCGTCTCGAAATGGGAAGCTGAAAGGATGCTTCATCGCATCTCAAAGGAAAACGGAATCGAATTCGCGATCATCAGGCCGCCTCTTGTTTACGGCCCTGGGGTGGGCGGGAATTTCATCAGGATGCTCGACTGGATAGCGAAAGGAATCCCGCTTCCGCTCGGCTCGGTGAAAAACCGCAGGAGCATGATTTACGTCGAGAACCTGGCCGATGCCCTGATTCTCTGTTCAACTCATCCTGATGCCGCCAACCAGACCTATCTGGTCAGCGACAATGAAACCGTTTCCACCCCGGAACTCCTCGAAAGGCTTTCGGCAATCATGGGAAGAAGGATGGCAATTCCGCCATTTCCGGTTTTCCTTCTCGATTTCCTTGGAAAAATCGCGGGAAAATCCGCCGAGCTTCAAAGACTGACAGGATCGCTTGAAGTCGATGCATCGAAAATTAGGAAAACGCTGGCCTGGAATCCGCCCAGCTCCCTCGATACGGGATTGACCAGAACGGTTGACTGGTTCAGCAACAGCCGCTGACCTTGCCAAGGGAAGTGCCCATCATTATACTGTCTTACATATTTCTTACCCCGGGCTCGCCATGGAAACCACGAAACTCTCCAGCAAAGGGCAGGTGATTCTGCCCAAGCATATTCGGGCAGCGCACAAGTGGCTCCCCGGGGTCGAATTTGTGGTCGAAGACACCCCCGAAGGCGTATTGCTGCGGCCATTGAAACCCTTCAGGCCCACCCGCATCGAAGAAGTCCTCGGCTGCACGGGTTACAAAGGTGCCGCAAAGACGATCGAAGATATGGATGCCGCCATTTCAAAGGGAGTCAAGGCTACTCATGATCGCGGTTGACACCAATGTCCTCGTCCGTCTGCTTACGCGAGACGACCCGATTCAGGCTGATCGAGCAGCCGCCCTGTTCGAACGTGAAGCGGTTTTCATTTGCAAAACCGTATTGCTCGAAACCGAATGGGTGTTGCGCTTCAGTTACGGTCTGGAAAATCCCGTCATATTGAAAGCACTGACCAATGTATTGGGTCTGCCGCATGTCACAGTCGAAGACAACCCTGTGGTAGCGCAAGCCCTGTCGCTCTTCGAGTCCGGTATGGATTTTGCTGACGCCCTGCATCTTGCTTCAAGCAAAAGTGCCACCCAGTTTGCCACATTTGACGAACGGCTGAAGAAACGAGCTGCCAATTTCAACCATCAGGTGATGCTGGCATAGCCTGATGTTCAGCACTTTGTACGCGCCACTGATCACCTTCGGCATTTCCATGATTGCCCTTGTCTTCCTGACAAAGGGGAAAATGACTCACCTCGCTCTCGACCAGCCCAATGAAAGATCGCTCCACCAGACCCCCGTCCCGCGCACGGGAGGGATCGCCATCATGGCAGGCATCATGGCAGGCTGGTCTCTTCTCGGCGCGCCAAGCTGGCCGGTATGGCTAGGCCTCACCATTCTCATCCTAGTCTCCTTCCTGGATGACCTGTACAATATTCCGGTTCCTTTACGCTTCGGCACCCATTTTCTGGGATCACTCATCTTCTCGGCTTCCGTTCTGGCAAATTCGTATTTATCCATTCTCGCAGCCACGATCGTCTTCGTCTGGATGATAAACCTGTATAATTTCATGGACGGTTCCGACGGGCTCGCAGGCGGCATGGCGCTTTTCGGCTTCGGCTTCTATGCGCTGGCTGCCTGGGTGAACAAGGACATGAATTTTGCACTGCTCAATATGACTATAGCTGCAAGCGCCGGGGCTTTCCTGTTCTTCAATTTCCATCCCGCCAGAATTTTCATGGGCGACGCCGGCTCCATCCCGCTGGGATTCCTGAGCGCAAGCTTCGGATTGATGGGCTGGCAAAGAACAGACTGGCCGATATGGTTCCCCATCATGATTTTTTCCCCATTCATTGTCGACTCGACCATCACGCTGTTGAAGCGCCTGTTCAAGGGGGAAAAGATATGGAAGGCGCACAAGGAGCATTATTACCAGAGACTGATCAGGATGGGACTGGGGCACAGGAATCTCGCGCTTCTCGAATATGCCCTGATGATCTCGGTCGGAATCAGCTCGCTATTCGCAATCCACGGATCCGGGGTGAGTCAGATCGCCGTGTTTGCCGGATGGGGAGCCGCATTCATCATGATCATGCATCGAATCGATAAACGCTGGGCCGGAAAAAATTAATATGCCCATCAGAAACCCGAGAACCCTGCTCGCCATCTTTCACGACATCGCGGCTGCAGTGCTAGCCTGGTATGTCGCCTATTCCCTCAGATTCAATCTGGAAATTCCGGGTTACTACATGTCCCAGCTTGCTGCATCGCTATACATCGTGATTCCGCTCCAGACCCTGATCTTCTGGGGCTTCGGCCTGTACAAAGGAATATGGAAATACGCAAGCATTCCCGATCTGAAGAAGATCCTCTATGCCGTTTCCACTGGCATGGTGAGCATTCCGACCCTGATGTACATGGTTCACAATCCTGTCGGCATTCCGCGAACGGTTTTCATCCTCTATCCCATCCTTCTCCTGCTTTTCATGGGCGGAAGCCGGGTCATTTACAGATCCTGGAAGGAGCGGCGGCTTTCCGGTCTTTCCAGCAGAAAGCCCGTTCTTGTCCTCGGTGCAAACGACGCTGCAGCGAACCTCGTCAAGAGCCTCGAGCGAAGCAGCGAATGGCGCGTGATCGGCCTTCTCGACAACGACCCGAAGAGGCACGACAGGATGATCCACGGCGTCAAGGTGCTGGGGTCAATCGAAAGCCTTCAGGATACCGCGAAAAGCCTTGCCGTTGAAAACGTCATCATCGCGATGCCGGATGCGCCTCATTCGGAAAGAAGGAAAGCGCTCGAAACCTGCACGAAGGCGGGGATCAAGGCCATGACCGTTCCTTCCTTCGAGGACCTGATAGGGGGAAAATTCACCGTCTCGCAGATCAGGAATGTCGAGCTGGACGATCTTTTAGGACGGGACGCGGTGCAGCTCGATACGGGGGGCTTGAACGACCTGATTTCAGGAAAGACCGTCATGGTGACGGGCGCGGGCGGATCGATAGGTTCCGAATTGTGCAGACAGATCGCGAAATTCCGCCCCGGGAAACTCGTCCTCTTCGATCTCTCCGAATATTCCCTCTACACCATCGAGCAGGAATTCGCAGGACGCGGGATTCCGATTGTCTGCGCCATAGGCGACATCAAGAACGAGGCCAGGGTCAGGCAGATCATGGCCGATCATGCCCCTGAAGCGATCTTCCATGCCGCGGCCTACAAGCATGTACCCCTGATGGAAAACGTGAACGCCTGGGAAGCGGTCAGGAACAATGTTTTCGGCACCTATGTCGTGGCAAAAGTCGCTCTCGAATCGGACGTCAGGAAATTCGTGCTCGTCTCGACAGACAAGGCGGTCAACCCGACCAACGTCATGGGCGCTTCCAAACGCCTTGCGGAACTCGTCTGCCAGACACTGCAGAAAGATCAGGGAACCCGCTTCATCATGGTGCGCTTCGGGAACGTCTTGGGCAGCACGGGAAGCGTGATACCGAAATTCAAGGCCCAGATCGAACAGGGCGGACCGATCACCGTCACGCATCCCGAAATCACGCGCTACTTCATGTCGATTCCGGAGGCTTCCCAGCTCGTTCTGCAGGCTGGGCTGATGGGAAGCGGCGGGGAAATATTCGTTCTGGACATGGGAGAACCGGTGAAGATCGTCGACCTCGCGAAAGATCTCATCAGGCTTTCCGGCTTCAGCGAAGGCGATATCGAGATCGCTTATACCGGCCTGAGGCCGGGAGAAAAGCTGTACGAGGAACTCCTGGCGGACGACGAAACGACCCTTCCCACCCCTCATCCGAAGCTCAGAATCGCCAAGGCAAGGCATGAAAACGAACTCTGGCTTTCCAGATTGCTGCTCTGGCTTGAAGGGAATGCCGCGCTGGAAGACTCGGCGGTAAGGAAAGCGCTCGCACAGTGGGTTCCCGAATACGAGCAGCGCTGATGGCTTACGCTTCCCGCGCAGCGGACAATTCGGCAAAATGGGCAGCCGCTGCAATTGGCTTTTCGGTACCGGTTTCGGTTGCGCTCGACAACATGTTGATGCCTGCCGTTCTCTTGCTCTGGATCATCGGCGGAAACTTCAGGGAAAAATACGAGCTCATCAAGCGCAATCCCGTCGCGCTCTCAGCCCTTGCCCTGATCGGATGGCTCGCCATCGGCATGTTCTACGGAAATGCGCCCGTGAAGGACGCGCTGGATGCTTTCGGGAAATACATCGACCTGCTCTTCGTTCCGGTTTTCGTCACGATTTTCAGGGAGAACAAGACGAAGCGGCTGGCAATGGATGCCTTCGTTTTCGCCATGCTGCTGACCCTTCTCCTTTCCTACCTGCTCAAGTTCGGGATTCTTCACCAAGGCTCGATATTGCGGGGATTCAGTGAAAATCCCTATGTCTTCAAGCTCCACATCACCCAGAATTTCTTCATGTCCTATTGCACGCTGATCCTCGCGGTCAGATTCTTCATGGAAAAAGAAAAGCGCATGCTGTGGGGAATCCTTGCGCTGCTTTCCCTCTTCAATGTGCTCTTCATGGTTCAGGGAAGGACTGGCTATGTCGTCATGGCACTCCTTCTCCTTTATCTTTTCGCAACCAGAATGGGGAAAAATGGACTGATCCTGGGTTTTGCTGCAACGATTCTGCTGGGCTCACTGGCCTTCTACGGATCGAGCGAATTCCACAAACGGGTGACTGTCGCAATGGCAGAATTCACCCAATGGCACAGAAACGATGCAACGGTGGAATCCGATTCGATAGGGCAGCGTCTCGAGTTCTACACCAACACGATCGCAATAGTCAAAGCGCATCCCTTTCTCGGTGTGGGAACGGGTGGCTTTCCGGCCGCCTACAGGGAACAGGTTGCCGGCACGAAAATGATCCCGAGCAATAATCCTCATGAAGAATTCCTGCTCGTCGCCTCCCAGACCGGGTTCGTCGGCCTGGGTCTGCTGCTGCTTCTTTTCGTCGTTCAATGGCGCGAAGCGAACAAGCTTCCAGGCACAGAAAAGATGCTTGCCCATGGGCTGGTGATCTCGATGGTATCGGGATGCCTTTTCAACTCGTTCCTGCTCGATCATGCCGAAGGGCTTTTCTTCGCCTTCATGACCGGCGTGCTGTTCTCCGAAAGAAATACATGAGCCTTTCGGTCATCGTCATCACGAAAAACGAGGCGCATGCCATAGCAAAATGCCTGGAATCCGTTTCATGGGCAGACGAAATCGTCGTTCTCGATTCCGGAAGCACGGATGACACGGTGAAGATCTGCGAATCATTCGGCGCGAAAATTCATGTGACAGACTGGCCAGGCTTCGGCCCCCAGAAGAATCGGGCGCTCGATCTTGCAAACGGCGAGTGGGTCTTGTCGCTCGATGCGGACGAAATCGTGACGCCTGAACTGAAAAACGAGATGCTAAACGCGATATCCAGCGGGAAGGCGGACGCCTTCAATTTCCCCAGATCATCGAGCTATTGCGGAAGATTCATGAGGCATGCCGGATGGTGGCCTGACAGGGTTACCCGTCTCTTCAGGCGGGGACGCGCGAAATTCAGCCAGGATATCGTCCATGAAAGACTGATCGTGGAAGGCGCCACCGCCGAGCTTTCCTCTCCGCTTGTTCATCACGCTTTCGAAAATCTCGAGGAAGTGCTGCACAAGATAGACAACTATTCCACAGCAGGGGCGGCCATGATGAAGGAAAAGGGCAAGAATGCCACCCTCATGGACGCGATCCTTCACGGCTTCTGGTCATTCTTCAGAACCTATTTCCTGAAGGGCGGTTTTCTCGACGGGAAGGAAGGGTTCATGCTGGCGGTCTCCAATGCGGAAGGGACCTATTACCGCTACCTGAAGCGCATGCTTCTGGAAACGAGAAAATGAGAATAGCGGTCATCGTCACGACCTACAACAGGCCTGATGCGCTGGATGCCGTTCTGCAAGGCTATCTTGCGCAGCGCGACAACGACTTCGAAATCGTCGTGGCCGACGACGGATCGACGGAAGAAACAAGAAAGGTCGTCGAGCATTATCGCAAGGTCGCGCCTTTTCCGGTCACCCATGTCTGGCAGGAAGACCTGGGATTCAGGGCTGCCATGTGCAGAAACAGGGCGATCGCATCGACCGATGCCCCCTACCTCATCTTCACCGATGGCGACTGCATTCCTTCCGGAGATTTCGTGTCAGCCCACAGGAGGCTGCTCGAGCCAGGTTTTTTCCTCTCGGGAAACAGGATACTGCTTTCCGAATCCTTCACAAGGGAAGTGCTGGAAAACAAGCTCCGCATAGGCGAATGGGGCTTCTCAAAATGGCTGAGAGCGAGACGCAGCGGCGGGATAAACAGGCTGCTCCCCTTGCTCGGATTTCCCGACTTCTGGCGCAAGATGGAGCCCGAAAAATGGCAAGGCGTCAAAACGTGCAATCTCTCCGCCTGGCGAAAAGACATCATGGCGGTGAACGGATTGGACGAATCCTATACCGGTTGGGGGCTGGAGGATTCGGACCTCGTGATCAGGCTGATCAGATCGGGGGTCCGGCACAAGAGCGCACGCTTTTCCGCTCCTCTTTTCCATCTGTGGCATCGGGAAAACGACAGGAGCCGTCTCGAGGAAAACAGGATCATGCTCGAATCCATCCTGCATTCTGAACAAATCAGGGCAAATCTCGGCCTGGACCGCTATTCATGAATCCTCCTGCAAGAATCCTGGTGATTGCAACAAGAAGGATAGGAGACGTGCTGCTCGTCACGCCGCTGATCCGGTCATTGAAGAACGCCTGGCCGGATTCACGAATTGATGCGCTCGTTTTCGAGGGAACGGAAGGCATCCTTTCAGGAAACCCGGACCTCGATGGCGTCCTCGCCATTCCCCCTCGCCCGAAGCGCTTCGCGCACCTTCGCTTCCTGTTGAGCCTCTGGCGCAAATACGACCTTTCCGTCTCGACCCTGCCTGGCGACAGGCCGACTCTCTATGCCTTCTTTTCTGGAAAGAAGCGATTCGGCATCCTGATAGACGAAAAGGATCATTTCTGGAAAAAAAGGCTGCTTTCGGGATGGATTCCTTTCGATGAAAGAATCCATGCTGTCGAATCCTGCCTCGGCCTTGCGAAACTCCTGGGAATCGAACCGATTTACGAAGTGGTGACGCCCCGGGCTGACGATGAAAAGGCGAAAGCCCCCTATGCCGTGCTGCATGTCTATCCCATGTACAAATACAAGATGTGGAACGGCAAGGCATGGTCTGAACTCGCCGAATGGCTCAGGAAAAACGGCTTTCGCATCGTTCTGACAGGCGGGAAGGATGCGGCAGAACAGGCTTACATCAAATCGCTGAGTTTTCCGGAAGATACGCTCGATCTTTCGGGGAAGCTGACGCTCGGAGGGGTTGCGCAGCTTTTGAGCCATGCCGATATCTATGTCGGGCCTGATACGGCTGTCACCCACATGGCTGCGGCTATCGGCATCCCGACGCTTGCCCTCTTCGGTCCATCGAACCCGGTAAAATGGGGGCCATGGCCGAGGGGATTCAGAAAGAACCCCCATGAAATGAAGGGAAGCAGGCATGCGGGAAACGTCTACCTGCTTCAGGGAAAGGGGGATTGCGTTCCCTGCCTCGAGGAAGGATGCGAAAGGCATGTGGCGAGCGAAAGCGCCTGCCTGCAGAACCTTCCCGCCAGTGACGCGATAGAGGCATTGAAAAGGCTGCTTGGAAAATGATGGAAAATTATTTCGCCCCATGCCCGAGAGGGCTCGAAACGGTCCTTTGCGAAGAACTTTCGGAAATCGGCGCCACGAATGTCGTCGCATCCGACGGCGGAGCAGGCTTTTCAGGAAATCCTGAAATCGCCTGGAAGGCGAATCTCGAAAGCAGGATTGCAAGCAGGATACTCTGGAAAATCCTCGATTCCGATTACCTGAACGAAAAAGACATCTATGAGAAAACGCTCGGACTTTCCTGGGAAGCATTCTTCTCCCCCGACCTGACGATCAAGGTGAATCTTGCCGCGACGAAAAGCCCTTTGAAAAGCCTGGATTTTGCAACCCTCAGGATAAAAGATGCCGTCTGCGACAGGTTGAGGCAGAAAAAAGGGCGCCGCCCCAGCGTGGACACCCTGAATCCTGACATCCGTATCCATGCACACCTGACCAGAAACAGATTCTCCCTCTATATCGACACTTCGGGAGAAGCGCTCTTCAAGCGGGGATTGCGGCACTTTTCTGTCGAAGCGCCGCTCCGGGAAAACCTGGCGGCCGGAATACTCCGCCTGGCCGGCTGGAAACCCGAGATCCCCTTTCTCGACCCGATGTGCGGAAGTGGCACTTTCCTGCTCGAAGCGGCCCAGATCGCGCTCGGCATCCTGCCGGGATCGAGAAGGAATTTCGCCTTCGAGAAGCTGGCAGGATTCGAAAGAGGGAAATGGCTGGAACTCAGGCAGAAATGGATCGAAAACAGCAAACCATGCGACTCTCCCAGGATATTCGGAAGCGACATCGCCGGACGCGCTGTCGAGACGTCCAGAAAGAACCTGGGGGAAGCCGGGCTGGAAGATGCAGTCGTGCTCAAGCAGGCCAATTTCCTTGAACTGCCCCCGCCATGGGAAGCCGGGATCATCGTCACCAATCCTCCCTACGGGGTGAGGATAGGGGAGGAGGAATCGCTTGCCAGGCTCTATCCCCTGATAGGCGATACGCTGAAGCAGAAATACTCCGGATGGAACGCCTATTTCTTCACTGCAGACATGAAGCTCCCCAAGCTCATCAGGCTTTCCGCCTCGCGCAGGATTCCCCTCTACAACGGGGCGCTCGAATGCAGGCTATTCGAATACAGAATGGTTTCAGGGGGCATGAGGAAGCAGTGAAAGCAATTGCTTGTCGAAATCAGGGTGGCTTTCGACAAACCTTTCCCTCTTCTCCTTTTCCATCCTTTCACGCGCCTCGATGTTTTTCGAAGTCAGGCGGATGCCGTACAAGGCGCTTTTCTTTCCGAACATTTCATCGAGCATGATGTTCCCGTATTCATAGTTGAAATGGGCGGGATCCTGCCAGTAGACTGCAGGCGCTTCTGTTATCGCCTCGGCTGCAATTTCATGGAAACCCTCGAAATCCCAGATCTGGACAAGATCGCCCCTTCCCGCGAGAGATTCAACCATGGAGGCGATTTCCGACAACGCATGCCATCTCTCCTTTCTCGCCTTGCAGAGATAATCGAGTTCCACAGGCATGGCATGTCTGGGATAGACCACGAGCTTCACCACGACATGGCGCTTCACCGCCTCCCCGATGATGTTCTTCAGTCCGTCCAGATCGATCGGCGCTTCTTTTCCCTTCTTTCCCTCAAGGCAGTGCGAATGGGAAGGAAGATACTGGCTGAATCGATCGAGCGTGCCGGGTTTTCCCCTCGTATAGAAATAAAGGCCCTGCGCAGTATGGCTCGGCGGATCCTTCCTCTGCTCCATAACCGTTTCGATCGAAGCCTTCAAGGCATCGGCTGAAATCAGGAATGAAAGAAGGTCGGGGTGGCGCATTTCATGCAATTCGCTTTCGCATTCCCTGGTAGGCATGGATTGCGGATGGATGCCGAGGACGATGATGCGAAGATTCCTGTCATAGCGCATGGCGAACTGCACGTCGCAATAGACTCTCCCCCATTGGGCCCCTGCAAGGGCGAAATTGTACGCGGATTCATTCGTCACCGAGGCGAGATGATCGGGATCGAATCCTATTTCGGAGTAGGAACTGCCGAAAATCACCGCGTCAGGCTGCTCCCTGACCAGGATTTCAGGCTTGACATGGCGTTCGTAGCGCCTGAACTTTGTTTTCACCTGATTGAATCCGGGAATGGAGATGTCCCTGAAATACCAGAATGGATCGACGACCCTGTCGAAAGCCGCGACGATGATCATCGCGGCCAGCAGGCATGAAAAGAAGAGAATGACGTATTTTTTTTCCGACATCAGAACTGGAAGTAGATGAATTCGCTCACCTTCGAAATCGAAATCAGGGCGAAAAGGGCAAGCAATACATGGGCCGCCAGCCAGCGCAAGTCAGGCTTCCACTGCAGCCTTGACCCTTTGTCGGCCTGGTAATCAAGCGCAGGATGGATCCTTTCCATGATCTGCTGGGTGTTCGGTGCCATCCAGACGATGAGCAGCGATATCCAGACCCAGTTGACCCCTCCCCTGCTGAAAGCGCCGATTCCGTGCATTCCGGCCATGGCCTCCAGCATGGAAAACGCCGAATCGAGATTTTTTGATCTGAAAAAGACCCATGCGACCATCACGGCAATGAAGGTGAAAAGCACTGAAAGCGCATGAACAAAACGGGGCAAAGGCAGATTCGGATCCTGTCCGAGCCTTCTTCTCATTGCATGCCAGCCGTGGTTGATGGAAAGATAGATCCCGTGCAAGCCCCCCCATATCAGAAAAGTCCAGCCTGCGCCGTGCCACAATCCGCCCAGAAGCATGGTCGCGAGCAGATTGAAATAACGCCTGGCCTTTCCTTTCCTGTTCCCGCCGAGGGGGATGTAGAGATAGTCGCGCAGAAAGCGAGAAAGGGTCATGTGCCACCTTCTCCAGAATTCGATGATGTTGACCGACTTGTATGGGGAATGGAAATTGAGCGGAAGGGTGATACCGAACATTCTCGAGAGGCCGATGGCCATGTCCGAATAGCCGGAAAAATCGAAATAGATCTGGAATGCAAAAGAGATCGTGCCGAGCCAGGCGCCCAGCATGCCAGGATGATTGCCGTTTGCAGCCGCTTCAAATACCGGGTCGACGTAAAAGGCGATGCCGTCTGCAAGGACTGTTTTCTTGAAAAGCCCGATGAAGAAAATGACAAGCCCTGCAGCCATATTGCCGTAATCGAAGCGATAGGTCTCTCTCTTGGCGAATTGCGGCATCATCTCGCCGTGATGCAGCACCGGTCCCGCTATGAGATGGGGAAAATAGGTGACGAAAAGGGCATAATGCGAGAGGCTGTATTCCTTCACCTTGCCCCGGCTCGTGTCGACGAGAAATGCGATCTGAGT
This sequence comes from Pseudomonadota bacterium, assembly GCA_021848825.1. Taxonomy (GTDB): domain Bacteria; phylum Pseudomonadota; class Gammaproteobacteria; order Burkholderiales; family JABEVD01; genus JABEVD01. Next base: position 11,478 of record JAJZTQ010000016.1, read on the forward strand.
GAAGGTGAAGAAGGAAATCCCGAGAGGCAATATCACCTTCCCGATCGAAAACGAGGAACCTATGCTGGAGAGAAGAAAATTGGCGTACTTGTAATAGACGAGGAGCCCCAGATTGGCGCAGACGGAGAACACCAGAAGCAGGCGCTCAAGGCCATCTTGGCCCCTTGAATCCGCCCTTGCGATGCGCAGGCCGAAAAAATAATTGAAAAGGATGGAACCCAGAAGAAGCGGGACATAGACGGGATTCCAGTAGCCGTAGAAAAAAAGCGATGCCCCCACGAGCCAGATCGCAGCCATTTCCCTGCTTCTTCTTCCGAGAATGAAAAAGCCGGTCAGAACGATCGGCAGGAAAAGGAAGATGAAGCCGTTTGAATTGAAAAGCATCTGGAACGGCTTGAAAAGGATCAGGTGATCTTGAGGTGGTCTATCCCCGACATCAGGTCGCGCTCCTTGGATTCTGCGCCCTTGAGCTTGATCTGGAGGCGAAGGTCGTTCACCGAGTCGGCATTCCTCAGCGCATCCTCGTAGCTGATGACGCCGCCCTCGTAAAGATCGAAAAGGGCCTGATCGAAGGTCTGCATCCCGGATTCCCTGGATTTTGCGATTATTTCCTTGATTTCGTGAACATTTCCCTTGAATATCAGATCGGAAATCAGCGGGGAATTGAGCATGATCTCGATCGCCGCAGCCCTTCCCGTCCCTTCCTTGCGGGGAATGAGGCGCTGTGCGACGAGCGCCCTGAGGTTGAGAGAAAGGTCCATGAGGAGCTGGACTCTTCTTTCCTCCGGGAAGAAGTTGATCATCCTGTCGAGCGCCTGGTTCGAGCTGTTTGCATGAAGTGTCCCCATGCAGAGGTGACCTGTTTCGGCGAAGGCGATGGCATGATCCATGGTTTCCCTGTCCCTGATTTCGCCTATCAGAATGACATCAGGCGCCTGCCTCAAGGTATTCTTGAGCGCAGCCTCCCAGGATTCGGTGTCGACCCCCACTTCCCGCTGGGTCACGATGCATTTCCTGTGCGCGTGAACGAATTCCACCGGATCTTCTATCGTGATGATGTGGCCCTGGCTGTTCTCGTTCCTGTGGCCTATCATGGCGGCAAGGGAAGTCGATTTTCCCGAGCCCGTTCCCCCCACGAAGATGACGAGCCCCCTCTTGCTCATCGCCACTTCCTTCAATACCTGCGGAAGCTTCAGATCGTCGAACTTCGGGATTTCCGTATTGATCGTGCGCAAGACCAGGCCGACCTGCTGCTGCTGAATGAAGGCATTGACGCGGAAGCGCCCTATCCCCGGCGGACTGATGGCGAAATTGACTTCCTTTGTCGATTCGAACTCCATCGCCTGCTTGTCGTTCATGATGCTTCGCGCAAGCTCCTTGGTGTGCTGCGCAGTCAATTCCTGATTGGAAACCGGCGTCACCTTTCCGTCTATCTTGAGGGCAGGAGGAAATCCGGCCGTGATGAAAAGGTCCGAAGCATTTCTCCCCACCATCAGCTTCAGGAGGTCGTAAATGAACTTGTTTGTAGTCTGGGTTCTATCCATTTTCAGCCCTGGAACATGTCCTTGTTGACCGCTTTCGCCCTCGCTTCCGCCGGCGCGACGACACTTCGCTTGACGAGCTCCATGAGGTTCTGGTCCAGGGTCTGCATGCCGAAGCTTTGCCCTGTCTGGATGGAAGAATACATCTGTGCGACCTTGTTCTCCCTGATCAGATTCCTGATCGCAGGGGTGCCTATCATGATTTCATGCGCCGCGACTCGTCCGCTTCCATCCTTCTTCTTCAGAAGGGTCTGGGAAATGACGGCCCTCAGGCTTTCGGAAAGCATGGCCCTGACCATTTCCTTTTCTGCTGCGGGAAAGACGTCTATCACTCTGTCTATCGTCTTCGCTGCAGAACTGGTATGCAATGTGCCGAAAACCAGATGGCCTGTTTCTGCTGCGGTCATTGCAAGTCTGATTGTCTCGAGATCCCGCAGTTCTCCCACCAGGATGATGTCAGGATCCTCCCTCAACGCGGATCTCAATGCATTCGCGAAACTCAAAGTATGCGGACCGACTTCGCGCTGATTGACGAGGCATTTCTTGCTCTCGTGGACGAATTCTATGGGGTCTTCAACTGTCAGGATATGACCGAATTCGTTCTCGTTGATATGGTCGATCATTGCAGCCAGGGTGGTCGATTTTCCCGATCCTGTCGGTCCCGTCACGAGAACGATTCCTCTCGGCTGGTTCGCGATATCCTTGAATATGGCAGGGGCCTTGAGCTCCTCGAGCGTCAGCACATGGGAAGGAATGGTCCTCATCACGGCCGCCGCGCCGCGGTTCTGGACGAATGCATTCACCCTGAAGCGCGAAAGGCCCGGAATCTCGAATGAAAAATCGCATTCGAGATTCTCCTCGTAAAACTTCCGCTGCGCATCGTTCATGATGTCGTAGACCATGCCATGGACATCCTTCTGCTCCATCGGAGGCAAATTGATGCGCCTGATGTCGCCGTTCACGCGAATCATGGGAGGAAGGCCGGCGGAAAGATGAAGGTCCGAGGCATTGCTCTTGACGACGAATGCCAGCAGTTCCGAAATATCCATTATAATTTCCTGGAATTTGAATAAGCGGCTACCGAAGAATTATGGCAACAATCGCATCCGCCCTGCAATCTGTCAAGCAGCAAATCGAAAGCATGGGCAAAGGACGGGTCGAATTGCTCGCCGTGAGCAAGACCTGGCCTGCAGAGGCCATCAGGGCAGCCTACGAGGCCGGGCAAAAGGCATTCGGCGAGAGCTATGTGCAGGAGGCGCTTGAAAAAATGAATGCGCTCTCCGATCTCGACATCGAATGGCATTTCATCGGTCCGGTTCAGAGCAACAAGACGAAAGCCATTGCAGCCCATTTCGACTGGGTGCACGGCGTGGACAGCGAAAGGATCGCGATGAGGCTATCGGACGGGAGACCGGAAGGCATGCCCCCGCTCCAGGTCTGCATACAGGTCAATGTCAGCGGAGAAGCTTCAAAAAGCGGGATCGAACCTGAAAAGGCGGCTGATCTTGCAAGCTGTATCAGCCGACTGAAGGGGCTGAAGCTGAGGGGATTGATGACGATTCCGGAGCCCACGGCAGACAAGGCTCTGCAGAGAAAAAGATTCAATGAACTCAGGAAGATAAAGGAAAGCCTCTCCGAATACGATCTGGATACCCTCTCCATGGGCATGTCTGCGGATTTCGAAAGCGCGATACAGGAAGGGGCCACGATCGTTCGGATAGGGTCGGCCATATTCGGCAACAGGAAGAAGAAATGAAAATCACATTCATCGGCGGCGGGAACATGGGAAGTGCGCTCATATCGGGCCTCATCAGGAAGGGAACGGATTGCGGCGATATCGCCGTCGTCGAACCCGATCTCGATCGTAGAAAGCTGATCGGACAAGAATACGGCGTCAGGGTCTATGATGAAGCGACAATAGAATCCATGGATTGCGAAGCCGTTCTGCTTGCCGTCAAGCCGCAGCAGCTTCATCAAGTGGCTTCGAAACTGGCCTGTCTGCTTGAAAACCAACTCGTCGTTTCGATCGCTGCCGGAATCCGCGCCACCGATCTTTCAGAGTGGCTCGGCGGCTACAAGAAGGTCGTGCGGGTCATGCCCAATACCCCCGCCCAGGTCTCCAAGGGCGTCTCTGCGCTTTATGCGATGCCCGGCGTCGAGGCGAAAGAAATGGCTGAAACCATTCTGTCTTCGGTCGGCTCCACGATCTGGCTGGATGAAGAAGAAAAAATGGATGCATTCACTGCGCTTTGCGGAAGCGGGCCAGCTTATGTTTTCTATTTCCTGGAAGCCATGCTGGAGGCGGCGGGCATCATGGGATTCGATGTCGTCGAATCGAGAAGAATGGTGCTCGATACGTTCTCCGGATCGATCGCGCTCGCATCAGAAAGCCAGGACGATGCGGCGACCCTGAGGCGGAAGGTCACCTCAAAAGGAGGAACGACCGAGCGCGCACTGCTCGAGATGGAGAAGAATGGAGTGAAAGAGAACATCGTGAAGGCAATCCTGGCGGCTGAAGAGAGGTCCAGGGAAATGGGCATCGAGCTAGGAAACAGGTCATGCTGAACCAGGGTTTGTTCTTCATCCTCAATACCGTATTCGGCCTTTTCATCATCGCCCTTCTCCTCAGATTCTATCTTCAGCTGTTTCGCGCGCCTTACAGGAATCCCCTCTCGCATTTCCTGATTTCGCTCACCGATTTTCTTGTCCGCCCTGCAAGAAAAATCATACCTGGGCTTTGGGGACTCGATCTCGCCACGCTGCTCCTTGCCTGGATCATCGAGTTTCTCGTTCTTGCCGCGATCCTCTGGATCAACGGCATCGCGCCTCATCCGTATACCCCGATCTCGCTTCTCGTCATTCTGCTGCTCTCGCTGATGGGCCTTCTGAAGCACAGCATCCACATCTTCATGCTGGTGCTGATCGTCCAGGCCGTTTTGAGCTGGGTGAATCCCTATTCTCCGATATCCGGTGTATTGGACAGCCTGTCCCGTCCTTTTCTCATCTTCTTCAGAAGACGAATCCCGCTGATCGGAAATGTCGACATCTCTCCTCTCATCGTCCTGATCCTTTTGCAGTTCATCCTGGCTGTGCCGGTCGCCTGGATCGATTCCCTTCTTTACGGCATGTTCTGAATGTGGCACAGGAAGGAAGGCGATAACCTCATTCTGACCCTGCATGTTCAGCCCGGATCGAAAAAGACCGAAATCGCGGGCCTTCACGGCGACGCATTGAAAATCAGGCTGGCTGCTCCCCCTGTGGAAGGCCGGGCAAATTCGAAACTTCTCGCCTATCTTGCGGAAAAATTCGAGGTGCCCGTGAGAAGCGTGACGCTGAAGCAGGGAGAAACATCGAGAAGGAAAGTCGTTTCGATATACGGTTCAGGAATTTCCGCGGAGTCGCTTCTGGACACGAATACTTGACAGCCGATTCCGGCATGCTACCATCCCTCAAGCGCCCGGCCAGATCTCTCAAAAGGCAGCAAGTGGAATGAAAAATCTCGTCAGAGGACTTGAAAACAAAAACCCGCTTTGGCTGCTTGAATCTGCCGCGGATGCCATGCTCGTCACCGATCGCAATGGCTGCATCGTTTTCTCCAACAAGTCTGCTGAAATGCTTTTCGGTCATGAAGGCGGCAAGCTTTCAGGTCTTGCGGTTGAGACCCTGATTCCCCCCCTTTTCAGGGAAAAGCATCTGGCGAAAAAAAACGAAGCCCATTCCGTCCCAAGAGCGATGCGCTCGGGACTTCAACTTTACGGCCTGAAAAAGGATGGCAGCGAAATCGCCATCGATGTCAGTCTGAGCCCGCTAGAGGATGGCTATACGCTGGTCACGGCGCACGACATTGCCCGCCGCAGACGCGCCGAGGATGGCTATACGCCTGGCACGGTGCACGACATTGCCCACCGCAGACGCGCCGAGGATGCCCTCGCGGACCAGAGCGCCCGCCTTGCCGCAATCGTCGAAACAGCAGTCGACGCCATCATCACAATCGATGAGAAAGGGATCATCGACTCCTTCAATCCCGCTGCCGAAAGAATTTTCGGCTACAAGCGGGAAGAGGCGCTCGGCAGAAATGTCTCGATGCTCATGCCTTCGCCCCATCGCGAGGCACATGACGATTATATCGGCCATTACCTCAAAAGCGCTGAAAGGCGCATCATCGGCATAGGACGAGAAACGCTAGGGTTGCGCAAGGACGGCACGACTTTTCCGATCGAGCTTTCAGTGAGCGAAATGAAGGTGGGCGATCATCGCATGTTCACAGGAGTGGTGAAAGACATCACCCTGAGAAAGGAAGCGGAAGAAAGTCAGGCAAGACTGATTCACGAGCTGGAAAGCGCCAATGATGAATTGAAGAATTTTGCCTATGTGGTTTCCCACGACCTCAAGGCCCCCCTTCGCGCCATCGGTTCCCTTGCGGACTGGATCAGTGCGGACCAGAGCGAAAGGCTCGACGACGAAGGAAGGGAACACCTTCGACTGCTCATCCAGAGGGCGAGAAGGATGGACAGCCTGATCGACGGCATCCTGCAGTATTCGAGGGTAGGTCGGGTGCGCGAAACGAAGGTGAACGTGGATCTGAACGAGATCGTGAAGGAGTCGCTGTCCATGCTTGCACCGCCACCCGATATCCGCGTTGAGGTCGCACCTGGCCTCCCGATCATCCATGCCGAGCAAACGAGGATGCTGCAGCTTTTCCAGAATCTGCTGTCGAACGCAATCAAGTACCTGGACAAGCCGGAAGGATTGATACGCATCGGTTTCGAAACTCACCAGGACGACTGGGAATTCAGCGTCAGCGACAACGGCTGCGGAATAGAGCCCAAGCACTTCAAGCGGATATTCCAGCTCTTCCAGACACTCGTTCCCAAGGACAGGGTCGAAAGCACGGGCGTCGGGCTCGCCCTTGTGAAAAAGATCGTCGAGCTTTACGGCGGGAGAATCTGGATCGAATCGGAGCCTGCCGTCGGCAGCACATTTTTCTTCACCCTGCCGCGCAGCGGCAAGAAGGAGTATCATGAAAACACCAAGCCAGGCAATCCTGCTCGTTGAAGACGACGAAGTGGACGCCATGACCGTGCGTCGTGCGCTGAAGGAGCTTCACGTGACGAACCCGCTCAGGCAAGTCGAAAATGGGGAAGAGGCCTTGTCATTTTTGCGCAATCCGGCCGAAGCCAGGCCCTGCATCATTCTCCTCGACCTCAACATGCCCGTGATGGGCGGAATCGAGTTCCTCCAGCTGGTCAAGAAGGATGCCGCCTTGAGGAGAATTCCGGTCGTGGTGCTCACCACTTCGGACGAACAGCAGGACAAAATCGCAAGTTTCGACCTCGGCGTTGCCGGCTATATCAGAAAGCCCGTCGACTACAGGCAGTTCGTGGAAGCAGTGCGCTCCATCGATGCCTACTGGACATTGAGCGAACTGCCTCAATGAATCCAACCCGAATCCTCCTTGTCGAAGACGATGCCGTCGACAGGATGGCCTGCCGACGCGCACTGGAGGAGACCCTGTTCGCCCTTGAAGAAGCGGACACTGCAGCAGCAGGTCTTCAGCTTGTCAGGGAAGATGTTCCTGATCTGGTCATGCTCGATTACCATCTTCCGGACATGGATGGCATGGAATTTCTGTCCAGGATCACCACGGAGAACCCGGAAATTCCCGTGATCATGCTCACTGGAGCGCAGGACATCGCCATTGCGGTGGAGGCCATGCGTTTCGGTGCGCGCGACTATCTGATCAAGGATGCAGAAAGGGACTATCTCAAGGTATTGCCGACGGTGATCAGGCGCGTCTTGAGGGAAAACCAGGCTCATGAGGAGAGAAGGGAAGCGGAGGCCAAGCTGCGCGCCGCTGAAGCCAGATACCGCAGCCTTGTCGAGCAGATCCCCGCCACCGCTTATACTGCTGCACTGGATGCGCCGGGCAATCTCTCCTATGTCAGCCCGCAGATCGAGCGATTCGGTTTCTCCCAGGAGGAATGGCTGGCGAGCCCCGAAGGAATTCTCAACCGGATCCACCCGGATGACAAGGCCAATGTGCTGGAAGCTTTCGCACGCTGCTATGAGACTGGGGAGCCGCTTCGGTGCGAATACCGTTTGCTTGCCGGTAACGGGGAAGAGCGCTGGGTCCTGGATGAGGCGAGAATCGTGCGCAACGCGGAACATGAACCGCTTTTTCTTCAGGGCGTGCTGATCGACATCACGGAAGACAAGCTTCGAGAAAAGGAGCTCGAATACCACCGCAGGCATCTGGAGCAGCTTGTGAGGGAACGCACGGCCCAGATCGAGAAACAGAGCGAATTGCTGCGCGATGCCAACAGCAATCTCGTCAGGGGAATCGAAGAAAGAATGGCCGTCCAGGCGCAGCTTCAAAAGAGCGAGGCGCGCTTCCGCCTGCTTCTCGAATCCGCAGGCGAAGGGATTTACGGGCTGGACAACGAAGGACGCTGCACTTTCGCGAACGACGCAGCGCTTGCCATACTGGGTTATTCCCTGGAGGAGCTCGTCGGGCAGCAAATGCACAATCTCATCCATCACAGCTACGGCGATGGAACGCCCTATCCGGAGGAGGCCTGTCCGATTTGCGATGTATTCAGGAATAGCGAGGGGGGAAGGCAGGTCGATCTCTTCTGGCGAAAAGACGGCAGTTCCTTCTCCGCCGAATATACCGTTCACCCGATGCAGGAAGAAGGAAAGGTGATCGGAGCGGTATCGATATTCAGGGATGTGACTGAAAAACAGGCCATCGCGAACCGCCTTGCATTCCAGGCCACCCACGATGCGCTCACCGGTCTCGTCAACCGGCAGGAGTTCGAGCGCAGGCTCGAACGCGTCATGATCGAACAGCTTGGCGGAAACGGCGAGCATGTTCTTCTCTATCTCGATCTCGACCAGTTCAAGGTGGTGAACGATACCTGCGGTCATATCGCCGGGGACCAGTTGCTTCGCCAAATCAGCCTTCAGCTTCAGGAACGCATCAGAAGCCGGGATACCCTGGCAAGGCTGGGGGGCGACGAATTCGGCGTGCTGCTCGAACATTGCCATGTCGAGCAGGCGCTCCGCATCGCATCCGATCTGCGCGATGCGGTGCAGGACTACCGTTTCTCCTGGGAAGGCATGATCTTCTCGATAGGCGTGAGCATCGGTCTCGCCCCCCTTTCCGACACCTCCGGCACGGTTGCAGCCGCGCTCTCCGCGGCGGATTCTGCGTGTTATGCGGCCAAGGAGCAGGGCAGAAACAGGGTGCACCGCCACAATCCTGACGACACCCTGCTCACACTGCACCGCAGCCAGCTGAAATGGGTCCCTTTTCTCACGGAAGCCATAGATGAAGACCGCTTCCGCCTGTACCAGCAGGCCATTCTGCCCATGCATGGGGAGAGCCGGCCCCATTTCGAGATCCTGCTCCGCCTCCTTGACGAGCATGACAGCCTGATCGAACCCATGCTCTTCTTTCCCGCAGCGGAAAGATACAACCTGATGCCGGCCATAGACAGGTGGGTGCTGCGCGAGGTGATTGCCCGCCATGCCACGCAGCATCGTCATGAGCCGGTCTCAAGCCGACCGATCTTTTCTGTCAACATTTCCGGGAGCACGCTCTGCGACGAGGGGATGACCGATTTCGTGCGCGCGCTGCTCGACGAGAACGGCGTGCCTCCCAACATGCTCTGCTTCGAAATCAAGGAAGCGGCCGCGATCGCCAATCTCGAGCAGGCCGCCCGGTTCATCTCGGTGCTCAAGGAGAAAGGCTGCCTTTTCGCGCTCGACGATTTCGGCAGCAGCATTTCCTCTTTCGGCTATATCAAAAGGCTGCCAGTGGATTTTCTCAAGCTTGACGGCAGCTTCGTCCGCGCCATAGCCGAAGACCGCCTGATGCGCGCCATGGCGGAAGCCATCAATCGGGCCGCGCATGTGATGGCCATCGAGACCGTGGCGGAATGCGCGGAAAACGAACCCATCGTGGCGCTGCTTCTTGAACTCGGCATCGACCATGCGCAGGGTTATGCCCTGGGTCGGCCGAAGCCGCTTTGCATGGCAAGCTGACTTCACATCAGCACGACGTCGTACTGCTCCTGGCTGTAAACGTTCTCGACCTGGAGCGAAATCGGCTTGCCGATGAAATCCGCAAGCCTTGCCAGACTCTGGGATTCCTCGTCGAGAAAAAGGTCGACGACCTTCTGGGAAGCGAGTATGCGGTACTCCCTTGCCTCGAATTGGCGAGCCTCCCTCAACAGATCCCGCAATATCTCGTAGCATACCGTCTGTGCGGTCTTGATTTCCCCCCTCCCGAGGCATGTCGGGCAGGTCTCGCAGAGAATGTGGGAAAGGCTTTCCCTCGTCCGCTTCCTGGTCATTTCCACGAGACCGAGCGCAGTCATGTCGCTCAGCGTCATTCTGGTATGGTCTCTCGACAGCGCTTTGCTGAATTCGTTGAGGACCGCTTCCCTGTGTTCGGCATTGTCCATGTCGATGAAATCGACGATGATGATGCCGCCGAGATTCCTCAGCCTCAATTGGCGTGCAATCACGATCGCCGCCTCGAGATTGGTCTTGAAAATGGTGTCGTCGAAATTCCTGTGTCCGACGAATCCGCCCGTGTTCACGTCGACCGTGGTAAGCGCTTCCGTCTGGTCGATGATGAGGTAACCCCCTGATTTCAGGTCGACCCTTCTCGCAAGCGCCCTCTGGATTTCCTCCTCGACGCCGTAAAGGTCGAAAATAGGCCGCTCCCCCGAATAGTGCTCGATTCTCCCTGCCGCATTGCCGATATAGTTCGAAGCAAATGCGAGGAGCTTCTGGTAGGTTTCCCTTGAATCGACGAGTATCCTTCCGACATCGTCGTTGACGAAATCCCTCAGCACCCTGAAGCTCAGGTTCAGATCCTGGTAGAGCAGGCACGGGGCTGCCGCCGTCAGCGATCTTTCCTGGATGTCGGCCCAGATCTTCTTGAGATAGGCGATGTCCGCAAGAAAATGCTCCTCGGCCGCCCCTTCAGCCAGGGTCCTGATGATGTAGCCTCCCTTTTCTTCGGGCGGAACGAGCTTCTGCACCTTCTCCCTCAACACTTCCCTGTCCGACTCGTTTTCAATCCTGAGCGAGACCCCTATATAGGTTTCCTGTGGGAGGAAGACGAGCATCCTTCCGGCTATGCTGATCTGGGTCGAGATTCTCGCCCCCTTCGTGCCTATCATGTCCTTGATCACCTGGACCAGGATATGCTGTCCCTCGAAAAGAATCTTCTCGATGGGCTGGGCATCCCCGTTCTGCTTCTGCTCCCAGATATCCCCGACATGGAGAAAGGCGGCGCGTTCGAGGCCGATGTCGACGAATGCCGACTGCATGCCCGGAAGAACGCGGCATACCTTGCCGAGATAGATATTGCCGACCAACCCGAAATTGGAACCCCGCTCGATGTGCAGTTCCTGGACGACCCCCTCCTCTATCACTGCAACGCGTGTTTCCTGCGGAGTGACATTGATCAAGATCTCGTCAGCCATGGCTCCCCCATTCCCTTCAGCAGCAACCCCGTCTCATATAGCGGCAAGCCCATCACGCCTGAATAGCTTCCCTCCAGCCTTTCCACGAAAAGGGCGGCCCTTCCCTGAATCGCATAGGCGCCAGCCTTGTCGAGAGCTTCTCCTGTTGCGGCATATTCTTTTATCTCCCTTTCGGAAATTTCGCAGAATCTGACGATCGATCTGGAAACGAGGGTTTCCGTTCTTTCCTGGCAGGCGCACGATACGGCTGTCAGCACTTCATGTTCACGCCCAGACAGGCTCGTGAGCATCGCGATCGCAGCATCCTGACCCTCCGGTTTTCCGAGGATTTTCCCTTGAAGAATCACCGCGGTGTCAGCGGCAAGCACGGGATGAGGCGGGATTCGCCGCTCGATCACCCTGGCCCATCCGGAAGCCGCCTTTGCTGCCGCTATTCTTTTCACGTAAATTTCCGGAACTTCATCGGGCAAAGGCGTCTCGTCCACATCTCCGCCTCTCTCCGGGCCAGCCCGCATCAGCAGCGTCTCGAAACGGATGCCTATCTGTCTCAGGAGTTCCCTTCTTCTCGGGCTAGAGGAAGCCAAATAGATCATGTCATCCCTCCCTGTGATAAGGATGGTGATTGATGATGGAAACGGCGCGGTAGAGCTGTTCGATGAGCATGACTCTTGCGATCCCGTGGGGGAGCGTCATCCTCGAAAGGGAAAAGAGCTTGTCCGCCTTTTGCTTCAGATCCTGCCAAACGCCGTCTGCGCCGCCGATCACGAAGACGACATCCTTGCCTTCCTTCATCCAGCCCTCCATCAGTCCCGCGAAATCCATTGTCGAAAAGAGCTCCCCGCGCTCGTCCAGAACGACGAGATGGCAGGCCTTGGGCAAGGCCGTCATGATTCTCCCCGCCTCTGCTTCCTGGATGCGGGATACGCTTTTCCCGGAATCCCTTTTTTCCGGCCTGATTTCCTTCAGGTTGATCCTTGCCTCGCGCGGCATTCTCTTTTCGTATTCCTCGCAGGCAGAAACGATCCATTCCGGCATCCTGTCCCCCACTGCGAGAACATGGAGCCTCATCCGAGCGGCCTTGCATGGGCGGCCCAGAGCCCTTCGAGATTGTAATACTGCCTGATCGCAGGCTGCATGATGTGCACGATCACGTCCCCCAGATCGACAAGCACCCATTCCCCTGTTTCCAGCCCTTCGACGCCGCTGACGAGTTCTCCCGCTTCCTTCAGCTTTTCCTCGACGTGGCCTGCCAATGCCTTTGTCTGCCTGGTCGAACTCGCGCTTGCTATCACCATCCATTCGAAAAGCGAAGACAATTCCGAAACGTCCATAACCTGGATGTCCTGCGCCTTGATGTCTTCAAGCGCAGAGATGACGGCCTGCACTTTTTCCCTAGAATCCATTTTTTTCCTGGTAAAGTCCATGCTTCCGGATATAAACGAGCACTTCTTCCGGCAGCAGATAACGCGGACTATGCCCCTTTTCGAGGCAGTCCCTGATCATCGATGAGGAAATGTCGAGCGGCGTGATTTCCATCGTCATGATCAGGCCTGAGGGCAGATGCCTCAGCTTTTCACGATCTCCGGACAATCTGGAGCGATATTCGCTTCTCAAGGGGTCGGTCATTCTCGATTCAATATCGAAGCCCGGTCTTTGCGCGACCAGAACATGGGCGAGATCGAAAAGCCTGCGCCATTCGTGCCATGAAGCAAGCCCGAGAAATGCATCCGCACCGACCATGAGACAGACCGGCTTGTCATTCCCCCATTCTTTCCTCAATTCCTCCAGCGTTTCGACGGAATAGCAGGGCGTCTTCTTGGCTATTTCCCTGTCATCAGGAAAGAAAAGCGGATTGCCTGTCGATGCGATCCTGACCATTTCCATCCTCAGGGCGGGATCGCAGACGGGTTCGTTCCTGTGAGGCGGCTTGCCAGCCGGGATGATGTGCACCGCTTCCAGCCCGCAGTGTTCTGCGACTTCCTGTGCAAGGCGCAAGTGCCCGAAGTGGATCGGATCGAAGGTGCCGCCGAAAATGCCGACAGGATTGAGGCCGCTTTTCACCAGATCAGAGCACCAGCCTGCGTATGTCCGAAAGCAGTGAACCGAGATGGACGATGAATTTCGCGCCCATCGCGCCGTCTATCACCCTGTGGTCATAGGAAAGGGAGAGCGGGAGCATCAGCCGGGGAACGAAGCTTCCTTCCCTGAATACGGGCTTCATCACCGCCTTCGAGACGCCGAGTATGGCGACTTCCGGGGCATTGATGATGGGGGTGAAATAACTTCCGCCTATTCCGCCAAGACTCGAGATCGAGAAGCATCCTCCCTGCATGTCCGCGATCGAAAGCTTCCCTTCCCTCGCTTTCGCGCTCAATTCCGAGAGTTCCTTCGCGAGCTGGAAAACGCTCTTCTGGTCCGCATCCCTGATCACCGGCACCACGAGGCCATCAGGGGTATCGACCGCCATGCCGATATGGCAATATTGCTTGAGTACCAGCGTCTCGCCGGAAAGGGAGGCATTGAATGTCGGAAAATGCGTCAGCGAGACGGCGCATGCCTTCATCAAGAAAGCCGGAAGGGTGAGCCTAACGCCCTGCTTCTGCGCCTCTTCGACCATCGATTTCCTGAAAGCCTCGAGTTCCGTGATATCGACTTCGTCGTGCTGAGTCACATGAGGAATGGCAGCCCAGTTCCTGGCAAGGTTCGCCCCGGAAATCTTCTGTATTCTCGAGAGCGGCTTCATCTCGACAGGGCCGAATTTCGAGAAATCGACCTGGGGAGCCGAAGGCGCGGAAGGTGCAATCCCTGAAGTCATGACGCCCTTGACGAAGGACTGCACGTCCTCCTTCAGTATCCTGCCCTTGGGGCCGCTTCCGCTGACTTTCGAAAGATCCGCGCCGAGCTCTCTGGCGAAGCGCCGCACAGAGGGGCTCGCATGTACCCCTTCGAAAGAAGTCACCGCGATGACGGCTGCAGGCGCCACGGCGGGCTTCTCCTCGACCTTCTTCTCCGCAGCTTTCGGCGGCTCAGGTGTTTCTGGCGCTTCGACTGGCTGCTGCGCCTTTTCCTCGACCTCCATGGCGAGGATGAGGGATCCTTCCGATACCTTGTCGCCCACCTTCACTGAAATCGATTTCACCACGCCTTCATGGGGGGAAGGCACTTCCATCGCGGCTTTCGCAGTCTCAAGCGTGACGAGCGGAGAATCGACCCTGATCCTTTGCCCTTCCTTCACGTGCAGCTCGATGATGGGCACATCCTTGAAGTCGCCGATATCCGGCACTTTCACATCCACTGTTTGACTCATGCTTTTTTCCCTCAAACCTGCTCTGGGTTGGGTTTTTCCGGATCGATGCCGTATTTCTTGATCGCTGCCGTGACCTGCTCCGGCGGAAGGGTTCCTTCCTCGGCAAGCGCCTTGAGCGCAGCCACTGCGACATAATATCTGTCCACCTCGAAGAACCTGCGCAGCTTCTCCCTGGTGTCCGATCGCCCGAATCCGTCCGTGCCGAGCACCCTGTAATGTCCAGGGACGAATGCCCTGATCTGGTCCGCATGGATTTTCATGTAGTCAGTCGATGCGATCACCGGACCTGTCCTGTCCTTCAGGCAGGATTCCACGTAGCTGATTCTCGGCTTTTCCTCCGGATGAAGCATGTTCCATCTCTGGCACGCCATCGCATCCCGTCTGAGTTCGGTGAAGCTCGTCACGCTCCATATGTCGGCGCTGACGCCGAAATCTTCCTGGAGCAGCTCGCCTGCAGCGATCACTTCCCTCAATATCGTACCACTTCCCATCAGCTGGACTCTCGGCGTCTTCGCCCATTTCCCGACCTTCGCCGCGGACACGGGATACATTCCCTTCAGTATGCCTTCCTCCACCCCCTCGGGCATGGCAGGGTGGGCGTAGTTCTCGTTCATCAGGGTGATGTAATAGAAGACATCCTCCTGGTCCCTGTACATGCGCCTCATGCCGTCCTGAATGATGACCGCGAGCTCATAGGCATAAGCGGGATCGTAGGAAATGCAGTTCGGGATGGTGGAAGCGAGCACATGGCTGTGACCATCCTCGTGCTGCAGGCCTTCGCCGTTCAGCGTGGTCCTTCCCGCAGTGCCGCCGAGCAGGAAGCCTCTCGACCTCAGATCCCCAGCAGCCCAGGCGAGATCCCCTATCCTCTGGAAGCCGAACATCGAATAATAGATGTAAAAGGGGATGAGCGAGATGCCGTGCGTGCTGTAGGCTGTCGCTGCGGCGATCCATGAGGAGAATGCGCCAGCCTCGTTGATCCCTTCCTGGAGGATCTGGCCGTTCTTGTCTTCCCTGTAATACATCAATTGGCCCGCATCCTGCGGCTGATAGAGCTGGCCCACGGACGAATAGATGCCAAGCTGCCTGAAAAGCCCGTCAAGCCCGAAGGTTCTCGATTCATCGGGAACGATGGGAACGATGAGCTTGCCTATGGCTTCATCCTTCACCAGCATGGATAGGATCCTGACGAAGGCCATGGTCGTCGATATTTCCCTTCCCTCCGTTCCCTTCAGAAAGGATTCGAATGCGGCAAGGGGAGGCGTCTCGAGCGACGCCGCCTTGCGACGTCTCGCTGGAAGGGAGCCGCCCATCGCGGAAACCCGCTCCTTCAGGTATTTCATTTCAGGGCTGTCGTCCGCGGGCTTGTAGAAGGGCGCCTGACCGATCACTTCGTCGGATATCGGGATGCTGAAGCGGTTCCTGAAAGCCTTCAGCGCATCCTCGTTCATTTTCTTCTGCTGATGCGTGGTGTTCTGTCCTTCTCCCGCATCACCCATGCCGTAACCCTTGACGGTCTTGGCGAGTATCACGGTAGGCTGTCCCTTGTGCCTGACGGCTTCGGCGTAGGCAGCATAGACCTTGCGAGGATCGTGCCCCCCCCTGTTCAGCCTCCAGATGTCCTCGTCCGTCATGCTGGACACCATGTCGAGCAGCTCGGGATATTTTCCGAAGAAATGCTTTCTGACATAGGCGCCGTCGTTTGCCTTGTAATTCTGGTATTCGCCGTCGACAGCCTCCTCCATGCGCTTCAGGAGCAGCCCGTTCTTGTCCTTCGCGAGCAAGGGATCCCATCTCGAACCCCATATCACCTTGATCACATTCCATCCGGCGCCCCTGAAATCGGCCTCGAGTTCCTGGATGATCTTTCCGTTTCCTCTGACCGGGCCGTCCAGCCTTTGAAGATTGCAATTGATGACGAAGACGAGGTTGTCGAGTTTCTCGCGGGAAGCGAGCGATATCGCGCCTAGGGACTCCGGCTCGTCCATTTCTCCATCGCCCATGAAGGCCCATACTTTTCTGCCGTCAGTCTTGGCAATGCCGCGGTCTTCCAGATATTTCATGAATCTTGCCTGGTAGATTGCCATCAGCGGCCCAAGTCCCATGGAAACGGTGGGGAACTGCCAGAAATCAGGCATCAGCCAGGGATGGGGATAGGAGGAAAGCCCATGCCCTTCCGACTCCTGCCTGAAATGATTCATCTGTTCTTCCGTAAGCCTGCCTTCCATGAAGGCCCGCGCATAGATTCCCGGAGCGGAATGCCCCTGGGTATAGACGAGGTCTCCGCCATGATTTTCGGAAGGCGCATGGAAGAAATGGTTGAAGCCGACATCGTACAGCGTGGCGGCCGAGGCGAAGCTCGCGATATGCCCACCGAGGTCCGAGCCTCGATTCGCATTGACCACCATCGCCATGGCATTCCACCTGATATAGGAGCGTATCTTGCGCTCGATCTCGAGATCCCCGGAAGAGCGTTCCTCGCGTTCCGATGGAATGGTGTTGAGATAGGCAGTGTTGACATTGAACGGGAGATAGGCGCCGGCCTTCCTCGCCCTTTCAGTCATTTTCTCGAGCAGAAAATGGGCGCGTTCGGCCCCCTCCTGCTGCAGAACGCCTTCGAGCGCGTCAAGCCATTCCTGTGTTTCCTGCGGATCCTGATCGGGCAATATTGCCATATTCCTACCTCAAATCTGTTGAACCATCTGGCATTATACCTTACCCGCGCTTTGAACGCGCTGCAGCCTCCACCGCGTTCTCGAGCAGCATGGCAATCGTCATGGGCCCGACGCCGCCGGGAACGGGGGTGATCATGGATGCCCGTCCGGATGCGCTTTCGAAATCGACATCCCCGGCAAGCTTGCCGCTCTCCAGCCTGTTCATGCCCACATCGATGACGACTGCACCTTCCTTGATCATGTCGCCCGTGACCAGATTGGGTCTTCCGACTGCCACAACCAGGATATCCGCATCCCGGGTATGGCGGGCAAGATCCTTCGTCTTGGAGTTGCAGATCGTGATGGTCGCGCCCTGATGGAGCAGCATGATCGCCATCGGCTTTCCGACGATATTGCTCGCCCCGACGATGACGGCGTGCTTTCCCCTGATTTCCACCTTTTCGCGCTCGAGCATCTTCATCACGCCATGGGGCGTGCAGGGCTGAAGCCCGGGATTGCCGAGAAGAAGCGAGCCCACATTGAAGGGATGGAAGCCGTCCACGTCCTTCTCGGCCGAAATCGAATCCAGAGCTTTTCTCGAATCGATATGGGCGGGAAGAGGCAGCTGGACGAGTATGCCGTGTATCTTCGAATCGAGGTTGAGCGCGCGTATCCGCTCCAGCAGTTCATCCTGTTCGGTCGTCTCCGGCAAGGCGATCACTTCAGAATGAATCCCGGCCTCGATGCAGGCTTTTTCCTTGTTTCTGACATAGACCTTCGATGCGGGATTTTCCCCGACGATGATCACGGCAAGCCCGACATGGCCGAGTGATTTCACCCGCTCTTTCAGCGCCTCCCTCATTTCTGCGGCGATTCTCTTTCCATCTATGATTCTTGCCTTCATCGATCTTCCCTGATACGAAAATGTTCGCCCTTTTCTGTAACGACGCCATCCATGAAAATGTCGTTTTCCTCTATCGGCACTTCTTCGACAATCTGAACCGAGAATGCCGCAGCGACTGCCAAGGCATCCCGCCTTTTGCCGACAAGCAGTCTGTCGTAGAATCCCCCGCCATAGCCTAGCCTTCCGCCTGTCCTCGTAAAGGCAACGCCCGGAACGAGCACGAAGTCTATCAGAGAGAAATCCTCGATCATCATGCCATCTCTAGGCTCCCTGATCCCCCACAAGCCGGGTTCAAGTCCATCTTCGAGACTGGACACGACATAAAGGTCGAGGCCGCTCCTATCCTTCCTGAGCTTCGGCAGCGCCAGCGCTTTCCCGCTCTCCATGACATGCCTTGCGAATCCGGTGGTATCGAATTCGCTTCCGAAGCTCATGTAGGCAAGCACGATTTCCGCTCTGCCGCAGGCTTCGAGTTCTGTCAATTTGGCTGTGATGACCCCGCTCATCTCCATTCTGAGATCTGCGGAAAGGGCATCGCGCCTTTCAATTATACTTTTTCTGAGTTCGCGTTTCACGGCCGAGATGCCCGTCCTGTCCAAAAGAAAAATCCCTCGATCGATTCGATGCGCTTTCATCTTATCACGCATTCAGCTGCGAAGCCGGTGGTATAATGACAAAATGAACCAAGAAAACAGACCCATACGCAGCTATGTATTGCGGCAGGGCAGAATTTCCAAGGCACAGCAATTCGCGTTCGATACCCTCATGCCGAAATTTGGCCTGGCTTTCCAGCCAGGCTTTCTGGCGCTGGACGAAATTTTCGGCAGGAAAGCGCCGAGAATGCTCGAAATAGGTTTCGGCATGGGGGAAACGACGGCAAGAATAGCGGAAGAAAATCCGGATAAGGACTATCTGGCGATAGAAGTGCACACGCCCGGCGTGGGAAGCCTGCTCAAGGGCATCGAAGAAAGACAGCTTTCGAATGTCCGAATCATTCAGCATGATGCCGTTGAAGTGCTCGAAAAGATGATCCCGGATGGATCGATCTCAGGCGTCCATATCTTTTTTCCCGACCCCTGGCCGAAAAAGCGTCACCACAAGAGAAGGCTGATCCAGCCCGGGCTGATCGCCCTGCTGTGCAGCAAGCTCGAAATCGGGGGCTATATCCATGCCGCAACCGACTGGGAGGAATACGCCGCCCATATCCTCGATGTGATGGAAAAGGAGCCCCTTCTATCGAATTCCGCAAAGGGATACGCGGAACGTCCGGCTTACCGACCCCTGACGAAATTCGAGGAAAGGGGAATCAGGCTGGGCCATGGCGTCTGGGACATCATCTTCAGGAAGCCCCGTGCAGACAGATGATCTTTCCTTCGATCTCGGGAATGGAAGCCATGGGATACGCGCTTTTCAGATAGGTCGAATAGGTTACGATCCTGTATCCCCCGCAGTGATTCGCCTCAACCACCTTCTCGGAAGCCTCCTTGAAAAGCTCTTCGGCATCGCCTGTCGAGGCAAAGCGGCTCTCGCTGACATGGACTGTATAGGTATCCGGAGCGATGCGCTTGTAGGTGTAGCTCCATCCAAGCCCTAGGCCCGGACGGAGGCTGGTGCATCCGGCAAGCATTGCGAAAAAAAGCAGGAGCAAGCGATTCATGGCGGTTCCTCGGCCGTACAAGGGAAACGGAATATAATGGATTATGACATGGAGTGCGCATGATCGAATTCAAAAAAACGCTTGCGGCCTGCGCAATGCTTTCTCTCGGCGCCTGCAGCACCCTGCTTCCGAAGAGCGAGGCCGTCACCATCGGCCCCTGGCGCAGCTACCAGGAGCTACAGCAAGTGTTCGACAAGATCGTTCCCCACAAGACCACGGCCGGAGATCTCAAGAAAATGGGCCTCGCGCCTTCCGCGAACCCCAACATCACCATACTCAATTATTCAGACATATTGAGGCGATTCATCCCCAGCCCCTCGATCAATGCGCAGGATCTCGACGAAGGGGTGAAGGAGTGCATCAGCGCGAAGACCGGATGCATAGGCTACGAAATCAACCAGACGGTGACGAAGCGCATGCGCTATGGCAATTTCGTCGCGGACTTCCTCGATTTCCGTCGCAAGGTCGATATCGTCGGCTGGCGCTTCGACGGGGTTATCCTGATCCGGGACAATGTCGTCGTATACACGCTCACGGGAGGGGAACCCTCGATTCATCAGTTCGAGGAAAGCAAGAATCCCCTTGGCCCGCTCCAGGGAATGGGGGCATCGAAGGGATTGCCCTGAGGAACCTAAGGCAGAAAAAGCTGGAGAAGATCGTTCAGGAATCGTCTTCCGTGAAGGGTCGGAACGACTCTCGATCGATCGCTTGAAACGAAACCGCGCCTTTGCGCTTCTTCGAGCCTCAGCGAGACGACCTCTCCCGACAGCCCCGTCCTCTCTTCGAAAAGCTTCAGGGAAAACCCTTCGTTCAGCCTCAGCGCATTCATCATGAATTCGAACGGAATGTCGTCATGGGCCACTTCGTGCGAATCCTGAACCGGATTCCCTGAAAGTGCACTGCCGATGTAATGCTTGGGGTTCTTGAATCGCATGCGCCTTGTGATGCCTTCCGGCCTGGTGATCTTCGAATGGGCGCCCGCCCCGATCCCGATATAGTCGCCGTATTCCCAGTAATTCAGGTTGTGCCGGCATTGCCTGCCGTCCCGGGCAAAGGCCGATGTTTCGTAATGACCATAGGATGAGAGCATTTCCTCCACAACGCATTGCATCTCGAACGATTCGTCCTCACCCGGAACCTCGGGGGGATGCTTGTGAAAAAGGGTATTGGGCTCTATCGTCAGATGATAGGCCGAGACATGCGGAGGATCGAAACGCTTCACCACGGAAAAATCGGCCTCGAGCTCGGCTATGCTTTGATCGGGCAGCGCATACATCAGGTCGAGATTGAGATTCCCGAAACATTTCAGCGCAGCTTCGACCGCAAGGATGGCCTGCCTGCCGTCGTGTATCCTGCCGAGCAACGCAAGATGCCTGTCGCTGAAGCTCTGGATGCCCAATGAAAGGCGATTGATCCCGGCACTCGCGAAATCCCTGAACCTTTCCGCTTCGACCGTCCCCGGATTGGCTTCCAGGGTTATTTCGGCATAGGGGTCTATCCTGGCGAGCGCCCTCGCGCGGTCCAGAATCCTTTCGATCGAAGCGGGGCTCATGAGGCTTGGCGTGCCGCCGCCGAAGAAGACAGTGGACACCCTCCTTCCCCATGTTTCGGGAACGAAGCATTCAAGATCCCTGATCAGCGCTGAAACGTATATTTCCTCGTCGAAGCCGCCCTCGTGCGAATTGAAATCGCAATAGGGGCATTTCCTGACGCACCATGGGATATGGATGTAAAGCGCAAGCGGGGGAAGCGCTTCGAACTTCAAGGGCATTTCAACTTTCTCAGAAGCTCGTCAAGCGCTCTTGCCCTGTGGCTGACCTTGTTCTTGATTGCAGGATCGAGTTCCGCGCCTGTCTTGCCCAGGGCGGGATCGAGGAAAAGGGGGTCATATCCGAACCCGCCCGTCCCCCTCGGGGATCTCAATATCTCGCCCTCCCATCTCCCTTCCGCGACGATGGGCTCGGGGTCCATGGCATGCCTCAGGTAGACGATCACGCAATAGTAATGGGCGCTTCTGTCTTCGCAATTTTCAAGCCGCTCGATGAGCTTCAGGTTGTTTCGTTCGTCGGATCTCGGTTCGCCTGCGTATCTCGCGGAATGGACGCCGGGCTCCCCGCTCAATGCCGCGACGCAGATCCCGGAATCGTCGGCCAGCGCCGGCAATCCGGTCATGCGGCTGGCATGCCTCGCCTTCTCAAGCGCATTTTCCAGAAAGGTGAAATGAGGCTCTTCCGCGTCATTCACGCCGTATTCCGACTGGGGGACGACCTCGAACCCGAGCGGGGCCAGTATCTGACCGATTTCCCTGAGTTTCCCTTCGTTGCTGCTTGCGACGATCACTTTTTCCATGATTTCCCCCCCTTCTCAATCCTGACATGCTGCGTCCTGAAAGGCTTGGCAACCCCTCCTTTTCCGGCTGGCTGATAGCGCGGCACGAGATGATGCTTGCCGTTTCCGATGAGATCCGCCCTGCCCATTTTCATCAACGCCTCCCTGAGAAGCGGCCAGTTCTCAGGATCGTGATAGCGCAGAAAAGCCTTGTGCAGGCGCCGCTGCAGCGTGGCGCGGGGAACATAGATTTCCCCGCCTCGCCTCGAAATCCTGTGCAGCGGATTCTTGCCCGTATGATACATGGCCGTCGCCAATGCCATGGGGGAGGGCAGGAAGGCCTGCACCTGATCCGCC
This sequence comes from Pseudomonadota bacterium, assembly GCA_021848825.1. Taxonomy (GTDB): domain Bacteria; phylum Pseudomonadota; class Gammaproteobacteria; order Burkholderiales; family JABEVD01; genus JABEVD01. The sequence goes on from JAJZTQ010000016.1 coordinate 33,726, forward strand.
CTGAACCCGTTTCTCTTCAGCCAGAGCGAAAGATTCAGCATGTCCTCGTCGGTCGTGCCGGGATGGGCCGCGATGAAATAGGGAATGAGGTACTGCTCCTTCTTCGCCTCTTTCGAATACTTGTCGAAAAGCGCCTTGAACTTGTCATAGGTACCTATCCCGGGTTTCATCATCAGGGAAAGGGGCCCTTCCTCGGTATGTTCCGGCGCGATCTTCAAGTAGCCGCCGACGTGATGGGCGGCAAGCTCCCTGACGTATTCCGGAGACAACACGGCAAGATCATAGCGAAGTCCGGATGCCACCAACACCTTCTTGATCCCGGGAAGATTTCTCGCCTTCCTGTAGAGCGAGATCAGGGGGCCATGGTCCGTTCCGAGATTCTTGCATATTCCGGGAAAAACGCAGGAAAGCCGCCTGCACTTCTCCTCTATTTCAGGACTCTTGCAGGAAAGCCTGTACATGTTGGCGGTCGGTCCGCCCAGATCGGAGATGACGCCGGTGAAAGCAGGGGAGGTGTCCCTTATCGTCTCGATTTCCTTCAGGATCGATTGTTCCGAACGGCTCTGGATGATCCTGCCTTCATGTTCGGTTATCGAACAGAAAGTGCATCCGCCGAAGCAGCCCCTCATGATGGTGACGGAATGCCTGATCATCTCGAAAGCCGGTATTTTCGCTTCCCCGTATGACGGATGAGGATGCCTGCTGTATGGAAGATCGTAGACGCGATCCATCTCTTCTGTCGTGAGCGGAATGGGAGGGGGATTGAGCCAGACCTCCCTGCCGCCGTGATTCTGGATCAATGCCCTCGCATTGCCGGGATTGGTTTCCTGGTGAAGAACCCTGGACGCATGGGCATAAAGCACAGCGTCAGCGCTCACTTCTTCAAATGAGGGAAGCCTGATCACGGCCCTTTCGCTCTTCTTGCCGGCAAAGGATTCGACTGGATCCTGCTCGTTGCACGGCGGCTTTTCGGAATAGGGATCCGGATGGGGGGAAACCTTTCCAGGTCTGTCCACAGTGGAAGAATCGACGACCTGCCACCCCTCCGGAATGGCTTTCACGAGATGAGCGGTTCCCCTTATTCCCTTCAGAGAATCGACGGATTCCCCTCTGGCGAGCCTTTGCGCGATTTCGACGACCTGACGCTCCCCGTTTCCGAAAACCAGCAGATCCGCCTTCGAATCGATCAGGACAGATCGCCTGACCTTGTCCGACCAGTAGTCGTAGTGGGCGATGCGCCTCAGGCTCGCCTCTATTCCCCCCAGAATGATGGGCACATCGGGACAGGCTTCGCGGCAGCGCTGAGAATAAACGAGTACGCTTCTGTCAGGACGCCTGTCGGGAAGGCCGTCCGGTGTATAAGCGTCGTTCGAGCGGATGCGTCTGTCGGAAGTGTAGCGGTTCACCATGGAATCCATGTTTCCGCCAGTGACCCCGAAAAAGAGATTCGGCTTTCCGAGACGGCGAAAATCTTCTGCGTCGGACCATTTCGGCTGCGAAATGATCCCCACCCTGAAGCCCTGCGCTTCCAGCAGGCGCCCTATCAGGGCCATGCCGAAACTGGGATGGTCGACATAGGCATCTCCCGTGATGAGCACGATGTCGCATGAATCCCAGCCGAGTTCCTCCATCTCGCCTCTCGTCATGGGAAGATGGGGAGAAACGCCGAAACGTTTTGCCCAATAGGGCTTGTGGGAAAAGATGTCCTGAGCTTTTTGCATACAGCTATTTTACTAGAGTTGCCGCCTCTTCTTCGCTCAAATATTTCCAGGGGAGGGGAAAAAGGCCCGGGACTCGCTTCCTGTATTCGGCATAACGCTTTCCGAATCGGTCGATCAGCATGTCTTCCTCATGCATGGAACCCAGGATGAAATAGGTCGTGACCATCAGGGCGGTGGCTAATTTTCCCGAATTCATGTCCGACGTCCATATCACGATCAGCGCGATGCAATACCAAGGATGGCGAACATAGCGATGCAATGGTGAAATCGTGAATATCTCTTCCTTTTCGGGTTTCAATCCCAGAAATACCTTCATGTCGTAATAACGAAGCGAAAAAAAGAAACCGGCAATGGCCAGAATCTGCAGAATCCTGGAAAAATAGAGCCAATTCCCTTGAAATGCGTAAAGCGGCGACCACGAACGCCCGTAGAGCAGCCACGCTCCGGGAAGGAGCAGAAGCAACGCGAGCATATTGTAGGCGATTCTGTAAGGAAAGGCTGGCCAGCGCATCGAAATCCTGCTCTTCAGCCATAGCGAAGCAAAGAACGAGTGAATCGCGAAATAGGCCGTCCAGAAAAGGACCAGAAGCGTCATAATCTGAAAGCGGCCGCGAATACGATTTCGAGCAGACCCAGTGAGAGATTGAGGGCAATCAGCCTTCTGATCGAAGCCAATGCCTCGCCGCCGCTTTTCCAGTCTTCCGATTTCACTGCACGCTTCAATCTGGAAAAGGGTGCAAAATAGACATGAAAAAATATCAGCATCATGACGATGCCCGTTCCGAACATCGCGTGGATGCTCCAGGGAAGCGCTTGAAAACCGCCCAGCCGCATGATCATGTAAAGGCCGCTGGATAGGATGAGCGCGATGGCCGTCCATACCCATGGGAAGAAGCGCCTGAAAACGCCTGCCCAGAGAGAGAGCCGCTGCGGCGGCGGCAGTTGCTCTGCTGCGACGGGGCGCAGCGCCATGTAGGCGAAAAACATGCCGCCCACCCATACGACTGCGCCGAAAAAATGAAAGAAAATTGAAATGACCATGGGCTTTCCTTTGCTATAAAATGGTTAAGTGACGAACATGAACAAACTGGTTTCCGGCCTTGCGGTGATCTTGATGATCATGATCAGCGTACGCTATTTCGATCTCAGGATTGCGAGCCTCATCCTCGAATATACCGGACGGAATTTCCAGTTCAGCCATGTTGTGTCGGGCATGCCTGACATGCTGCTTCTCATTGTGATTGCGGTCAGCATTTCTTGCTGGACAGGATATTTCCTGCTGTTCCGGAGGAGTATTTCAGACCGCCGCACGCTGCTCTTCCAGATCCTCGGCACATCGCTACCGGCCGCCTATGTCGCAAAAGACTTGCTGAAATGGCTATTCGGCAGGGTGAACACCAGATTATGGCTCACGGAACAGCATCCTTATGCCTTCCACTGGTTCCACGGCAGCCAGGATTTCCACGGATTTCCATCCGGCCACATGCTCGTCCTCACCCCGATCTTTCTCTCGCTCTGGCATTATTCGCCAAAACTGAGGCTGCCAGCCCTTCTCCTCTGGTTCGGTCTTGGGGCTGCGCTCCTGATCACGGAATACCATTTCCTGGGAGACGTGATCGCAGGAGCCTATGCAGGATTTCTGATCCATTACGCGGCAGACCGCTATTTCAGGCATGCCCCTTGACAAGAAGAACAGGGGCCTTGGCGATGCGCACGATGCCTTCCGCCACGCTACCCATCAGAAGATGGCGCAATCCTGTCCTGCCATGCGTCCCTGCAACGATGAGATCGGCGCCCCATTCGTCGGCGTCGTGGACAATGACTGCGCTTATCCCCTGCCCCACGCTTTGCGTTTCCAGCAGCTTCGTTTCGGCTTCCTGAAAAAGAGACTTCGCCTTTTCAAGCACCCTCTTTCCCATGTCGATCTGGGTCTTCTCGACCCCGAGCATGTCGCCGTATTCCGATCCTGCCACGATGGATGCCTCGTCAATCACGTAGATGACGCGAAGTTGCGCCTCTTGATCCTTCGCAAGCCCTATCGCCTCTGCAAGCGCGGCATCGGAAGTCTTGCTTCCGTCCACGGGCACCAGTATCCGCTTGTACATAACGCTTCCTTCTGCTCGATTCGGTGATATAAAGATACTTCATTCCAGGCCATTCTGGTAGAAAAAACTCGGAAAACCCATATATACTTCTTGACCATGGACCAAGGCGAACCCACAGTGAAGGATACCGCGAGGCTCTGGTTTGCGGCATTCATCGCAGGCATACTCGGCGCGATTGCGATGTATCTCTTCCATACCCTCAGCAACGGCGTCGAGTGGCTGCTGACCCGGCACGAGGGAAGCCTCGTGGGGGATGCCCTCTCCCTCCCGACCTGGATGAGAATTCTCGTTCCGGCCGTCGGAGGCGTGCTGGCAGGACTGGTGCTTCATTTCGGCAGGAAATGGGCATCGGGGCCACATATCGACTATATCGATGCCGCGCGGGAAGGGGGAGTCAGGCTGAACGACAGGACCAATGCCTTGAGGACCCTCTCTTCCCTTTTCTCGGTCGGGTCGGGTGCCGCCATAGGAAGGGAAGGACCCATGGTGCAGCTTTCCGCATGGTTCTCCTCCTGGCTCGCGCGGATCTTCCCCATCCCTGAAAATCAGCGAAACGCCATTCTCGTATGCGGCATCGCTGCAGGAATCGCTTCTGCCTATCACGCGCCTGTCGCAGGAGTGGTTTTCGTGCTTGAGCTCGCGCTCGGTTTCTTCGCCAGGCATACCGTGGCCCCTGTCCTGATCTCGGCCGTCACCGCAAGCGCGCTGATATTCTGGATGGTTGAGCCGAGCCCGCTCTATATCATGCCGAGAACGCCGCCCATGCCCGTCACCCCTGCCGGGCTCCTGATCGCACTCGGCGCCGGGGCGGCATCGGGACTGCTCGGACTCGCCCTTCTCAAGTCAATCGAGAAGGCCAAATCGGCTTTTGGGCTGATAGAAAGGCTCTGGCTCCGCCTCGGCCTGGGCGGATTGATCGTCGGACTGATTTCCGCGCCCATTCCTGAAGTATGGGGAAACGGCTACGATGTCGTCTCGAAAGTGCTGAATGGCGGACTTTCCTGGAACTGGGTGGCAGCAGTGCTCGGGGCCAAAGTCATTGCGACAATAGCGAGCACTTGCTCCGGCGCAATAGGCGGGATATTCACTCCAACCCTCTTTGTCGGGGCAACCAGCGGTTATCTGCTCGGAACAGGGCTTGGGCATCTTGCCGGAATCGATCCTGTGGTGATGTCGGTGATCTGCATGGCTGCCGTGCTCACTGCCGTCACCCACGCGCCCTTGATGGCCATCGTCATGGTGCTGGAAATGACAAACCAGTTCCACCTTGTTCTTCCAGTGATGCTTGCCTGCGGCGCAGCCTATGCAGTCAGCACCCAGTTCGGGGCAAAACCGCTCTACGGCAATCCCATCGAGCATCATGGCTAGAGGCTGAAATTCCCCTTTTCGGCAAGGGCATGCCCATTCTGGTCGGAGAGAATTTCCCCAGCCACAGCCGCCCAATGTTTCCTACCCTTTTCGACAGCCTCCAAAAGCCTGTCCATTTCACCGCGCTCAAGCCATTCATGGTAAGCCGCAAGAAGGAGCGGGAAAAGCGCCTTTCTCATGCCCGAGAGGTTATCGAAATAGAGGCGAAGCAAGCATTCGTCTCCTTTTTCGAGCAGTTGAGGCAAAGTGGACAGGCAATCCGCGAGGAGATCCCGCACTGCCCGCATCACCACTTCGGCCTTGACCGGCGCTGTCGAAAGCAGCTCTTCCCATTGCCCGCCGAGCAATTCTCCCGCCATTCCCTCGCCGAGTTCGTGCAAGATGATGGATTCGCACTGCTTTTCCACAAGTTCGTCCAGAACGTCGCTGCAGCCTGAGCCCGCTTCTCCCGTCCAGAGCCCCGCCTGCTCCCAGATCATCCGGCAAACCGCGTCCCTTCTGACGAAGATGGTGTCGTTCTGGAGTGCTGCAGCCGGCGCATTGAGATCTCTCGCATATTCGCAGCTCGATACCAGGATGGTGCAGTTTCCTCTTCTTTCCATCTTCAGCAGCTTCCCCAGAAAAAAATGAGGCTTTCCGAAACGCCCGTAACCTGCGCCATACACATAGCCTTCAGGAACAATGAGGCGATTGACGGAGCCGGCATCGAAAGGATCGACTTCATCGCCTATCGGAAGCGGCGAATAGGGAAGGTTCTCGACCTCGCCCCACAATTTCTCCCTTTCTATGAGCCATGATCCGACATCGCTTTTCTTGAGGCTGGCCGAATAGGGAATCCCATTCTCCCACCGGTAATACTGCTGCATTTCGAGCAAATAGGTGCACATCGTCATGCTGCGGGCATGACGGGCATCGGTGATGAGGCAATTATGCCGGACGGCCTCTGTCAGCGCGTGAAAATGGATCATCGTGTATATCCTCAAGAAATATTTTTAGCACGAATGGGCTTCAAGCGAAAGTATTGTGGTATTTTTCAAATTTCAGCATGGGAGAAAAAAATGGAGCTGATCACTGCGAAGGAGGCAAGGGACCTCCTCGATATGGGCAAGTTCTGGCGGCAAAACCATCTGACGGACATTCTGGAAAAGACGATGAACGACATAAGGAATGCCGCCGTTGCCGGAAAAACAGCCATAACACTGGAAGTGATCCCCAACGAAGTAAACCTCGATGCATTCGAAACCGAACTCGTCAGACTCGGCTTCACCGTAAAATTCCTGAGGAGCCCCTGGCCGCCCAGAAGCATCGAGATTCTCTGGTAGCTAGGGCGTGTTAACGCCCTTGGGGACGATTTCGACAAGCCCCTGTTCCCTCCGCAAGCCCGTTCCCATCTCGCGGCAAAGTTTTTCGATGCTGCCGATGATGAATTCCCTGCTCTCTCCCACTGCAGGGACTGTTCTGCAGTCTTCTATCAGGACAGGGTGTAGCCGGATTTTTTCGAATCGGCTTTTCGAAAGCTCGACTTCAAACAGGAGCTGATGATCGTTCCTTAATTCGGGATCGACATAGTAGTCGTCGACGAGATCGCCGCAGGCATAAAATATCGGTTTCCCCCTGTAGATTTCCACGCCATGGAAAACATGCGCGCTGTGACCGAAAATCATGCCGTAGCCCATTTCTATTGCCTGCCTCGCCAGTTTCCTGAAATGGTCCGAAGGATGGCGAACCCTATTCGGCCCCCAATGCAGCGACAAGATGGGCCAATCGATTCCCTTCATTTTCTCGATGTCCTGCCTTATCCTTGAAATGAAGCCATTTTCCTGGTCGAGATCGAAATAGTTGATGCCCGGACTGGCTGGACCCGCCGAAAAATCCTGCTGATGGTCGCAATAGGCCGTCATTCCGAAACTGATCCCTTTTCTTTCGAAACAGGCCGGTTTCGACGCTTCATCGATGTTTCTGCCAGCGCCGGCGTAGCCTATCCCTGCGCCTTCGAGCGAAATCAGCGTGTCATCGAACCCCTTGTAGCCGAAATCGAGGACATGGTTGTTGGCGAGACTCACGACATCCACACCCGCATCGAGCAGCGCATCGATGGCCTGAAGCGGGGCGCCGAAATAGAAGGCCTTGGCTGCTCCGCTCCAACGCGCGCTTGAAGCGGTAATGGCGCACTCCAGATTGACGAGGACAAGGTCGGCTGAATTCATGATTTCAGAGATTCTTCCGAGGGGATAAGCCGGTCCCATTCGCGCTATCCGTCGAGCGACGTTCCTGCCGAGCATCACATCCCCCCCCAACATGAGTCTCACTGTTTCCATGGCCCCTCCTATACTGGATCATAGACAGGGGATGTGATGACGCCCAGGGAATTTGTAGAAAACACTGGCGGAAGCTACTCGAAGGAACTCGAAATTGACCTTTCGTCGGGAAGCAGCAGGGAAATCTTCAAATGGCTGCTCGCGTCCGTTCTTTTCGGAGCAAGAATCTCGTGGAAAATTGCCGAGAGAACCTGGCGCTGCTTCGAAGCGCATGATGTGCTCACGCCTGAAGCCATTTCCGAGACCGGCTGGGAAGGGCTCGTTTCAATTCTGGACGAAGGAGGCTACGTCAGATATGACTTCAAGACGGCCTCGAAGCTCATCGAGCTTTCTGAAAATCTGAAGCAGTATTATCAGGGAGATATGGATCGCCTCCATTCCGATGCCGCGAACGCTCGGGACCTGGAAAAAAGGCTTGCAGCGCTTGCAAAGGGAATAGGTCCCGTCACGATCGAAATCTTTCTGAGGGAAATGAGGGGGATATGGGAAAAGGCGGAACCGCTGCCTTCAGAGAAAACGATCAGCGCCGCCAGGGAATTGGGCTTTATTCCTGATACGATCGGGAACCGGAAGGACGCGCTGAAAGGCCTGATCGATCGATGGGGAAATGAAAGGGATTTTCGGGATTTCGAGGCGGCCCTCCAGAGAAAGGGCATGGAAAGGCCCCGCCGACCAGATGGGGCCTTGAGGATCACTCAGCGCGATGCATCTGTCCGCCGAAAAGGTCGGACATCACCTTGACGTTTGAGCCGCAAGAATGATCGGGAGATGGTGCGCTGCCGAATAGCCCATTCGGGTCATTTTCAATACCCGAGGAAATTGTTCATAAATGTAAAAAAGGGTTTATAATTAAAAGCGAATATTCAATGGAGGGTATGTCATGTCTGAGCAACTTTTCGAAGCGGCTAGATCGGGTGATGTTTCAAAGGTGAAATCGCTCATCGATTCCGGAATCGATGTCGACGTCCAGGACGAGCGTGGCTGGACGGCACTCTTCATGGCATGCCACAACCCCGAGATGGACAGGGGATTTCCCGAAGTGGTCTCCGCATTGATCGCTGCAGGGGCGGACGTAGAAAAACCCATCGGCTACGGCATCACGCCCCTGATGATCGCAGCAGGGTATGGCGAGGCCGCCGTGGTCGAAGTGCTGCTGAATGCAGGCGCACAGGTCAGGACGAAAAACGAAGGCGGCAGAACCGCGCTGCAGATGGCGACGGACAAGAACTACATCGATGTCATCAACCTGCTCTGGGAAGCCGAAATGCTCTCAGGTGAAGTCGGATCCTGCGGATCCAAGCCATCTTCAGCAGCGAAAGTGGTGAACTTCGTCAAGCGCTAGGCCCGGCCGGTTCGCAGCATCTGATTTTTCAAGAACATGAAGCTCCTCAGATACGGCGAAATGGGCATGGAAAGGCCCGGCATCCTGGACGGCGAAGGAAAGATCAGGGATCTCTCCTGTCTCCTTGAAGACATCACCCCCAGGGTCTTTTCCCCTGAAGGACTCCTTGCGCTCAGCGCAATCGACATCAGGCTTCTTCCGCAGGTAGAAGGCGATCCCAGGCTTGGGGTGCCCTGGACGGGCATGTCGAAATATGTCGCTGTCGGCCTGAATTATCGCAGTCACGCAGCGGAAGCGTGTGCAGTTCTCCCGCCCGAACCCACTCTCTTTCCGAAATGGCTGAGCTGCATCTGCGGACCCGACGACGACATCGTTCAGCCGCCCGATTCGACCAAGCTCGACTACGAAGTCGAGCTTGGCATCGTCATCGGCACCCGGGCGAGAAGCGTCGGCGAACAGGAAGCACTGCAATATGTGGCAGGCTATTGTCTTGCCAACGACGTCTCGGAGCGCAGCTACCAGTTCGAAAAAGGCGGCGGGCAATGGGGAAAGGGGAAAGGCTTCGACACCTTTGGTCCAGTCGGGCCCTGGCTCGTTACATCCGACGAAATAGGAAACCCGCAGGATCTCGATCTCTGGCTCGACGTGAACGGAACGAGGCGGCAGACTGGAAGCACCTCAGACATGATCTTTTCATGCAGCGCGCTGGTAGCCTATTGCAGCCGCGTAATGACGCTCGAGCCCGGCGATCTCATCATCACCGGAACGCCGCAAGGGACCGGGATGGGTTTCGACCCCCCTCAGTATCTGCAGCGTGGAGACATTGTCGAATTGGGCATAACGAAGCTCGGGAAACAAAGGCAGAAAGTGGTCGCTTTCAGCTGAGGCGCTGTTCCAGGCTGCTTCCCATCCTGTTCAGCCCGCATTTCAGGCTTTCCAGCAGCTCATGCCCTTCCTTCGTGATTTTCTCGACCTCAGCCCACATGACGTAACCGTAAGCCTTGATTATCGTCGCCCTGAGATACCCGGCATCGTTGAGTTCGGCGATATGTTCGCCGACCTGCATGGGGAAATAGCCGACAATTTCAGTATGAAGCATCCTTTCCCCCGGCATTTTCCTTCCCGCCAGGGCAAGAATTTCCCGAACAAGATCCCAATCCCTCTGCATCGCGCCTCCATGCCTGAAGAAATCCGTTTCATTCTGGCATGACTTCGGGAAAATATCCAGATATGGTCTCATGTATTGAAATTTCCACAGCATGTTGTGTCATGCCGCTCATCCCCTGATGCCAAGATGGTCCTTGAGCACACCCAGATAGGGATCGAATTTCCGCCAGGCTTCGGAACTTCCCCGGTAAAGCTTCTGCCTGACCTGCAGCGCGCTCGCAGTCTTCACCGCCCTTTGCGTCTTCTCGAATTCCAGGCAGCCTTTTTCCCATGGCAGACCGCAATAATCCAGCATTTTCCTCGTTTCTTCTTCCTGGTTCTCGGTGAGTCTCTCGTAATCGAGGTCATGGATCCTTCCTGGAAAGCGCTCATGCCAGAAATTCATGAGATCAAGATACATCCTGTAGTATTCGGCCATTTCCTTGAGATCGAAGGCGAAGCCGAGTCCTTTTGCCGGAAAATAGGTCTTGAAGATTGACCAGCATGTTGCGACCGGATCGCGCAGGGTATGGATTATCCTGACTTCAGGATTTGCCGAGAGCAGAAATCCCAGCCAACGGAAATTCTGCGGCATCTTGTCGGTGACATGGCTTCGACCAGGCGAAATGCTTGCGATTTCCTCCAGATATTCCTTCGCCACCTTTGACGCGCAATCCGCTCCTTGCGCAAAATGCTTCGCCATCAGTTCGTTCAGGATGTCGAGTTCCCCGGCGCCGAAAACCATGCTGTGCGAAGCCAATATCTGCTCGACAAGACTCGTCCCCGATCTCGGCATGCCGACGATCAGAATGGGTTTCACCTGTCCAGAGGGAACGGGATCGACTTTTGGAAGAGGGTCGAATGCAATTTTGATCCTTTCGAAAAGCGCCCTGTCCTGCTCTATCGAATAGGATTGCATCCCCTTTCTCAGCCTGTTTCCTTCCTCATAAAGGGAAAAGGCTTCTTCATATTCCCCGATATCCTCGCAAGCCTTGGCCAGTGCGAAACTCGCATGCATCCTGTTCGTCTCGTCTCTCGATTTATCATGGAGCCTGCGCAGTTGCCCGACAAGCGGGTCCTGGGCGCTGAAGCGCTTCAAGTCCGCGAGATTGCGATAGAATTCGGCATGATCGGGATACAGCCCTATGGCTCGCCGATAATGCGCTTCCGCTTCTTCGGCCCTGCCCAGGTCCTGGAGGGTCGTGCCCAGATTGTCGTGCGCCTCGGCATAATCAGGCTTGAGCTCGATCGCCAGCCTGTAGTGTTTTTCAGCTTCACCCTGCCGGCCGAGTCCCCTCAACACATTGCCGAGATTGTTGTGCGCGATGAAGAATTCAGGCTTCAGTGCCGTCGCATGCCTCAGGCAGACTTCCGCCTCCTTCAATCTGCCCAGCTCCCACAGCATGTTGCCCAGATTGTTGTGGGCTTCCGGAAATTGATGCTCCAATTCGATCGCACGCCTCAAGCTTTCCAGCGCCTCTTCATGACGACCCAGCGCGTAGAGAACGATGCCCATGTCATGATGCGCCGCGGCATCCCCCGGCAGCAGGCAGACCGCATTTTCCACGGCCTTCAATGCTTCCGCCGTTCTTCCCGTCATGATCAGGGAGGCCCCCAGAATTTTCCAGCCGAAAGCGTTGCGCGGATAGGAACGGGTCATCTTCAATGCCAGCTTCTCCGCCTCCTGATAATGCCCCAGATCGAGCGCGATCGCCGCCTTCTGGGCTGGCGTCATGGCGGCGGCAATCTTCTTCGTCTTCAATCCGTTTCCAGTTTGAGATCAATCACTCGTAATCAACGATCAATGGGGCATGATCCGAAAAGCGGCTTTCCCGGTAAACATGGGCTGATTTCGCCCTCTGCGCGGTGCCTTCCGTCGCGATCTGGTAGTCTATCCGCCACCCGACGTTCTTCTCCCATGCAGCGCCCCGATTGCTCCACCAGGTATAAGCCTCCCCGGTTGCTTCGGGATGAAGCTTGCGGTAAACATCCACCCACCCTACCTCGTCGAAAACATGACTGAGCCACGCCCGCTCTTCCGGAAGGAATCCCGAGTTCTTCTGGTTGGATTTCCAGTTCTTGAGATCGATTTCCTTGTGAGCAATGTTCCAGTCCCCGCAAAGGATCACTTCTCGTCCAGACGATTTCAGTTCCTTCAGGTGGGGAAGAAATTTGTCCAGAAAGTAGTATTTCACCTGCTGACGCTCTTCAGAACTTGATCCTGAAGGAAGATAGAGCGAAATCACGGAAAGATTGCCGTAATCCGCCTGGAGATACCTTCCTTCGGCATCGATTTCAGGAATCCCCAGCCCTTCCACGATTCTGTCCGGTTCATTTTTCGAATAGATCCCCACCCCGCTGTAGCCTTTCTTTTCCGCATAATGGAAATATCCGTGCATGCCTTCCGGGACTGCAGGCATGTCCTCGGCCTGCGCCTTCAATTCCTGAATGCAGATGAAATCCGCATTCTGCATCGCCATCCATTCGAAAAAACCTTTCCTGGCTGCGGAGCGGATGCCGTTGAGGTTTGCTGTAATTATGCGTAACATAGTGTTTTCATGAAGCTTCGGGTTTTGTAAATGCGATCTTTCAGCACGGAATTCATCGAATTCGCGCTCAGCAGGGAAGTGCTGCGCTTCGGCGAATTCATGACCAAGGCAGGCAGGCTCTCCCCTTATTTCTTCAATTCAGGGCTTTTCAACGATGGCGAATCGCTCTCGAAGCTGGGTGAATTTTACGCCAAGGCCGTCCTCGATTCAAAAATCGATTTCGACATGCTCTACGGCCCGGCCTACAAGGGCATCCCCCTCGTCTCCGCAACAGCGATCGCGCTCGCTGACATGGGCTGCAACAGGCCCTTCTGCTTCAACAGGAAGGAGGCAAAGGACCATGGCGAAGGCGGGAACACGGTTGGCGCACCATTGAAAGGAAGGGTGCTGATCGTCGACGACGTGATTTCCGCCGGCACTTCAGTACGCGAATCCGTCGAGATCATCAAGCATGCGGGAGCGGAACCCTGCTGCGTGGCGATTTCGCTCGACCGGATGGAGCGCGGGCTTTCGGAAAAGTCCGCCGTCGAGGAAGTCGAGTCCCTTCACGGCCTGCCGGTCATCAGCATCGCCAATCTGGATGATCTCCTCTGCTACCTCGAAATGAAAAGCGAAATGAACGTTTACCTGGAAAAAGTCAGGGATTACCGGAACAGATACGGAGCAAAAAGCCATGCCTGAGAAGCGCATCGTTCCCTTCCTCCTGCTTCTCCTCCTTTCATGCCCCATTTGTGCAAAATCGATCAAGTGCGTCGACAGCAAGGGCGTCACGCATTATGGCGACACCATCCCTCCTGAATGCGCCAATCGGTCGATCGTCGAACTCGATGACAAGGGACTTCCCGTCAAGGAAAATCCTGCGACGATGACCCCTGAAGAAAGAAGGGCGATGGAAGAGGAGGTTCGGAAGGAGGCCGGTGAAGCGCAGCAGGAACTCGAGCTGAAGCGTCGGGACAAGGCGCTGCTCGGCACCTACACGAATGAGACTGAGATCGACATGGCGAAGAGCAGGAACCTGCAGCAGCTGAATCTTGCCCTCGCCAATGTTGAAGCGAAGCTCAAGACAGCGAAGGAAAAGCTGAGCCAGGACAACGCGCAGGCGGAAAGTTTCCCGAGAAGAAACCAGCCCGTCCCTGCCGACCTCCAGGCGCGCATCCAGTCGTCCAAGAAGGAAGTTGCCGATCTGGAAGTCGAGCGCGTTCAGAAAGAGCAGGATCTTGCTGCGATGACGCAGAAATTTGATGCGGACAAGGCTCGATACAGGGAACTCACGCAGAAGAAGCCTGCCCAATAGCAGCAGCATTTTTTGGAGGAAGGCATGAAGCTATCGATTCCTTTCATTCTGTTGCTTGCGGCCTGCTCATCCGACAACGGCGCAAGGGAGGAAATGCAGAAGGCGGTCGCTTATCTCAGCGAAAGCCCGACTGCGTCGAGCACGGACGGCATGACCTTCGGCCAGCCCGGTTATTGGCATGCCGAATGCAAGGGGAATACGGCTCTTTGGAAAGCCGCGCAAGCGACCTGCAACGAGGAAGGAAAGCATCCCCCGATCTGCGAGATCATCCGAAACGGCTGTCCCTGATCAGGACCTTCTTCTCCGGGATCCGGAAATCAGCGGTTTTCCCCGCAATGTCGCGATCGTCGAGAAAACTTCGGAGAGGACCGGATCCAGCTTCTGGCGCAGAAGAGTCCCAACCGCAGTGGTCCTAGAGAGGACGTGATGTGCGATCCTGCTGTCCATGGCTGCAAGCCTTGTCATTGCTTCCCATTCAGCCGTGAAATTTTCTCGCCCTTCCGGCTTCGTTCCCGCAACAGGAGAAAAATAGGCTGCCAGGGCATCCAGCGTATAAATGACGACATCCCTGTCCGCCGGCCTGTCCAGCACTTCCGCCGCCACCCTGAGAAATGTCTGGCCAGGCCCTGAAAGGGTCCGGGACAGCTGTCTGCAACAGGCATCCTCCCCGTCTTGCATCATTTCACCGAACTCTGCGCGCGGCGGATCCTGTTCCGGCAGATCGTCGGGAAGAGCGGCGAGGAATCCGACATAATAGGCATTGTCGTACTTCCCCTTCTTCCACAGCTTTTTCCTCATCTCGTCGTCAGCAAGCCCCGACTTCAGGACGAGTTTCACTGTATCGATGATGACATAAGGCTCGTTCTCGAAAGGCAGGAATTCGACCAGGTGATCGACGAGGACCCGTCCCATGCTTCCCTTGACGACGCATTCCCTTTCGAGCATCCTCCTGGCATTGGCCGAATCCGGCATGATCCACCAGACCCGCCTCGCCAGTTCGTCTGTCAGCGCTGCAGAATAGGCAACCGAAACCACCGCCTCCGGTTCGCCGAAAAGAAGAAGCTTCTCGATGCCTTCGCTCCTTGCCTGTCCCATTCTGGTCCAGCGCCGCAGATGGACCGGATAACCTCCCGGAGAACCGACTGCAAATCCGGCAAGGAATTCCCGGACTTTCCTGAGGTATTGATCCGGCCTTCCTGCAGGATGCAGTCTGACCGCGACCTCTCCTTTCGAAGTGAGTCCATGCACGACCATGGCTGCCTCGTCTATCCTGATCGCCTGGACATCGCCCGCCATCAGCACGCCAAGCCTCAATGAATCTTCGGGTGTCATGTCAGTTCAGCTGGATGCGCTCGCCCCACGGCACTTCGGCTTTTCCCTTGACAAGCCAAAGCACCGGGTGGGAAGGCTCATCTTGCGGAAATTCGCCAAGCGCGTCGGTGAAATAGACGAGAAGAGCCGGCGGTCTGTCTTGCTTCGAAACCCACTCGAAGACCGGCCTGAAGTCCGTCCCTCCTCCTCCCTTGAAGGATTCCGGCAAACAGAAATCTTCCCAGGGTTCATAAGCCCATGGGCCGGAAAGACTCGAGTCGCAGGCAAGCAGTGTGACTCTCGCCCTGAGCTGCCCTTTTATCCCCTTTATTTCGGAAAGGAATGCGTCCATCTCATCCTTGCTCACCGATCCGCTGACATCCAGCGCGATGACGAGGTCAGCTTCGGCACTTCTCAGTGAAGGCAGGATCATGGCACCTTCGCGCCTCGAAGGGCGATGGTAGCTGTAATCCTCCCTCGCAAGCTGGGAAAGGTGGCGGGCGAGCAACATGCGCCACGGCAGTTTGGATTTCAGGAGTTCGCCTGCCATTCTGGCGGCGAGTCCGCCCAGCTTTCCCGCTTCCTTTGCCTGCTGCATGGCCTGAGCAACATACTGCTTCCAGACATCAGTGAGCGCTTCCTTCTCTTTCGCCGAAAGCGGCGAAGGCTTTCCTCCCGATGAGCCGCCTTCAGCGCCTTGTCCGTCGCCGTCGTAAAGGTGCTCGTCCATGGATTCGCCTTCTTCGTTGATCAGGGGATAGATCTCCTCGGCGGTCATGCCGTCAAAGCAGGTTAGAATGATCGTGCCGGGAGGGGGAGAAAGCCCTTCTGCCAGGAGAAGCGGATTGACCGCGTGGTCGCAGGCGATATCCCATCTGGACTTCACCCTTCCCCCCCTTCGTGAAAAATGGGAAAGCGCGCAATGCATCGCCTCATGCGCGATGACGAACTGCAGCTGTTCGATGTCCAGATCCTCAAGATAGGCAGGATTGTAGTAGAAGCGGCGCGCATCCGTCGCCGTGGTTTTGCACCAACTGGCAGGAACCATGGGAAGCCTCAGCGCGAGCGCGCCCAAAAAAGGTCTGTCGAGGATGAGCCTTACCCTGGCTGCGGCAAGCTTGTCCCCGATTTCCATCAGTAAAGGAGCACTTCTGAAACCGCCCCCGCCCAGCGGGAAAACTCGGGAACGGAAAAGAGCTTGTTGCCCATGGCGCGGTGAATGTCCGAAACGAGCATGATGCCCAGTTCCCTCACCGGAAATTTGAGGGCATATTCCAGGACATTGCCAAGCTTGTCCTCGGACCTGATGGCTCGCCGGACGAGCGCAGCAGCCACGGCATACTGGATGTCCATTTCCTTTGGAACGGGTATGTCCTCCCCGTTCATGATGGCATCGATGTCCGGCATCTTCTCCAGGTTCATGACGAAAGCATGGAGTTCCAGCCCTGCGGCCGGCCCGACGCATCCCTGAAGCGCGGGGAGGAGCAGATCGTTGCCGAATTTCGAGAGCGCCCGGCTTGCGAATTCCCAGGACCTCGGGCTGGGAAAAGCCTGGTGGGAAGGATCGAAATCGAAAAGCAGTTCGGGCCTGAAGCGCAAGAATCCTATGAGCCTGTCGTCTATGCCGTTCGAATAGGCCCAGGCTGCCCAGTCGTCCAGATTCGCTTCGACCTCGAAGTGGGAAAAGCGGTTGGCAAGCGGGGAGGGCATGGCATAGGTGATTCCCCTGTCCCCCTGCCTGTTCCCTGCGGCGAATATCGCCCAGCCTTCCGGTACCCTGTATTCCCCGAGCCTTCTGTCCAGAATCAGCTGGTAAGCCGCAGCGGATACGCTGGGCGGGCAGGAGGTGATTTCATCGAGGAAAAGAATGCCGAATTTCCCGTGGCGCTGCTCGTCAGGAAGCATCGAAGGGGTCGCCCATTCCACCCTGTTCTCGACCCTGAAAGGAATGCCCCGGAGATCGGAAGGTTCCATCTGGGAAAGCCGGATGTCGATGACAGGCGCATCATGCCTTGACGCGACCTGGGATACGATCTGCGATTTTCCGACGCCAGGCGGCCCCCAGAGCATGACCGGCGTATGGCTCCCTTCTCTTGCGCTGAGGAACTCCAGATCGAGCAGGGTGGAAAGCTGTGCAGGGCGCATTTGATACTGTGAAAATCAGAATATGCTGATTATATCCCCTGATTCATATTGCTGCCACAATTCAGGCGGAGAGTTTCTTCTTCAATATCTCCGAGAGCTGCGCAGGGTTCGCCTGCCCCTTCGTCGCCTTCATCGCCTGGCCGACGAAGAACGCGAAAAGCTTGTCCTTTCCCCCCCTGTAATCGGCAACCTGGGAAGGATTGTTCGAAATGATTTCGTCGACTATTCTCTCAAGCGCCCCCGAATCGGATATCTGCTTCAATCCCTTCGATTCGATGATCGCATCCGCCTCGCCTTCCCCGTTCCACATCGCCTCGAAGACCTCCTTGGCGATCTTCCCTGATATGGTGCCGTCTCCTATCCTGACCAGCAGCCCTGCGAGCGAGCGGCTCGATATCGGGCAATCGGCGATCTCGATGCCGCTCTTGTTCAGCCAGCCGCTGATTTCGACCATAACCCAGTTAGCACAGACCTTAGGATCGGAGTAAATGCCCACAACCTCCTCAAAATAGGCCGCAATTTCCTTGGAGGAAGTCAGCACCTGGGCATCGTAACTCGAAAGGCCGAATTCGGATACATACCGGCTGCGCTTGGCATGAGGCAGTTCCGGAAGCGAATGTCTCGCCTTTTCCACCCAGTCTTCAGAAATTTCCAGGGGAAGCAGATCAGGATCGGGGAAATAGCGATAATCGTGCGCCTCTTCCTTGGAACGCATGGATCGCGTCTCATCCTTCACCGAATCATAGAGTCTCGTTTCCTGGCTTATCACGCCGCCCGATTCGATGACGTCTATCTGCCTCGAGACCTCGTATTCTATCGCCCGCTCGAGAAAGCGGAAGGAATTGAGATTCTTGATCTCGCATCTCGTGCCGAATTTCTCGGCACCTTTCGGTCTCACCGAAACGTTGGCATCGCATCGGAAAGACCCTTCCTGCATGTTGCCGTCGCAAATGTCGAGATAGCGGACAAGGGAATGAAGCTCCTTGGCGTAAGCGACCGCTTCCTTCGCGCTCCGCATGTCCGGTTCGGACACGATCTCGAGCAGGGGCGTGCCTGCCCTGTTGAGATCGATCCCGGTCATGCCGTGAAAGTCCTCATGCAGCGACTTCCCTGCATCTTCCTCGAGATGCGCGCGGGTCAGCCTGACCGTTTTCTCGACCCCATCGACGAAAATCGCGATCTCTCCGCCCAGCACGACGGGAAGATCGAACTGGCTGATCTGATAGCCTTTTGGAAGATCGGGATAGAAATAGTTCTTGCGGGAAAAAACGGAGCGCTTCCTCACTTCCGCGCCTACCGCCAGCCCGAATCTTATCGCCCGATCGACAGCACCCCTGTTCAGAACAGGCAACACCCCGGGCAATGCGATATCGACCGCGCAGGCCTGGGCATTGGGAGCCGCGCCGAAGGCGGTAGCCGCCCCTGAAAATATCTTCGATTCGGTCGAAAGCTGCGCATGCACTTCAAGACCGATGACCACTTCCCATTGCATTGCCATATCCTTATTCGATCGAAGGCATCCTGAGATGCCAGTCGGTATTCTTCTGATACTGATGGGCGACATTCAGCATTTTCGCCTCCGAAAAGTAGTTCCCCACGATCTGCAGACCTATCGGCCGCCCGTTTTCCCCGAATCCGGCCGGTATCGACATGCCCGGGAGTCCGGCAAGGTTGACTGCGATCGTGTAGATGTCCGAAAGATACATTTCCACAGGATCACTGCTTTTCTCGCCCAGATCGAAAGCGGCAGAAGGAGAGGTCGGCCCCATGATGACATCGCATTGTCCGAAAGCTTCCGAGAAATCCCTTGCGATCAGTCTTCTCAGCTTCTGCGCCTGAATGTAATAGGCATCGTAATAGCCATGGGAGAGCACATAGGTGCCGATCATGATCCGCCGCTTCACTTCGGCGCCGAATCCCTCCGCCCTCGTCTTCTCGTACATTTCCACGAGATCGCCGTATCCTTGCGCCCGGTAGCCGTATCTGACGCCGTCGTACCTGGAAAGATTGGAGGAGGCTTCCGCCGGCGCGAGGACATAATAGACCGGAATGGAGAGCCGGGTATTGGGAAGCGAGATTTCGACGACCTTGGCGCCCAGCTTCTGGTATTCGGAAATCGCCGCCTGGACAGCCTTTTCGACGGCGGGGCTCAACCCCTTGGCGAAATATTCTTTCGGTAACCCTATCCTGAGTCCTTCCAGGGGGCAATCCAGATCCCTTGTGTAATCCTCTTCATCGCGAACAAGGCTGGTCGAATCCCGGCTATCGTGTCCTGCCATCAGGTTGAGCATGATGGCGAGATCTTCCGCCGATTTCGCCATGGGCCCGCCCTGATCGAGACTGGACGCGAATGCGATCATGCCATAGCGGGAGACCAGGCCATAGGTCGGCTTGATCCCTGAAATGCCGCAAAGCGCAGCCGGCTGCCTGATCGATCCGCCGGTGTCGGTCCCCGTCGCCGCAGGCGCCATCCTCGCCGCAACCGCGGCAGCGGATCCGCCTGAACTTCCGCCCGGGACGGCTTTCCTGTCCCAGGGATTCTTGACGGGGCCGAAAAAGGATGTCTCGTTGGAAGAACCCATTGCGAATTCGTCCATGTTCGTCTTGCCGAGGTTCACCGCTCCCGCAGCATTGAATTTCTCGATCACATGCGCATCGTATGGCGAAACGAAACCGGAAAGCATTTTCGAACCGCATGTCGTGAGCCAGCCCTTCGAACAGAATATGTCCTTCTGGGCCACCGGAATTCCGGTCATGGGCTGCATTCTTCCTTCGGCAATCATGCTGTCCGCGATTCTCGCCTGCGCCAGGCTCTTCTCCGGGTCAACCGTGATATAGGCGTTGAGATCCGGATTATGCCTGTCGATGCGCGCAAGGAATTCCTGAGTCAGCTCGACGCTGGATATTTTTCTTTCCGCAAGCATGGCGGAAAGCGCTCTTAAACTTGAATTGAACATGACTATTCGATGACTTTCGGCACGAGATATAGGCCCGCCTCGACTTGCGGCGCGTCTTTCTGGAAAGCTTCATGCTGATCCTTTTCCGTGACGACATCTTCCCTGAGCCTCAGGACGATTTCCTGGGCATGCGACATGGGTTCGATGCCGGACGTATCGACGGCCTGCATCTCTTCGATGAGACCCAGAATCTCGTTCAGCTGGGAAAGAACGGCTTCGGATTCGGCATCGTTCACGGCAATCCTGGAAAGCCTCGCGATGCGCTTCACGTCACCTGTTGAAATGGACATAAAACACCTTTTGTTCTTTAACAAAAACCGTTTTATAGGGTATCATAAAACATTTATTTCTTGCATCACTCGGGCACCGCACTTATGTTCAACTTCCTGAATGGATTTCTCCGTCCCAATGATCTCGCCATCGACCTTGGTACCGCAAACACCCTGATCTACATGTCCGGGCAGGGCATTGTCCTGAATGAACCTTCGGTCGTGGCGATCCGGCAAAACGGCGGGCAGGGAGGGAAAAAGGTCATCCAGCAAGTCGGCCTTGCCGCAAAGCAGATGCTGGGGCGGACGCCTGGCAACATCGTCGCCATCAGGCCGATGAAGGACGGCGTCATTGCAGACTTCACGGTGACCGAGCAGATGCTCAAGCACTTCATCAAGAAGGTCCGCCACACCGGCCCCTTTTCATCCAGCCCACGGATCGTGATCTGCGTGCCATGCGGATCGACCCAGGTCGAGCGGCGCGCCATCAAGGAATCCGCAATGGGCGCCGGCGCAAAGCGGGTTGAGCTGATCGAGGAACCCATGGCCGCCGCGATAGGCGCGGGACTGCCGGTCGAGGAAGCTTCCGGCTCGATGGTCGTCGACATCGGCGGCGGCACGACGGAAGTCGGCGTGATATCGCTGGGCGGGCTGGTTTATGCCGGTTCGGTCAGGGTGGGGGGAGACAAGTTCGACGAGGCGATCATCAACTATATCCGCCGCAACTACGGCATGCTGATAGGGGAAACCACTGCCGAAATGATCAAGAAGGAGATCGGCTCGGCTTTCCCGGGAAGCGAAGTAAGGGAAAAGGAAGTCAAGGGGAGAAACCTTTCCGAAGGCATCCCGAGAAGCTTCACCATTTCCAGCAACGAAATCCTCGAAGCGCTTACCGAACCCTTGAACAGCATCGTCAGCGCTGTCAAGTCCGCCCTCGAACAGACGCCGCCGGAACTTGCTGCGGACATCGCCGACAAGGGCATGGTATTGACGGGAGGGGGGGCGCTGCTGAGGGACATAGACAGGCTCCTGATGGAAGAAACGTCTCTCCCCGTGATCATCGCAGACGATCCGCTCACCTGCGTTGTCCGCGGCTCGGGCATAGCGCTGGAGAAAATGGACGAATTGGGCGGCATCTTTACGAATGACTGATGGATCAGGATTTATTCAGTCGCGGACCCAGCCCTGCAGTCCGGCTGACCTTTTTCATCCTGGCATCCCTTCTGCTACTCGTTAGCGACGCCCATTACAACTATCTCAAGGCGATGAGGCAGGGGATCTCCACGGCGATCTATCCCTTGCAGCGCATCGCCATGGCGCCTGTGGAATTTCTGGGTTCCATCGGAAGTTATGCACACGCGCAGTCGAAGCTCGTCAGGGAAAATGCGGCGCTGCAGAAGCAAAACCTCGAAAATCAGGCGGCGCTGCTGCGCTATCAGGCGCTGCAGCAGGAAAACATTCGCCTCAGGCGGCTTTTCGATGCGAGGGAAAAAATCGAAAGCCCCGCCGTCATGGCTGAGATCCTGTCTGACGAGCGGGATCCCTTTTCCCGAAAGGTCATCGTTGACAGGGGACTGCAGGCGCATGTCGCAGTCGGCAGCGCCGTCATCGACGACCGGGGAGTGATCGGGCAGGTTCTTTCGGTCTATCCCTTTTCCAGCGAAGTTTCCCTGATCACCGACAAGGGACATCCGACCCCAGTACAGGTCCTGAGAAACGGCCTTCGGGCTGTCGTCTTCGGATTCGGCTCGAGCGACCTCCTCGATCTCAGGTACATGGCGACCAATGTCGACATTCTTCCCGGGGACCTTCTCGTCACGTCAGGACTGGACGGCATTTTTCCGGCAGGCATTCCGGTCGCCAAGGTGGTGAAGGTCGACAGGAACCCAGCCTATGCCTTTTCCCGCATCCTCTGCCAGCCAGTGGCCGGGGTTGACCAGTTCAGCCAGGTGCTCATCCTTTCCTCGAATTCCCCCGAAAAAGGAAAGAATTGATGGAACTCGGCCCAAGACAGGAAATCCTCTTGCCGGTCAAACCCGGCTTCATCGCCTTCTCTCTGTTCCTGGGCTTCCTCCTCAACCTCCTCCCTTTCGAAGGCGTATTCCGCTGGATCTTTCCCGACTTCGTCGCCATGATCTTGCTTTACTGGTGCATCCATCAGCCTGCCAAGATCGGAATCGGCGCGGCATGGGTGTTCGGCATACTGATGGATGTGGCAGACGGCACGCTTTTCGGCGAACACGCCCTTGCCTATTCAGTCATGGCCTATATCGCTCTCCTTTTGAGGCGCAGGATGAGCATGCTGAGCCTGGACTACCAGTTCACCCATGTCACCGTGATCCTTCTGATCATGCAGATCGTCACCGTGTTGATCGGGCTTTCCGCGAAGGGGGTTTTCGCCGGCTGGACCTATTTCCTGGGCAGCATCACCGCGGGATTCCTCTGGCCGGTTCTCGCCTATCTGCTCAAGCTACCGCAAAGACCGAAGACTGATCCGGGCCGCATATGATCAGAAAGGTTGAGATCAAGGATCATCAGCGTGAAATGCAGGCATTCAGGCTGAGGCTCGGCTTGAGCGCGGGATTCATCCTTTTCTTCTTTTTCCTGCTGCTTTTTCGCTTCTCCTACCTCCAGATCATTCAGCACGAGCACTACAAGACGCTTGCCGAGAACAACCGGATTTCGATCTCGCCCATCACGCCGAACAGAGGGGTCATCGTCGACAGGAACGGCGTTGTTCTCGCCAGGAACTATGCCGCCTATACCCTTGAAATCACGCCGGGCAAGGTCAAGCACCTCAGGGAAACAATAAAAAGGCTGTCGAAATATGTCGAAATAACGGCTTCCGACAGGAAGCGTTTCAAGCGGCTGCTCGAAGACAGTCACGGATTCGAAAGCCTTCCGATCCGCAGCAGACTCTCTGACGAGGAAGTCGCACGTTTTGCGGTCAACAGCTTCAGGTTTCCAGGTGTATCGATCCGTGCCAAGCTCTTCAGACAGTATCCGGACGGTGCGCTGACTTCGCCCTTCCTGGGATATATCGGAAGGATCAACGACAGCGATCTGGAAAAGATAGATGATTCCGGGCAGACGGCGAACTACAGGGGAACGGATTACATCGGGAAGATGGGCATAGAGCAGAGCTTCGAAAAGGAGCTCCACGGCACGACGGGGTTCGATCAGGTGGAGATCGACTCGAGCGGAAGGGAAGTCAGGGTGTTGAGCAGGACTCCGCCCGTTTCAGGGGACACCATCAAGCTCACCATAGACAGCAGGCTGCAGCAAATCGCCGAAAAGGCTTTCGGCGATTATCGAGGCGCTCTAGTCGCGATCGACCCAGAAAGCGGAGGAATCCTCGCTTTCGTCAGCAAGCCCGGATTCGATCCCAACCTTTTCGTTGAAGGCATAGACAGTCAGGCCTGGCAGTCCCTCAACAATTCTCCGGACAAGCCTCTCGTCAACCGGGCGCTGAGAGGAGCCTACCCGCCAGGATCGACCTTCAAGCCCTTCATGGCGCTGGCAGGATTGCAGCTCAAGGCGAGATCCCCCACGGACACCATCTATGATCCGGGCTATTTCACCCTTCCAGGCAAGACCCACCATTACCGCGACTGGAAGGCCGGCGGTCACGGTATGGTCGACCTTCACAAATCCATCGTCGTCTCATGCGATACCTATTATTACGGGCTTGCCAACATTCTCGGCATAGACAAGATACATGATTTCATCAGCCAGTTCGGATTCGGCAAGAAGACAGGGGTAGACATAGCCGGCGAGCTTCCAGGCGTGCTCCCTTCAACGCAATGGAAGGAAAAGCGCTACAAGCAGAAATGGTTTGCAGGCGACACCGTCCCTGTCGGAATAGGGCAGGGCTACGATCTCGTCACACCCTTGCAGCTCGCCTTCGCGACCTCGATTCTTGCAGGCAACGGTACAGCCTACCGGCCTCATTTTGTGGAATCCATCGTCAACAGCAAGACTGGAAGGACATCGAAACTTGGCTCCTCCTTTCTCTACAAGGTCGACATCGACCCGGCCTATCTCGCCGACGTGAGAAGCGCCATGGTCGATGTCACGAAGCCCGGCGGGACCGCGCCAACGGTGGGTGCCGGGGCATCCTACGAAATCGCCGCAAAAACCGGAACGGCGCAGGTGATCGGAATCAAGCAGGGGGAGAAATACGTTGCCAGCAGGATCCAGGAGCGTTACAGGGATCACGCGCTATTCATCGCCTATGCCCCCGCCGATCACCCGAAGATCGCCCTGGCCGTGATAGTCGAAAACGGCGGGCATGGCGGATCCACCGCCGGTCCGATCGCAAGGCAGGTCATGGACTATTATCTTCTTGGAAAAGAGGAAAACATCAGCCTGGAGAAAACGGATGAATCCCACGACTAGACGCCTGTTCAAGATCCTCTATGGTCATGTCGACAGCTTCCTGCTGGTGTGCAGCATGATCCTGGTCGGCGTCGGACTAGCCGTTCTTTTCAGCGCATCCGATCAGAGCCTGGCGAAACTCAGCAGCCAGTCCATCAACATCCTGATTGCCTGCATCGTGATGTGGGCCATCGCCAATGTGCCGCCCCACCAGCTTCTGCGCTTCGCCTTGCCGCTCTACATCGTCGGTCTCCTGCTGCTTTTCGGCGTCGCGCTGTTCGGGGAGGTCAGCAACGGCGCGAGGCGATGGCTCCATCTCGGCTTTGCCAGAATCCAGCCTTCGGAGCTGATGAAGATTGCGGTGCCGATGATGCTCGCCTGGTATTTCGACAGGCATGAATCGATGCTGAGATTCAGGAACTATGCCGTCGCGGCGATGATTCTGCTGGTTCCGGTCCTGTTGATTGCGAGACAACCTGATCTGGGTACCGCCATCCTGATCGCATCGAGCGGTTTTTTCGTGCTCTTCTTCGCAGGGCTTGACTGGAAAATCATGGCTGGACTCTTCGTTTCCGGTCTTGCAAGCCTGCCGGTTCTCTGGTCCATCATGCACGATTACCAGAAACAGCGCCTGCTGACCCTGCTCGACCCCGAAAAGGATCCGCTAGGCGCCGGCTATCATACGATACAGTCGATGATCGCAGTCGGCTCGGGGGGGATGGTCGGAAAAGGCTGGCTGCATGGCACACAGGCGCATCTCGACTTTCTGCCCGAGCATACGACGGACTTCATCTTTGCCGTCTTTTCCGAGGAATTCGGCCTGCTAGGCAACATTTTCCTGCTCCTAATGTATTCGCTCGTTATTGCAAGGGGGCTTTCCATCGCCGCCAATGCGCCCACCTTGTTTTCCAGGCTGATGGCAGGCTCGATCACGATGACTTTTTTCACATACTGTTTCGTCAACATGGGCATGGTGAGCGGAATCCTCCCGGTCGTGGGCGTTCCCTTGCCATTGATCAGCTATGGAGGGACTTCGATGGTGACCGTGCTGCTGGGATTCGGTATATTAATGAGCATCCATACCCACAAGAAGCTGGTGAAGACATGAGAGCGATCCTTTTTGTTGCAGCCTTCATCCTCGCAGGATGTGCACAAGCGCCGATCAACAGCGAAGCGCCGCAACCTGTGTCGCAGGCACCTGTTCAGGAGCCCCCGCACGATGCCAAAGGTGGAGGATATTATCTTGACGATGGTCCGGGGGACAATCCACCTGCAGACATCGCCTCCATTCCGGATGCGACGCCCAGGAAGGAGCCATTGATCGCTGCATGCAACAAGCCCTATACGGCCATGGGAAAGACCTACACTCCAGAAACAAGGTTGGAATCCTACAAGGCCGAAGGGGTCGCTTCTTGGTACGGAAGGCGATACAACGGGCAGAAGACTTCTTCCGGCGAAGTCTACGACATGTATGCCATGACGGCAGCCCACCCGACGCTCCCCATCCCGAGCTATGCCAGGGTGACGAACCTTTCGACCGGAAAATGCGTGATCGTCAAGATCAATGACAGAGGACCTTTCCGCTCGGACAGACTGATAGACCTTTCCTACACGGCGGCCTACAAGCTTGGCATACTGAAGAACGGCAGCGCAAAGGTGAAAGTGGAGAGTATCCTGCCCGGGCAGGAAAACGCCGATGTTACAGCGGTAAATTCTCCCGACAGCCTTTATCTGCAGCTGGGCGCATTCTCCGAAAAGATGAATGCACAGCATTTCATCGAGCTTCACAAGACCCAGCTCGAGGGCTATTCCCCGGAAATTGTCGGCTCAGGCGGGATTTACAGGGTCCATGTCGGCCCCTATTCGAGCAGGGAAGAAGCGTCGAACGCTGCAGAAAAGATCGCCCAGCTGATCGACGTCACGCCTGTCATTTCGTCAAAATGATCATTTTGCTGCCAAATCCTTGAGGCTCTTCGAGTCCCATCCTCCGCCGAGCGCACGTATCAGGTTGACGCTTGCCTGAAGCCTTCTTTTCCTGAGATTCAGTTCGTCGAGCTGAGCCTGTTGGGCGGCAGTCTGGGCGATCACCACCTCCAGATAATTGACTGTCCCTTCCCGGTAGCGGTTCATCGCGATATCCAGGGTACGCTTGGTATCTTCTACTGCGGCCTTCAGCGAGACGGATTCCTTGGCAAGCTCATTCAGGAGCGAGAGATTGTCTTCGACTTCCTGGAACGCCCGCAAAACCGTGGACCTGTATTTCGCACCATCCGCGTTGAAAACGGCCTCGGCTTCCTTGACCCTGGCTTCCCGCCTTCCTGCATCGAAAATCGTCAGGAATGCGGTAGGACCGACAGACCAGACGAGATTGGGGTAAGTGAGCAATGCCGGCTGGTACATGCCTTCATAACCGCCCATCGCGGCAAGGTCGATAGTCGGGTAGAAAGCGGCCTTGGCCATGCCTATCCTGGCATTGGCTGCAAAGAGGCGCCTTTCCGCAGCAGCGATGTCCGGGCGGCGCTCGAGCAGCACGGCGGGAATGCCTGTCGGGATCTGGGGCAGATGCAGATCCATCACGACCGGTGGCAGACTGAAGCTCGATGCCGTTTCCCCGACCAATGTCGCAATGGCGTGTTCATAAAGGGCGCGGCTTGCTGCAATATCGGATAGCTTGGCATTCGCTGTATCGAGCTGCGCCTTTGCCCTCGATACATCGAGCGCTGAATCGATTCCGCCTTCGAACCGGTTCCGAGTCATGGCAAGCGCCTTTGTGTATGCCCCTACTTCACCCTGAAGAACGGTATTTTCGACATCGAGCATGCGAAGCGCGAGATAATTGTCGGCGAGTTGCGCCCTCAGGCTCAGCCTCACCGACTCGAGGTCCGCTGCTGCTGCCTGCGCGCCCGCCTCGCCAGCCGCTGCGAGGTTGCGAAGCCTTCCCCAAAGATCGACCTCGTAATCCGCCATCAATCCGATCGCATTGTCACCGTAAACATTCGGGGCTCTGCTCGTCGGGCTTCTCGTCGCCCGGTAGACGGATTGCTTGTTGCGGGTAACATGAGCGGCCGCGCCTACTGTCGGATAAAGGTAGGAACCCGCTTCCGTGGCATAGGCGATCGCCTGGTCGAAATGGGCAACCGCTACGGCGAGATCGGCATTTGCCGCATCGAGTCGCGTGACGAGCTTGTCTAGCACCGGGTCATTGTAGACTTTCCACCATTCTCCCCTGGCCAGCCTGTCCGAAGGCTCCGCCTGCTGCCATGGTCCGTATGTTCCCTTGTAAGCGGCAGGAACGGGAATATCCGGCTTCTTGTAGGTCGGCTCGAGAGAACAACTCGCCAACAGCGGAACGGCACACAGGAAAACCTTCAAGCCTTTCATGGCTTTTCCTTCCCCTGCCTGATCTTGACGAGATCTCCCTCGAGGATGGAATCCGAAGGGCTGTCTATGACCCGGTCGCTTGCATCCAGTCCGGCGATGACCTCTTCCACTTTCCCGAGATCCCGTCCTATGACGATATGCTTCAGCACCACCCTGTTGTCAGGCCCGACTGTGGCGACCTGCAATCCCTCCTTCCTGAAGAGAAGAGTGCTCGCAGGAATCATGTAGACGTTCTTTCTCGAAGGCATGATGAAATGAACCTCGGCATAGGTTCCGGGCAGCACTTCGCCATTCTTGTTTTCCATCTGCAATTCGACGGTCAAGGTCCTGGAAGAAACGTGGATGCCGTTCGAGGTGCTGACGAGCTTCGCCTCATAGGCGGTATCCGGGCGCTCAGGGAAATAGAGCTTCGCTTCCATTCCCGGCTTGATCAAGTCGGAATAAGCCTGCGGAACTTCCACATAGATTCTGAGCAGGTTGATATCGGCAACCTGGAAGAGCGGTTTGCCGCTGTTGGCTCCCTGATTGATCAATTGGCCGATATCGGTATTGCGCTCCGTCACCACGCCGTCGAAAGGGGCCGTAACCTTGTTGAAGGCCTGCTGTGCAAGCAGACTTTCAAGGTTCGCCTTGGCTGCATTGAGTATATCCTGCTTCGCCCGCGCATCGGCAACCTTCTCGTCAGCAGCCTGGTGGGATACGGAATCGGTGACAAGCAGGTTCTGCCAGCGCTTTGCCGTGATGTTGGCGATTTCAAGATTGGATTCAGCCGTTGAAACATTCGCCCTGGCCCTGAATATTTCCTGGTCCAGCTCAGGCGTATCGATCAGGCCCAGCACATCTCCTTTCTTGACCCTTGCGCCTATGTCCGTATACCAGATCTTCAGATAGCCGTTCACCCTTGCGTAGATCGGAGCGGTGTAATTGGCCAGCACGTTTCCCGGGAGGATCAGCGTCTTCTCGCTGGGTCCATATTTCGGCTGCACGACCTTGACGTTCTGTATGTTTCCCAGAGCGTTCTCTTTCTTGAGGTCCTTTTCGTGATGAAGTCTGCTCACGATGCCTGTCACGGCGACAGTGCCTGCAACCAGAATGAAAACCATGCCGACCAGGCGGAGGCGTCTGGTCGGGACATGGTGCGGGGGAATTTCATTGGACATGATGCATGCTCCTGATTCAAGATTCCGTTGTTGCCTGGTGCTTCGAATGCACCAGGCTGAATATGACCGGCACGAAGAAAAGCGTCGCGCAGGTGGCGAAAAGCAGTCCGCCTATCACCGCGCGGCCCAGCGGCGCGTTCTGTTCGCCGCCTTCACCCATCCCGAGCGCCATCGGGGCCATGCCGATGATCATGGCAAGCGCAGTCATCAAGACGGGGCGGAACCTGATATAGCCCGCCTCCAGTGCTGCCGTGATGCCGCTGTCTCCGCTATCCAGCCTTTCCCTGGCGAAGCTCACGACCAGGATACTGTTCGCCGTCGCCACCCCCATGCACATGATCGCGCCGATCAGCGCCGGCACGGATAGCGTGGTATGGGTGGCGAAAAG
>JAJZTQ010000040.1 GCA_021848825.1 Pseudomonadota bacterium
TTTTCGAGCCTTTCCATCCACGAATGCCTGGCTGCCTTTTCGAACTGGATGGGGGAATTGTTGACGCTGACCTGGATGATGCGGCCGAATCGGGCTTGCCAGTTCAGGATGCTGGAGATGACTTCATCGAACACCCATTCACCGATTTCCAGGATCAATCCCGATTCTTCAGCCAATGGAATGAAGGCAGCGGGACTCACCATGCCCAGCTTGGGGTGCTTCCATCGCAGCAGGGCTTCCGCCTTGACGACGCGCTCGTCCGTCATTTCCACGATGGCTTGGTAGTAAACCTCGAGCTCCTTTCTCGAAAGCGCCTGCCTCAGCTCATTGGTCAGCATCAGCTTTTCCTGGGCTTCGATTTGCAGGGAAGGCGTGAAATAGCTGAATCGGTTTCGGCCTTGCGCCTTGGCGGAATACATGGCCTGGTCCGCATGCTTGATCAGTTCTTCCAGGTTTCCCGCATCGTCAGGGTAAAGCGTGATGCCGATGCTTGCGGAAACATAGGCGCTGTCGCCTTCCAGTTCGAATCGCCGGGAAAGGGCATGGATGATATCCTGCGCGATCCGCTCGATGTGCAGATGCTCGCCGTATTCGGCCAGTATGATGGTGAATTCGTCGCCGCCGAGCCGTGAGACGACATCGGTTTCGCGCACGCATCCCCTGATGCGCCCGGCCGCCTCGACGAGCAGCATGTCGCCTTTGGCGTGCCCGAGCGTATCGTTGATTTCCTTGAACCTGTCGAGGTCGATGAAGAGAAGCGCAAGCGGCAATCCGGACCTTTTCGATTTCCTGGTTTCCTGCTCCAGCCTGTCGAGGAAAAGCCTTCTGTTTGGCAGGCCGGTCAGCGTATCGTAGTTGGCCTGTTTCCAGATCAGCTCCTCGTTCTGTTTTCTGTCCGTGATGTCGAAATATTGCGCCACATGCCTGTATATGCTCCCGTCGGCATGGCGGATGACGCTGATGTTGGTCAGCATGATGTGTACAGAGCCATCCTTGCTGAGACCCCGCAGCTCGCCTTGCCAGCGATCCTTTTCCAGGATGGCACGCCACATTTCCTCATAGAAAGCCTTGTCATGACGCCCGGATTGAAGCAGCCTCGGATTTCTTCCGAGCACCTCTTCCCTCGTATAGCCGGTAAGGTGCGTGAAGGCGGGATTGACATCGACGATATTGTTTTCTTCATCCGTGATCAGTACGGCCTCGGCACTGCCCTGATAGATCAGGGAAGCCATTCGCCTGGATTCGTCGAGCTGTTTTCTCGCAGTGATGTCCCGGGATGAGCAGAAAAGCATCTTCTGTCCGCTGATTTCAACCCCGACCGTATTGATCTCCACGTCGATGATTTCGCCGTCGCATTTGCGATGCCTGGATTCGAAAGTGACGCTCTTCGTCATCAGCGCCGGCACTCTCTCCTTCAGTTCTTCGGGGGAGAAATGCGCATCCCATTTCGCCACGTTCATGCCGATCACTTCATCCGGCGTGTAGCCGAGCATGCGGCAGAATGACTCGTTTGCCTGAAGCACATTTCCTGAGAGATCCAGAATATGGATGCCGTCGCCTGCGGCATGGAGCAAGGTCTCGAATTTCTGGCTCTCCAGCAGGATCGCTTTCTGCGAGGCTTTGAGATCCGTGATGTCGCGGCTTATGCCGAGCACTGTGGCCACGTTTCCATATAAGTCGAATTCCGGCGAGAGCCGGATATGGCTGCAGATTTCCCGTCCTTCCTTGTCCAGCCATTCCATCTCGAAGTGGGCGCTTCTGCCGCTTGAAAATACTTCCCCTATCCTTTCCTCGTAGACACCCGATTCGGCTCCTCCCGGATACTCGGAAGGCTTCCTGCCCAGAAGCGCCTTGGTTCCGCCTTCCACCACTTCGCCGAAGGCGGCATTGACATAGATCTTTCGGCAATCCCGGTCATAGCGGGCAATGATGTCCGGAGAATTCTCGATCAGGGTGCGCGACTCCTGTTCGCTTGCTGCGAGTTCCGCTGTTCTTTCGCTGATTTTCTGTTCAAGCGAAGCGTTGATTTCATTTATCTGGGCGATCTTCTGGCGCACTGCATCGTTCATTGCCATGAAGCTTTTTGCTAGATCACCCAGTTCGTCATTTCTGTTCCGCTCACTCTCCAGATGGGCGAATTCATCTTCCGAGATGAGCTGCTTGCCGCTTGCGAGCCCCCGGAAGATCCGGCTGAGGAGGGTCAGGGGACGCGATATCGATGTGGCGAAATACCAGACGAGGGGGAAAATGAGAAGTACGCTTGCCCCTGCAATTAGCCACAATGTCCTGATCATTTCCCATATGTTTTTCCGGACTGCTTCCCTCGAGTGAAGCATGGAGACGGCGCCGACAAATTCGCTGCCGTCGTAAAGCGGCAGCAGGCATTGATAGTAGCCCACTTCCGCGACCCTGATCTGGTTGAAAATGGCCTTTCTGGGCTGACCGCCGCCCCAGTCGGGGCTCATGTAGGCCGCCAGCTTTCCACTGCTGAGTCTCTGCCGGGTGAATATGTCGATATCGGTATTGGTCAGCTCCGCAAACTGCTCGGCAAACGACTGGCCGATCGGCTGCACCATGTCGACCAGCCCGAGCTGTTCGATTTCAGGTTTTCCCGTGGCTGAATCGAAAGCCTGCCCAATGATCGGGACCTGAACCTCGATCGAAAGCGATCCGTCTATGACCGCATAATGCATGTTTTCGCGCCGCGGCAGCTTCCCTTGAAACGAGGGGGATATGCCCGGAATGTCCGTGACCGCCTTGCGCCAACTCGATTCCTGGCCGGATTTCGTCGTCACGACATGGAAACGAGGTTTGGAGAAGCGGTCGACATAGCCTGCCTCATCACTGGTGCCTTCCAGGCGTGCGAAAGCGACGAGTTTGCCTGCGGAGTTGTAAAGGAGCACCCTGGATGCTCTGGCGATGAGACCTGTCTTGCGCGTCCCTTGAACCAGCTGCTGGTAGGTATTGAACAGCACTTCGCGATCGGGTTCGGACGAGGCGTATTGCGTCAGATACCAGATGGTCGAGCCCAGATCCTTCTGCGTGGCCAGATCGCGAGACGCTGCCAGGAGGTCGCTTTTGCGCTTCGAAAGGCCATCCTCGACCACCTTTAGCGCGTTCTGCAGCAGTGAATTGGACTGATCCAGGTATTGCTCCCTTATGATCAGCGAAACCGCAGTCATGTAGGCGAGCGCCAGGAGGATGCATATGGCGACGGCGCCGAGCAGGAGTTTGTTTCTAAGCCGTCTGATTCTCATGCCTGAATCGACTTGTCACGATCGAACAAATTATTTCATTCCTTTCGGCGCATAGGACAGAACGGGAATGCAACGCTTTGGCCCAATGGAAGTATCGAACGGGTAGGATGCATAGTTGCTCTGGTCAACCAGTCCGAGCCGGATGAGAATAGTATCAGGCGGTTTCCGTGTTCTTCCTTCGAGGAAGTTCACCGCCGAGTCGAGAACAACGCGTGCCTGGCTTACCGCTTTCGTATCCGCCGCGGCCTGGATTTCCCCCCGTTCGATCAGATCGGCTATCTCTCGGGTCAAGTCATAGGCGACCACCCGGATCTTCCGATCGAGCTTCGCTTCGTTTATCGGCAATCTCGCAGCCGGCGCACAACCTGTGCATCCGATGATGTAGTCGAGCTCTTTGCCATATCTGGCAATCAGCTGCGCAGCGAGCCGGGCCTGAAGGATCCTGTCGCTGTCTCCATACTCGATGTCGACGATATTGATCTTTATTGGGGCTCTTTTCGCTTCATCAAGGGTGCCCTCGACTTCACCCTTGACCCAGCCGGCATCCAATGGGCCTGGCAGCAATGCAATGTTGATTGATCTCAATCCGCGCCTTCGTGCATCTTCGATGACCCACCTTGCGGCATCGATGCCCATGTCCTTGAGGGAAGTGGTCACCTTGGTCGTCAAGTCGTCGCTGGTGCTGTCGTTCGCCAGTTCGAAAACAGGGATGCCGAATTTGCGCGCCTTTGCAATGGATGCGTTGTTTGCCGTCATGCTCACAGGGGAGATGACGATGGCATCGTATCTCGATGCAATGGCCTCATCCATTTCGCGAAGCTGGCCTATCAGGTCGTCGTACCCTTCTGCTGGAAAAATATCCGCTGCAACTCCCAGGCGTCTCGCTTCGCTGATCACGCCATAGCTGCAGCCGATCCAGTAGGGATCTTTCATGTGAGGGAAGAGAAAAGCAATCCGCCATGGCTTGCTGGCGGGTTTCGCCATCTTGAAATATTCATTTGCGACATGTCCGCTTGCCAAAGCCTCGTCGGCGGAAGAATGGGGTTTTACAGGAGGATAGATGGCGCGGATCGGAATCGGGTCGAATTTCTCGATGCCGGCTGCAGCGGCCAATCCCGGCAGCAGTATGCACAGGAGAAGCATGCTCTTCAAAGTCATTTTGCCGCTCAAAAAACGTCTTTCGTCAATATTTTCACGCTTCCCGGCGAGCAGCATTTCCAGCCCCGGAAAGCACTTCAGAAATCACAATCTATCATGATGATCTTGAATGGGTCTAATCGCAACTGTGAAGGGTGTCAGGCGAAAGGGTATTCGAACGATCAGATCGCTGAGCAGGCAATCGTTCCGGCACTGGCAACAGCAATGGGTCAGGAAATCAGCGTCCTCCAAGAGCAGCCGGGAAATCGAAGGCCCGGATTCATGTCCCGGAGCAGTCAGAATTCTGCCGCATCCCATGAGCTTCCGCGGATTTTAGCTCGTTTCCTGTCGTTCGATTCCTTGGAAGCGATTTTTCATGATACAGGCTCCTGTTCGATTTGAATTTCCTTGCGGCGCATCAGCCGGTACGCTGCGGGAATGACGAACATCGAAAGAAGCGGCGCGGTGATCATGCCGCCCACCATGGGGGCCGCGATCCGGCTCATGATTTCGCTTCCCGTTCCGCTTCCCGCCAATATGGGGAGAAGCCCCGATATGATCACAGCGACCGTCATGGCCTTGGGGCGCACTCGCAATGCCGCCCCTTGCCTGACGGCCTGGAGAAGATCTGATTCGGAAGCTTTTCCGGATGCGGTTTTTTCATTCCAGGCATGCTTGAGATAGATCAGCATGACGACCCCGAATTCGGAAGCCACGCCTGCAAGCGCGATGAACCCCACGGCTGTCGCAATCGACAGGTTGTATCCCATCCAGTAGAGAAACCAGATTCCGCCCGTCAGCGCGAAGGGAAGCGTTGCCAGGATCAGGAAGGCCTCGTCCAGGCGACCCAATGTGAGATAGAGCAACACGAAGATGATCAAAAGCGTTGCAGGCACGACCAGCTTCAGTCTTTCGTTGGCGCGTTCCATGAACTCGAATTGCCCCGAATAGGCGATGATGGTCCCAGGGATCGGTTTCGCCCGGCTTGCCACCGCTTTTCTAAGGTCCGAGACGGTGGATGAGAGATCCCTCCCCCTCACGTCGACATAGACCCATCCCGAGAGCCTGCCATTCTCGGTCTTGATCATGGGCGGCCCTTCAGTGACATGGATGTTCGCGACCGTGCCGAGCGTGATCTGCGCGCCTGTCGGCGTCACAATCGGCAATGCTTCTAGTCTCCCCACCGTGTCGCGCCATTCCCTCGGGTAGCGCAGATTGATCGGATAGCGCGCGAAACTCTCCACCGTTTCGCCGATGTTCTCGCCGCCTATCAGCCCGCTCACGACATCCTGGACATCCGAGACGTTGAGGCCGTAGCGGGCTGCTGCAAACCTGTCGATGTCGATGTCTACGTAACGGCCACCCGTCGATCTCTCGGCGAAAGCCGAAGATACCCCTGGAACGGTCTTGGCAACCTCCTCCACCGCTTTGGCCGTCTGATCGATGTCTTCGAGGTTTTCCCCCGAGATCTTGATCCCGATGGGGCTCTTGATGCCGGTCGCCAGCATGTCGATGCGGTTCCGGATGGGCGGCACCCAGATGTTGGCGAGCCCCGGCACATTGACTCTTCTGTCCAGTTCCTCGACGAGCTTCCTTTTCGTCATGCCGGGCCGCCACTGATTTTCCGGCTTGAAGCGGACGACCGTTTCGAACATTTCGATGGGTGCGGGGTCGGTTGCAGTCTCCGCCCGGCCCGCTTTGCCGAATACGGTTTCGACCTCGGGAACCGACTTGATCAGCCTGTCCGTCTGCTGCAAGAGTTCTGACGCCTTCTGGACGGAAAGCCCCGGAAGGGCCGAAGGCATGTAGAGAATGTCGCCCTCGTCGAGAGGCGGAAGGAATTCCCCGCCAAGACGGCTCAACGGGAAGATGGCTGTCAGAAAGACCAGGAAGGCTGCGGCAAGCGTCATTTTCGGGTGCGACAGGACGATTTCCAGGAGCGGACGGTAGATCCGGATCAGCCAGCGGTTCAGCGGGTTCGCATCCTCCGTAGGCACGTCACCCCTGATCCAGTAGCCCATCAGGATCGGGATCAGAGTCACCGAAAGCGCTGCGGATGAAGCCATGGCATAGGTTTTCGTATAGGCGAGCGGAGAAAAAAGCCGGCCTTCCTGGGCCTGAAGGGTGAAGATCGGAACGAAGGAGACGGTGATGATCAGAAGGCTGAAGAAGAGCGCAGGCCCGACATCGATCGCGGCTTTTGTCACTACCTCCCAATGGGCGGCGCCGACTAGCTTTTCTCCCGGATGATCTTTCCTCCAGGTTTCGATCTTCTTGTGGGCATTCTCGATCATCACGATCGCCGCATCGACCATCGCGCCTATGGCGATGGCAATCCCGCCGAGCGACATGATGTTGGCATTGATGCCCTGGTATTTCATGACGATGAAGGCCATCAGGATGCCGATCGGGAGCGAAACGATGGCGACCAGCGAGGAGCGCAGATGCCAAAGGAATGCGGCGCAGACCAGGGCCACGACGATGAATTCCTCGACGAGCTTGTGATCGAGGTTCTCGACTGCCCGGTCGATCAGTCCGCTCCTGTCGTAGGTCGGAACGATTTCAACGCCTTCCGGCAGGCTCCTCGATAGTTCATTGATCTTGGCGTGGATCGCCGAGAGCGTGGATCTGGCATTCTTGCCTGATCGCAGCAGGATCACCCCGCCCACGGTTTCGCCCTGCCCGTCGAACTCCGCTATCCCCCTCCTCATCTCCGGGCCGATCTGGATATGGGCGACATCGCCGAGTGTGACGGGAACCCCATTCACGAGCTTCAACGGAATGGCCCTGAAATCTGCAATGTTCTTCAGGTAGCCGGAAGAGCGCACCATCAATTCGGCTTCCCCTTGTTCTAGGACCGAACCGCCCGATTCCATGTTGGCATCCTGTATCGCCTTTTTCATTTCGTCATAGGTGATCCCAAGGCTCGCGAGCTTCACCGGATCCGGAATCACCTGGTATTGCCTGACCATGCCGCCTATCGTTGCGACTTCGGCGACATTGGGAAGCGTCTTCAGCTCGTATTTCAGGAACCAGTCCTGGATAGCCCTCAGCTCGGAAATGTCGTGACGCCCTTTCCTGTCGATAAGCGCGTATTCGTAGATCCAGCCCACACCCGTCGCATCCGGGCCCAGGTTCGAATGCGCCGCTGCAGGCAATCTCCCCTGGACCTGATTTAGGTATTCGAGGACTCGCGAACGCGCCCAGTAGAGATCGGTCCCGTCCTCGAACAGCACGTACACAAAGCTGTCTCCGAAGAAGGAATAGCCGCGAACCGTTTTCGCGCCTGGAACGGAAAGCATAGTGGTCGTGAGCGGATAGGTGATCTGATTTTCCACGATCCTCGGCGCCTGCCCCGGATAGCTAGTCCTGATGATGACCTGCACATCCGAGAGATCGGGAAGCGCATCGACAGCAGTCGTCTTCAGTGCCCAGATCCCCCAGGCCGTTGCGATAAGTGTCGCGATGAGAACCAGGAGGCGGTTGTCGACGGACCAGCGGATGAGCCTTTCGATCATGGCATGCCTCCCGTCCTGTTCATCTTCATGACGACGAGACCTTGTTCTGTTTCATGCACCATCACATGCACTTTGTCGCCTGATTTCAATCCTTTTGCGACATCGGGATTCGCAAGCGGAAGGGTCGTGGTCATGCCGGGCATGTCGAATGCCCTGAAAGGGCCGTGCTTGAGCGTGACTTTGTTTCTGGAAAGCGCAACGATGCTTGCGTCGGTTTCGTCCATTTCGTGCTTTGCACTGCCCTGACTTCGGATCATGACGCCCGAGAGGCTCGCTTCCGAGTCGATCAGGAATTGGCCGCTGGAGGCGATTTCCTGGTTCTCTCTGAGGCCGGAGGAAATCACCGTTTTGTCGCCGATTTCCCGCCCGATTGTCACTTCAACGGGGCTGAAGCGTCCTCTTCCCTCGGCCACCATGACAAGCGTTCGCTTTCCCGTCCTGATGAGCACCTCAGTCGGGATTGCAAGCGCTGTCTCTTCGGTATCGTGTCCGATCTCGACAAGAGCGGAAGCGCCGGGGCGCAATCTCAATTCTGGATTGGCAAGTGCTATTCTCACCTTCAGGCTGCGGCTCGATTCATTTAGTACCGGAAGAACGGCCTCCACGACCCCAGATACCGGCTCATCTCTCCCGGAAATGTCGGCTTTCACCTTGTCGCCTGCATGAACCTCGTCGGACATGGATTGAGGGACGGCCGCATCCAGCCAGACCGTGGACAGTCCGTTGATGCGGGCAAGGGTCTGTCCTCCAGATACGCTCATGCCAAGGCGGATGTCAAGGGACTGGATCACTCCCGATACAGGGGATCGCAGCACAAAGCTCGATCTTGCCGTTCTGGTTTTTTCTAGCTGGGAAACGAAGCTTCCAGGGATGCCCTGGAGATGCAGTTTTTCTCGTGCCGTCGCTTTCAGGGAAGGGTCAGTGCTTTCCAGGACCGCCAGAAACTCTTTCTCGGCGGCAGTCCATTCCGGTATGGAAAGGACTGCGAGCGCATCGCCCTGATGGATGACATCGCCGGGTGCCAGGGGCGGCACCTTTTCCACGAATCCGCCAGCCAGAGCTTGCACGATGGCTATGTTGCGCTCGTCGAAGCCGATCAGCCCAGAGACTTCGATCCTGGAGGAAAGCGGGATGCGCTCGACCCTCGCCAGGCGCACGCCGAGATCCTGCAAGGTGGATGCGCTGATCCTGATTCCCGCGTTTTCTTCTTCGGCAAGCTTGGGCACGAGATCCATGTTCATGTAGGGGGATTTCCCCGGCTTATCGAAATGCTGCTCCGGGTGCATGGGATCGTACCAGTACAATACCTTGTCCCGTTTCGAGATGGGAACAGGCTGTTCATTTCGCTCCGACTGCCTCTCGTACCACCAGATCAGCGCGACGGCCAGCATCGCCAGGGCGGCAAGAGTAGCGAATGATCTGGTCATGGTTCGGCTCCTGGAAGTTTTGTGAAATGAAGGCGGATAGCGACCAGTTGGCGATCACCGTCGAGCTCGATGACCTTGAGCTTCGTTTCGATGCGCTCGCGCCGGGCTACCGCCACGTCAGCAAGGCTTGCCTTTCCGCCTTGCCAGGCGGCCAGGGTCAGATTCACTTTTTCTTCTGAAAGGGGGATCATGGATTCCTTCTGACGCTTTTCCATGTCGGCGAGACGCCTGTATTCCGCAAGGTCCGATTCCAGCATGGCATTGTGTTCCCTGAGAGTCGCCTCGCGCTCCGCATCGAGCGCTTCCTTTTCAGCTATTTTTGCGGCGATTCTGGGATCCTGGCGCGACTCGGGAAAAATGGGCAGCGCCATGGTGAACTGGAAAGAGGCCATGTTGCCGAATTGCGGCGCCCGCTCCTGATAGGCGAGCTCGATTCCCCAGTCAGGTATCTTTTCAGCCTTCGCCTCGCTTATTTCTGCATCAAGCTTCCGGTCTTTCGAATCGAACAGCTCGAGTTCTGGATGATGGTGCAGCGCATGGGAAAGCATGTCCGGCTCGATTTTCCAATCCGGAACAGGGCCTTCGAGCGGTTCGGCACCCGATCGCCCTATCCATCGTTCGAGTTCTGCGACTGCCTTTTCGCGGCGTGCGACAAGTTCGCTTTTGAGATTCTCGATGGCGACAGCTTCTTGTCGAGGCGTGACGCCGTCCGCGAGCGACCCTTTTCCCGATGCGATGCCGGCGCGCACGGCCGCATCGAAAAGCCTGTTCTCGTCTTCCAAGGCATCGACGAACCTGAGTTCGCGTTCCACGGTGCTCCGCTCTATCCAGGCTGAAGCGGTTGCTCTCATGGCGACGAGCTTCTCGATCTGCAATTGCCCCTGCGCCACAGCCACACCGGCGCGTGCGGCATCGGCCTCGGCCTCTCTTTTCTTGCTGTTGGGGAAATCCTGCATCAGGCCGATTTTGCGCATTGTCATGAAATCCTGGGTCAGGCTGTACTGTTCCGGGCCGCTGACGGGTAGGTTCTCGATGCCGAGCTCAAGTTTCGGATCGGGCAATTGTCCTGCCGAGCGGCTCGACGATTCGATGGACGCGATGTTCGCCGCTTCCGCCTCGATCTGGGGCGATTTCGTTTCGGCAAGGCGCATCGCCTCGTCGAATGTCAGGGCGTGACTTGTTTCGCTGATAAAGACAAACAGCATGGCGAATGGCATTCGCCATCTGGATCGGTGCAAGATGAAAGTGGGCATGGTAAAGCATCCTTCAGGTCGACAATGCCGTGCATGGCACGGCGCGAACGGTCACCGAAGGCGCTCAAATGCGAAAGACTCGATACCGGATTCTGAGCGGGGGGGAACTGTCGGGATAAACGAGCTGGTCGTGAGCAAATGCCTTGGCCGAGCCGGGCGCGGGAACAGCCAGGGTGGCTGCCATGCAGAGCGCGGCCTGATCGGCAACGTCGGGCGCCTGGGGAGAAGGCGACGAATGGTCGCAATGGGCCTCGCACAGCATCGAAGGCTTCTGATGCATGTCGCCCGCGCAATCAGACTGCATGCCGATGGACGTCATCTCTGGGGCATCCATCGGACAGGCGTAGGTCACCACTGCGAACTGGGTCCATGCCAGCATCGCAACGCAGAGAACTGCGATCAAAAGGCGCATTTTCCTCGTTGGCATGATCCTAGGTTAGGTGAAACCTCAGCTCAAGTCAATGCGAGATTTTCCTCTGGAAAATCGCATTCCTTTTTCGCCGCAGCCATGCTCGTGAGCGCGAACACGGCAGGGGCTAGATGCGGGAACTGCCCACGGATTCTTCCGGGGCGCCATCGTTGATATCGCCGATTGGGGGTCAGGGTCCTCGGCGCGAGATTGGGAACTGCAATGAAAATGCCTTCGGAGTCATTTTGATTTCACGGAAAAATCCTGGTTGGTGTAAGGGGAGACGGTCGGGCGCCCGATCACGATATAGCCGCGGTTCGCCGCGTGATGGCAGCTGTTGCACGCATCGGTCAGACTGTCGAATGCCGTCGTGAAATCCTTTTCGTTTTCCTCCCCGATGGCGTTCTCGAGTGCTTTCAAAGGGGAGGCCGTGAATTTTTCGATCATCTTCGATACCGGAACACCTTCCTTGAAGACAGGGTGATAGCGGACGGCGTCATC
Source organism: Pseudomonadota bacterium (assembly GCA_021848825.1). Lineage (GTDB taxonomy): Bacteria > Pseudomonadota > Gammaproteobacteria > Burkholderiales > JABEVD01 > JABEVD01. The sequence continues at coordinate 11,503 of JAJZTQ010000040.1, forward strand.
CAGCCCTTCCCTGATCTCTCCCAGCTCGTAGTTCGCGAGCGCCCAGTTTCCGGCTTTTCCGGCGAACCAGAGTTTCGAATGGCGCATCTGGGTTGCGCCCATGATCTCGCCCATGCCGGGTATGTAAGGCGCGACCGCTGCGCTTGATGACGTTGCTGCAAACAGTGAAGCGGCGAAAAGCAAATGCTTCATTTTTCCTCCTAAAATTTGAAGATTCCGGCAATCAGGACGGTCGATAGGACGACTGCCCAGGACGGCAGTTTCAAGAGCAGCAGAAATGCGGCGGCGGCCAGCATGACGTCGAATTCGCTGCGAATGGAAGACGTGCAGACCGGGTTCCAGAAAGCGGCGATCAGGAGCCCCAGTACTGCCGAATTGATCCCTTTCATGATGCGCTGCACGGGAGGGATGAGTCGCAGATCATTCCAGAAAGGGAGAATTCCCGCGACAAGCAGGAATGATGGCAGGAATATCGCGACGAGCGCGATTGCAGCCCCCGTCCATCCCGAAGGCGTCCCCGAAGAAACCGCACCGAGGAAGGCGGCGAAGGTGAAGAGCGGACCGGGCACGGCCTGCGCGGCGCCGTAGCCCGCCAGAAATTCGCTGTTCGATACCCAGCCGTTAGGAACGACCTGGGACTGGAGCAGAGGCAATACCACATGCCCCCCGCCGAAAACGAGCGCGCCTGCTCGGTAGAAGCTGTCGAAAAGCCTCAAGGGATAGCTGCCCGATAGTGAGGCGATGACGGGAAGCGCGGCGAGCAGGAAAAAGAACGAGGACAGGAGAAACAGTCCCGTCTTGCGTCCGGGAATGTTCCGAATCGGCTCCGAAGGCAGCATCCTGTGGGAATCCAGTAAGACAAGACCGGAAAGCCCGCCTGAAGCGATGATCGCGATCTGCATCCACAGGGATGGGAACCCTATCGCGGCGCCAGCTGATGCTGCGGCCAATGCGGTTTTTCGCCAGTCGGAGAACTGTGGCTTGCCCATGGCGAGAATCGCCTGGGCCACCACAGCGACTGAAACCAGCTTGAGTCCGTGCAGCCAGCTCCCGAAAGAACCCTGGAAATGATGAAATTGAAGGCCGAAAAGGATTAGCAGAATGGCCGAAGGCAGGGTGAATCCCAGCCAGGCCAGGAGTGCGCCGGCGAATCCTCCCCTGGAGAGGCCGATCGCCATGCCGACCTGGCTGCTCGCGGGCCCCGGCAGGAACTGGCAGAGCGATACGAGATCGGCATAGGCTTGTCCGTCCAGCCATTTCCTGTTTTCCACGAATTCCTTCCTGAAATAGCCGAGATGCGCAACGGGACCGCCGAACGAGGAAATCCCGAGCTTCAGGAAAGCCTGGAAAATCTCGAGGACGGGAGGGTTTCGTGAAGGCAAGATCGGTCTTGGAGAATGGGGCAGCGCATATTATTCATGGGCCGATATCGAATGGCAAGCCGACCCGGTCATTCCCACTTTTTCAGATCGGCCGAAATGTCGTTGATTGCATGATTCGTCGACTGATCGAGCTGGAGATCGCGTTCCGAAGCGGGTATGGTTCTCGTCAGTCGGGAGAGGCGGATGTCCGACAATCCCGTTTCGTCCGTTTTCCAAATCCTGCCCACGGGTTTCAGCCGGACGAGTTCGGCTTCGAGTCTGACCGGGCGTGTAACGACATCGAGTCCCCAGAACCCGGCATAGGCTTCAGTCGTTTCCTCGACCGTCTCCTGGACCAGATATCCCCCCGCTGCCGCATGCGCGGCAGCCGAGCCGGTATAGGCGATGACGCCGGCGATCGCCAGCGTCGAACTCACTTCGAAAGCGATGTAGCCGTCGCGCCAAGACCCCGGGGTCAGTCCGTAGTCCGTGATTCTGAAAAGAAAGATCGCATCCGCCCCCGTCTCAGCATGAATCGCGTCAGCGTCTTCCTGGCTGAGGGGATGATCGGGATCCTTTTTCAGCATCCTTGCAACTTTTGCAGGCTGTGGTTCCGAAACAACTTCAAACGAACGGTGCCTTTCTAGCATGGCTTTCATCAAATCGAGCGCCCGGGATTGGGCATGCTCGATGCCTGACGCGATGGCTTTTCCGGATGGGGATTTCGCCGAAGGCGCGAATACGGCCTGGAGTCTCGAATGGTCGATATCCGGGGGTGCTTCGATCAGCAGGATACTGACAGGCGTTTCACGGTGCGACTTGACGAACGCTTTCATGTCCGGATAAGTCGCACAGCCGCCGAATGTCAGCGCGACGAACAGGAAGGCAAGGGTGCGAAAGGGCATGGATGTTGGTGATGGCGATGAGTGAAAGGATCTTAACCTGCCAGAATTAGATGTGGGTTACAACGGGGTCCGAGGTCAAGTCTTGACATCGATCATTCATGCTATGCTGCAACCCTGAGCAGACCCATCCGCCTGGAATATTCCAGAATGGTTCACCATGTTACCTCGCGAGGCAATGTGCAAGGTTTGTGCCGGGTATGAACCCCACAAGCCACACCCCTGTCAGAAAAAAATGCTACTCTCTTCTTTCAGGGCCGTCACCAGCAATTTCGATGGTAGACCTCGTGACTGCGTGACCTTCGCTCAGCCCGAAGAAGCCCACGGTCACGATGTAGCCGAGCGCCTGCATCTTCAAAGCGAAATTGGAACGCATTCATTTCTCAAGATCGTGATAAAAGTTGGCACGGCGTGCTAAGTAGCAAGGGCCATGAGTGTTGGTCTGGTTATGGAAAATGGAGGGTGGCGCGCCCGAACGGATAAAAGTGGGCACTGGGAGATGAGCCTTTCCCTTCCTTAATCAGGTTAATGAAGGGCTTTCGGCCAACTGACCGCGTCCTGCTTTGCCAGGTCGGGCAGGAAATTACCGGTTACCCGCCGCTCAGCCTGGTCTCGCTCTGAAAGTCTGCTTTCCCACTCGGTGAACTGGTGCTCTGTGCCAGGAGC
>JAJZTQ010000003.1 GCA_021848825.1 Pseudomonadota bacterium
GGTCTGTCTTGCCTGGGCCGACAAGGGTGGCCGCGTGGAGGCGGAAAAAAGGCTTTTCCTCGGGGACAGGGAAGCCGTCAGGAGGCAGTCAGTCGAGGCAGCCCTCCAGGGACTCCTCGAATTCTGCCGTTGATGCTTCCTACCTTCTCCCGCCCATTCTGATCGGTTCGGGTTTCGCATTCCTGTCAGGCTCGAATCCCCGAATGACTTCCTGCGGAATTTTCAGCTTGAGCAGCTTTTCTATGTTGGACAGGAGCTTCAGTTCATCGACGCAGACGAGCGATACCGCTTCTCCGGACTGCCCGGCGCGTCCCGTGCGCCCAATACGGTGCACGTAATCCTCGGGGACGTTGGGGAGCTCGAAATTGACGACATGGGGGAGCTCCGAGATATCGATGCCGCGGGCCGCGATGTCGGTTGCGACGAGAACCTGCAGGCTGCCTTCCTTGAATTCGGAAAGCGCGCGGGTTCTGGCAGACTGGCTCTTGTTGCCGTGTATGGCGAGCGAAGGAATGCCGTTCTTGGCCAGGTATTCAGCGAGATGGTTTGCGCCATGCTTGGTCCGGGTGAATACCAGCACCTGGTGCCAGTTGTGTTCCTTCACGAGATGGGCGAGAAGCTGGCGCTTCCTGTCCCGGTCGACCGGATGAACCTTGTGCGTGATGGTTTCCGCCGTCGTGTTGCGCCTTGCCACCTCTATCGTTTCAGGATTCTTCAGCAAGCCTGCGGCAAGCGACCTGATTTCGTCCGAAAATGTCGCGGAAAAGAGCAGATTTTGCCTGGTTTTCGGAAGAAGGGTGAGAATCTTCCTGATGTCCCTGATGAACCCCATGTCGAGCATGCGATCTGCTTCGTCGAGAACGAGGATCTCGATCCGTGAAAGATCTATCGTCTTCTGTCCGACATGGTCGAGCAGCCGCCCGGGGGTTGCGACCAGGATGTCGACGCGGCTTCTGAGGCGGGTGATCTGGGGATTGATGTTGACTCCGCCTATCATGGTCATGGAAGCGAGCTTGAGGTATTTGCCATACTCCCTGACGCTCTCCTCGACCTGGGCGGCGAGTTCCCTTGTCGGCACGAGGATCAGCGCCCTGATCGGCGGGCGGCCTTCGGAAGGGCCCTTGATCGTCTTGTCGGAAAGACGGTGGAGTATGGGCAGGACGAAGCCCGCTGTCTTGCCCGTCCCCGTCTGCGCGCCTGCAAGCAGGTCGATTCCAGAGAGCACGGCGGGTATCGCCTGCTTCTGGATGGGTGTGGGGTCGGTATAGCCGCGTTCGGATACGGCGCGGAGAATGGCGTCGGACAGGCCGAGGTCAGAGAAATTCATAAGCATTCCGGAAAAAATCGGCCTGTCGCCTCGATGGGCGCCAGTCAGGGCAGGCGGACGGGGTTCGTAACGATGCGGCGCAGGGACTGGATCGGTGCCGTTCTGGCCATTATATCAGAATGGCTTCTTTTCTGCCCGTCTGGCTTCCTTTTTGAATGGTTCTACATTTATAGAGCATCCCGGTTGCAAATTGAGTTACGAACTGGCTGAATCGGCCAAGCCATGCCATAATTCAGCATTCGACAAGGGGTATGAAACATGGATGAAAACAAGAGCAAGGCGCTTGCGGCAGCGCTTTCGCAGATAGAGAAGCAGTTCGGGAAAGGCTCCATCATGCGCCTCGGCGACAGCGAGGTGGCGCAGGACATCGAAGTGGTCTCCACGGGTTCCCTCGGGCTCGACATCGCGCTCGGCGTGGGCGGGCTTCCCAGGGGAAGGATAGTCGAGATATTCGGCCCGGAATCTTCGGGAAAGACGACGCTTGCGCTGCAGGTCATCGCCGAGATGCAGAAGCTGGGGGGGACGGCAGCCTTCATCGACGCGGAGCATGCGCTCGATCCCCAGTATGCGCAGAAGCTCGGTGTCGATGTCCCCAACATATTGATATCCCAGCCCGACACGGGGGAGCAGGCGCTCGAGATCGCGGACATGCTGGTGAGATCGGGTTCCGTCGACGTGGTGGTGGTCGACTCCGTCGCCGCATTGACGCCCAAGGCGGAAATAGAGGGCGAAATGGGCGACTCGCACATGGGCCTGCAGGCGAGGCTGATGTCGCAGGCATTGAGAAAGCTCACCGCGAACATCAAGCGGACCAACACGCTCGTGATCTTCATCAACCAGATCAGGATGAAGATAGGGGTGATGTTCGGCAACCCGGAAACCACGACAGGCGGAAACGCGCTGAAATTCTATGCGTCCGTCAGGCTCGACATCAGGAGGACAGGCGCGATCAAGAAGGGCGAGGAAGTGATCGGGAACGAAACCAGGGTGAAGGTCGTCAAGAACAAGGTTTCCCCGCCTTTCAAGCAGGCCGAATTCGACATCCTCTACGGCGAAGGGATTTCGAGGGAAGGGGAGATCATCGAGATCGGCGTGCAGCAGAAGCTGATCGAGAAGTCCGGCGCCTGGTACGCCTACAAGGGTGAAAAGATCGGCCAGGGAAAGGACAATGCAAGGGAATTCCTGAAGGCGAATCCCGAAGTCGCCAAGGATATCGAGTCCAAGATACGCGCCCATGTCAGCGGCGCTGCGATGCCTGCATCAACGGATGATTCCGACTGAACTCAGGGAGAGAGCCCTCGGATTCCTTGCAAGGCGGGAATATTCGAGGGCTGAACTGAAATTCAGGCTCGGGGATGAGGAGGGGATGGATGCCCTCCTCGACGAACTCGAGAAAGACGGCTGGCTTTCGGATGCCCGCTATGTAGACCAGATCCTCAACGCCAGGCTCGGGCGTTACGGGCGCGAACACATTCTCCACGAGCTGAGATCGAAAGGCATCAGCGAAGATCTGATATCATCTGCGATTCCCAGAATCATGGAATCCGAAAATGACGCACTGAAATCGGTGTGGGAGAAGAAATTCGGCGCATTGCCCCACGACAGGAAAGAGCTCGGGAAACAGGTTCGTTTTCTCCAGGGAAGGGGTTTTTCCCTGGAAGAGATACTCAGGCTGATCGGAAAAGACTAAATGAAAAGCAGCGAAATTAGACAGAAATTCCTCGACTTCTTCGCGTCCCATGGGCATGCTGTCGTGCCTTCCTCCTCCCTCGTGCCGCATGGCGATCCGACGCTTCTTTTCACCAATGCGGGGATGAACCAGTTCAAGGATGTTTTCCTGGGATTCGACAAGCGCCCCTACACCCGCGCCGCCACGGCGCAGAAATGCGTCAGGGCGGGCGGAAAGCACAATGACCTGGAGAACGTGGGCTATACCGCGAGACATCACACTTTTTTCGAGATGCTGGGGAATTTCAGCTTCGGAGACTATTTCAAGAAGGACGCCATCCGCTATGCCTGGGAACTGCTGACCGAAGTGTACAGGCTTCCCTCCGATAAATTGTGGATCACGGTCTATGCGGAAGACGACGAGGCTTATGACATCTGGACGAAGGAAATAGGAGTTCCAGCGGCGCGGGTGATCAGGATAGGGGACAACAAGGGTCAGCGATACGCATCCGACAATTTCTGGATGATGGGCGACACAGGTCCCTGCGGCCCCTGCACGGAAATCTTCTTTGACCACGGAGAGGACATATGGGGAGGCCCTCCCGGTTCAGCAGAGGAAGACGGAGACAGATATATCGAGATCTGGAACAACGTGTTCATGCAGTTCAACAGGGACGAAGCGGGCGTGATGCATCCTTTGCCCAAGCCCTCGGTCGACACCGGAATGGGGCTCGAGCGGATTTCCGCGGTATTGCAGGGGGTACACTCCAATTACGAGATAGACCTTTTCCAGTCATTGATCCGGGCTGCAGCGAGGGAAACGGATTGCAGCGACCTCGATTCCCCGTCATTGAAGGTGCTTGCGGACCACATCAGGGCCTGCTCCTTCCTGATCGCCGACGGCGTGATTCCCGGAAACGAGGGAAGAGGCTATGTATTGAGAAGGATCGTCAGGCGGGCCATCCGCCACGGCTACAAGCTCGGCGCAAGGGCCCCCTTCTTTTTCAGGCTTGTTCCGGATCTCGTTCTGGAGATGGGATCGGCCTATCCTGAGCTTGCCGAATCGCAGGGCAGGGTGATGGGGATATTGAACATGGAGGAGGAGCGCTTCTTCCAGACCATAGAGCACGGCATGGCTATCCTCGAATCCGAGCTGGCTGAACTGGAAAAAGGAAAGCTTTTCGACGGCGAAACGGCATTCAAGCTTCACGACACTTTCGGCTTTCCGCTCGATCTTACCCAGGACATCTGCAGGGAGCATGACGTCGTCGTCGACGTCTCGGCATTCGACGCAGCCATGGCAAGGCAGAAGGCAATGGCGCGCGCCTCCGGCAAGTTCAGGATGGCCTTGAACCTCGAATACGAAGGACCTGCGACTCATTTCCACGGATACGACACGTTCGAGCACAAAGGCAACATCCTCGCGCTTTACAGGGACGGGGCATCGGTCAACGAGCTGCATGAGGGGGAGCAGGGCGTGGTAGTTCTCGACGATACCCCTTTCTATGCGGAGTCGGGCGGCCAGGTCGGGGACAGGGGGGAATTGCGGAGCAGCCATGGCATATTCGAAGTAGAAGACACGCAGAAGATCCAGGCGAACGTTTTCGGCCATCACGGCGTCGTCAAGACCGGAAAGCTCGTGCTCGGAAACGGCGTCACAGCCCGCGTCGACATGGCTTCCCGGCGAGCGACGATGCGCAATCATTCGGCCACGCACATCATGCACAAGGCATTGAGGGAAGTGCTGGGACCCCATGTGCAGCAGAAGGGCTCACTCGTAGACCCTGAAAAAACTCGCTTCGATTTCGTCCACAACGAACCCCTGACGGACGGGCAGATCCTGAAGATAGAGCGAATCGTGAATGCCGAGATCATCGAAAATTCGGAAACCTCGGCGCGCGTGATGAAGATAGAAGATGCGCGAGAGACCGGCGCGATGATGCTTTTCGGCGAGAAATACGGGGATGAAGTGCGGGTGCTCGACATCGGAACTTCGAGGGAGCTTTGCGGCGGCACGCATGTGAATCGAACGGGAGACATCGGTCTTTTCAGGATCATCTCCGAATCGGGGGTGGCTGCAGGGATCAGGCGGATCGAGGCTGTCACGGGGGAAGTCGCGCTTTCTGTAGTGCAGAAGCAGGAAATCTTGCTCAGGGAAGTGGCTGCGGCGCTCCGAGCCCACCCGAATGAAGCTGCAGCCAGGGTCTCCCAGCTGATGGAGCATTCCAGAATGATCGAGAAAGAGCTCTCGATGCTGAAATCGAAGCTCGCAGGCGCACGGGGCGAGGAACTGGTCAATCAGGCCCGGGAGATAAACGGCGTGAAGGTGCTTGCGGCGAATCTGGAAGGGGCGGATGCTGCGGTTCTGAGGGAGACCCTGGACAGGCTCAAGGACAAGCTGAAAAGCGCGGTGATCGTCCTCTCGACTTCAGGCGAAGGCAAGGTCTCGCTGATCGCCGGGGTGACTGCCGATCTCACTCACAAAATGAAGGCAGGGGAGCTCGTCAATCATGTCGCATCGCAGGTCGGCGGTAAGGGAGGAGGACGCCCTGACATGGCGCAGGCAGGAGGGAATGATCCTGCAAAGCTTCAGGAGGCGCTGGATTCGGTGATCGACTGGGTGAAGTCGAAAGCCTAGTGCTGGGGCAATGCGATGGCGTTCGACCACTTCAGGGCTTCAGACTGGGCCATGTTGAGGTCGTGAAGGGTGAGATAGCTGCACTGCTCCAGGCAGGATTCGATTTCCGTCAGTTCGCCCTTTTCCATGCTCTCCGCGAGCGAAAGGAGCTTGCCGAGTTCCCCCGATCTTGTCATGAGGGCGTCCTGGATTTCACCATTGAGTGAAAGAGTGGAGAGGATTTCCGCCATGGGCATGGAAAGCAGCGTTTCCATGAGCGACATGATGCCTGTCATGAAGCCGTTTTCCTGGAATTCCCGATCCTGTTTTTTCGAAGAGAGCAGCTCCATCAGCCTGCCCCTCATTGCCGCGAGCTGAAGAAGCGGACTTGTTTCCCCTCCTCCCGAATTCGAATAGAGCAGGAGCTGAAGCCATCTCTGCAATTGGCGGCGTCCCAGAATCGTGATCGCCGACCGGATTGAAGTGGTTTTCTGTCTTGCGCCGCAGGCCACGGAATTGGTGAGGCGAAGGAGGTTGAGGCTGAGCATGGGGTTTTCCTTGAGCGTATCCTCGATTTCATGCTCTTCTGCATCCCTCGTCACCAGACTCACCAGCTTCATCAGGGTGATCTCCGATGGGGAAAGACGCTTTCCCCTGATGACATGGGGTTTCGCGAAATAATAGCCCTGGAAGAGATTGAATCCGAGCGCCTTGCATTTTTCGAACTGTTCGATGCTGTCCACCTTTTCGGCAAGCAGTCTGACGGATCTGTTTCTGAACATCCTGGCGAGATCCGCGAGCTTTCCCGCTTCGACTGCGAGAATGTCGATCTTGACGATGTCGGCCATTTCGATGAGCGGTTCCAGCTCCTCGGTGTATTCGACGAAGTCGTCGAGCGCCAGGTTGAAACCGGATGCCTTGAGAAGTTTGCAGCGCTCGATGAGCGCATGGTTGACCTTTACCGTCTCGAGGATCTCCAAGACGATCTTGTCTTTGGGCAGGATCTCTATGACGTCGCTCATCAGCAGTGATTCGCTCACGTTGATGAATCCCATGTAGGGCCCCAGCGCGCTTTCAAGGCCGAATTCGTTGATGGCATGGTTGATCACCGTCGCGGTCGCGGTGAAATCGTCGCCTATTCTTGCGTTGTTTCCTTCATCGGACCTGAAAAGAAGCTCGAAGGCGACCATTTTCTGGTCCCTGTCGAGTATGGGCTGGCGCCCCAGAAAGAGGGGTTCGTTCTGCATCTTTTTTTTGTTGGTTTTTCATCGCCCTAGAAGGGCAGGCTCGCGTCCGGTTTTGCCCTGAGTATCTCGCGCCTGAAATCCTCCTGTATGCGCTTCATGGCATCCCCATTCTCTCCTTCGAATCTTAGCACGATAACCGGAGTGGTATTCGAAGAGCGGGCGAGCCCGAAACCGTCCTCGTATTCGACGCGCAATCCGTCCAGTTTCGAGATATCCTTTGCCTGGTCGAAGGAAGCCTGGCTCTGCAGTTTCTCGATCAGGGCATAGTTCTCACCCTCCTTCAGCTTGATCTGGAGCTCGGGCGTGCTGACGGTATCGGGAAGGGAGTGCAGGGCTTCGTTGATGTCAGGCAAACGGCTGAGGATTTCCAGAAGCCTTGCACCCGCGTAAAGGCCGTCGTCGAATCCGTACCAGCGTTCCTTGAAAAAGACATGCCCGCTCATTTCCCCTGCGAGAAGCGCCCCTGTTTCCTTCATCTTGGACTTGATGAGCGAATGGCCCGTTTTCCACATCACCGGATTTCCCCCGTGATTCCTTATCCAGGGCGCGAGGTTCCTGGTGCATTTGACGTCGTAGATGATGTCCGCGCCAGGATTCCTGGAAAGCACGTCAGCTGCGAAGAGCATCAGCTGGCGGTCCGGGAATATGATGCTGCCGTCCTTCGTCACCACCCCCAGCCTGTCTCCGTCGCCGTCGAATGCAAGCCCGATTTCAGCATCGCCGTTCTTCAGCTCCAGAACGAGATCGTTCAGGTTTTCCAGATGGGATGGATCAGGGTGATGGTTGGGGAAATTGCCGTCCACCTCACAATAGAGTTCCTTCACGGTGCATCCGAGCATTCTGTAAAGTCTTGGCGCATAGGCGCCGGGCGCGCCGTTGCCGCAGTCGACTGCGATCTTCATCGGCCGGGCGAGCCTGACATCTTTCGCGATCCTTTCGAGATAGGACGTCGAGATATCGGTTTCGCTGTATTTCCCGGATCCTCTGGAAAAACCCCCTGTTTCGCAGCGCCTGTGGAGATTCTGGATGGATTCCCCTGAAAGGGTGTCGCCAGCGATGACCATTTTCAGCCCGTTGTATTCCGGCGGGTTGTGGGAGCCCGTCACCATCACCCCGGATCCCGTTCCGAGATGGTGGGCGGCGAAATAGACCATCGGCGTTGCGACGAGCCCGATGTCGATGACGTCCATGCCCGACAGCAGGATGCCTCTTGCAAGCGCTTCAGAGAGTTCAGGACCGGAAAGCCTGCCGTCCCGCCCTATCACGATCGCCTTCTGCCCGCGCTCCAGCGCCTCCGACCCGAGCGCCTGACCTATTCCTTCGACCACTTCGGTGGTGAGCGTTTTGCCCACGATCCCCCTGATGTCGTAAGCCTTGAATATTTCTTTTGGAAATTGTTTCATTTTTCAACCTTGTCGAAAAAATCTAAAAGCCTTCCCGGCAGCCATTCCAGCTTCCCCGGAAAGGGGCCGGAGACGAAGCCGGCATGCCCCCCTTCCTCCGGGTAGTCTAACACGACTTGATCGGATACTTCCTGCTCGCGGGGCAATGATTCGGGCGGCATGAAAGGATCGTTTTGCGCATTGATGATCAGGGTGGGAACCGAGATATAGGGGAGGACAGGTTTGCTGCTCGCTTTTTTCCAGTAATCGTCGGTGTTCAGAAATCCGTGAAGAGGGGCCGTGACGAGATCGTCGAATTGTCTGAAGTTCTCCGCTGCAAGAAGGGACTTGCGGTCGACGATTTCAGGGTATTCGTCGAGCTTCGCAAGGATCTTCTGTTTCAGCGTCTTCAGGAATTCCCTGGTGTATTTCCTGTTGAATCCTCGCCCCAATGCGTCTCCCGAGGCGGCGACATCGATCGGGGCCGAGACGGAAGCTGCGGCATCGATCACGGAAAGCGCCTTTTCCCCCGATTCGCCCAGCCATTTCAGCAGCACGTTTCCCCCAAGCGACACGCCCATTGCATAAAGTCTGCCTTCATGGGACGCCCTCAACCGCTTCAGTATCCAGTCCATTTCCTCGTGATCCCCGGAATGGTAGGCGCGGGCCGCGCGGTTGGGTTCTCCGCTGCATCCCCTGAAATGAACCACTACGCCTTTTCCCCTTCTTTTCTTCAATTCGTTCATGATGGAAAGCGCATAATGGCTTTTCGAGCTGCCTTCAAGCCCGTGGAAAAGCACGTGGAGCGGCCCTTCTCCATCCACCCAGTCGAGATCGACGAAATCCCCGTCAGGAGTATCCCATCGCTCCCGCCTGTAGGCGATGCTTTCCTGAATGATCATCTTCGCAGGATAGATGGTCTGCATGTGTCCGCCCTTCAGCCAGGAAGGGGAAACGTAATTCACGGCAGGCTTTCGATGATGATTTCAGGGGTCAGCTTCCTCATGCAATCGAAATGGCCAAGCGGGCAGTTTCGCTCGAAGCAGGGGCTGCACGGCAGGTTCAGGCTCACGATTTTCGCCTTTTCCGACAAGGGCGGGGTGAAGCCGGGGGAGGAAGAGCCGTAAATCGCGATCATCGGACGGCCCAGTGCTGCCGCGACATGCATCAGCCCTGAATCGTTGCTGATCACGAGGGATGACAGCGAGATCAGATCGACCGCTTCGTCTAGATTCGTCAATCCGCAGAGATTGATCGCGTCGCAACGAGAAGAGATTGCCTCGCCGATTTCCCTGTCCTTTTCGCTCCCGATGAGCCAGATTTCGTATTTTTCGGCGAGCCTCTCCGCAAGGGATGAGAAATGCTCGAAAGGCCAGCGCTTTGCAGGTCCGTATTCCGCGCCTGGGCAGAATACCGCAACAGGCTTTTTCGGTTCGAGGCCGAGTCTCTGCACTGTCGCTTCCGCCTTGACGGGGTCCGAGAAAAGGGAGGGATAAGAGAGCGGGCGCCTGAGCGATTTTTCCCTGTCTTCGGCAAGCAGGGCGAACCGCTCCACCATCAGGGGATAGCGCGATTTCGAGAGCTTTCTTGCGTCGTTCAGAATCCCCTTTCTCATTTCTCCGATATAACCCGTTCTGACCGGGATCGAAGCGAAGAAGGGGATCAGGGCTGACTTCAGGGAATTGGGCAGGACGATGGCCTGGTCGTAATGCCTTTTCCTGAGCACGGAGCCCAATCTGTAGCGTTTCCAGAGCTTCAGTTCGCCGTGCTTCAGGGGATTGATGACGACTTCATCTATCTCCTTCATCCTCGAATAAAGGGGCGCGCACCAAGGGGGGGCAAGCACATCCAGGACGAGGTGTTTGTAACGCTCCCTGAGGCGCTTGAAGAGCGGCTGCGCCATGACCGCATCGCCCACCCAGGAAGGAGATACGATCAGGATCTTCCTGGGGGAATCAGTGATGGCGGGCACTTCCCTTAAGGATGTAGAGCGTGCCGCAATAGGGGCAGAGCGCTTCTCCTGTTTCCTCTATCGGCAGGAAAACCTTCGGATGGGCATCCCACAGGGTCATGGAAGGCATCGGGCAATGCAGCGGAAGGTCTTTTTCTGTGATTTCGATGACACGCTTCTCTTGTTCGCTCATGATTTTCTCTTCAAACCAAGGTAAGCCAGTCGGAATGCGCTTCCGATTTCCCTGTGACGCAGTCGAAGAACATCTTCTGCAGCCTCGCGGTGATATGCCCCCTTCCGCCGTTTCCGATCTTCCTGTTGTCGAGTTCCCTGATGGGCGTGACTTCAGCAGCCGTTCCGGTGAAGAATGCTTCATCCGCGGTATAGATTTCGTCCCTGGTGATGCGCTTCTCGATCACGGGGATGTCGATTTCATTTGCAAGCTGGATCAGCGTGTCTCGCGTGATGCCGTCCAGGGCAGAAGTGAGGTCCGGGGTGTAGATCTTCCCCTTCTTCACGATGAAGATGTTTTCGCCTGATCCTTCGGTGACGAAGCCGTCCACGTCGAGAAGGAGCGCTTCGTCGTAGCCGTCCACTGCGACTTCGTTGTGCGCCAGGATGGAGTTGGCATAGCTGCTCGTCGCCTTGGCCTTGCACATGGTGATGTTGACATGGTGCCTGGTAAAGGAAGAAGTCTTGACGCGTATTCCCTTCTCGATGGCATCCTGGCCGAGATAGGCGCCCCATGGCCATGCAGCGATGGCAACATGGACGGAGAGGGTTTTCGCGGCGATGCCGAGCGCCTCGGAACCGTAAAAGGCGATGGGGCGGATGTAGCAGGAAACGAGATTGTTCTGCGACACGACATCGAGCTGCGCCTGCATCAATTCCTCTACGCTGTAGGGAATCTTGAGGCCGAGGATATGGGCCGAATTGAAGAGGCGCTCGGTATGCTCCCTCAGCCTGAAAATGGCGGTTCCCTTTTCGGTCTGGTAGGCTCTGACCCCTTCGAAAACACCCATGCCGTAATGCAGCGTATGGGTGAGTACATGGACGGTGGCTTTTCGCCATTCCACCATTTTACCGTCAAACCAGATCAGACCATCACGGTCGGCCATCGACATGCGCTTTCTCCAAATTGCCAAAAGGGGAATTCTAGCTCATTTCCCCTTTATTTTCACTTTCAGCGCTTCTCCCATGCCTTGTCGAGTATGGCCTGGGCACGGTCATGCTTGGCTTTGGCCGCATAATAATCGTCCATGGCGTTTTTTTCATTGCTTTTGTCGATTTCGAGCTGCTTCTGCTGCTTTTCGAGCTCCGCCTTGAGACGCTGCACGGTCTTTTCCTGGCTGGATAGCGTATCCTTTGCGTCCTGATATCTCGATCCTGCGCTTTCCATGCTCTGCCTGGCCATTTCAAGGGAAGCCTGAAGCGTCGTGATGTCGGCGGAAAATGCACTCCCGCACGAAAACAGAAAGAGAATGACTGCGATTTTTTTCATGAAGACCCTCCCTGACCGAAAAAAAGCCGCCATGCGGCGGCCTTTTCCGTTCTGATTTTCGTTCAGTCCCGATCGCCTGAAAGCGACATCAACAGGCTGAGCAGGTTGATGAAGATGTTGTAGATGTCGAGGTAGAGCGTCAGGGTGGCCATGATGTAATTGGTCTCGCCGCCATGCACGATCTGGCTCACGTCGAAAAGGATGTAACCTGCGAAGATCAGGACCGCGATTGCCGATATGACAAGCGATGCGGCAGGAACATGGAGGAAGATGTTGGCCACGGACGCGATGATCAGAAGAATCAGGCCGACGAAAAGGAAATTTCCCATGAATCCGAAGTCGCGCTTCGTCACCGTCGCGATTCCGGCAAGGCTGAGGAAAATGGCGCCTGTTCCGGCAGCGGCGATGCCGATCAGCTCAGGGCCATTCCTGAGATGAAGCGCAACCTGGAGGATGGGGCCGAGGAACCATCCTGCAACGCCCGTGAAGAGCAGCAGGAAAAGGACGCCAAGGCTGCTGTTCCGGGTGGCGGAAACGGCGAACATCAGTCCGAACATCACGGCGAGCATGACCAGGGACCCGACCAGCGGGGAAGCGGCCAGGAAGGCGAAATTGGTGCCCATGCCGACGAATGCGCCGATCACCGTAGGGATCATGGTGAGGCCGAGAAGCCAGTAAGTATTGCGCAGCACCCTGTTCTGATCCAGGGCATAGGCCGGCATGGTGGAATAACGTATTTCGGGTTGCATCTTTGCTCCTTGTGCAAAATCATCTATCGTGCTACTAAGACTACATAAAGTCCCGGAAAGTTTCAACCTCGGAGGCGTCTTGAGATTAGTCCTGATCCTGCTGATGTTCTTCTCTGGAGGCGCCGATGCCGCGCGCTCCTTGCAGAACAAGGCGCCTGCGAGAAATCTGAGGATCACGATTTACCAGGGGGAGAATCCTGTCGATGAATCGTCCGTGACCACCGGCACCGCCTCTTTCAGGACGCTCCTTGTTCAGGACGGCAGCCCTGCCTATGTCGAAACGGGGGAAAGCGTCAATCAAGAGATCGTCGGCACGGGCCCTTACGGCGTCACGGTAACCCCGGGCCACATGGAAGCGAAGCGGGGTTTTTATGTGCTCCCCCGTCTTTCCGGAAACAGGGTGACGCTTCGAATCAGCGCCGTCATGGACAGGCCCTTGTCGGGAAACATGGAAATCAGAAGGTTTTCCACCAGGGTTTCGGGAAAACTCGGGGATTGGCTTGAAATTTCCGGGAATCATGATAACGACACCGTTTCGACCGAAAGTGAAAATATCTGGATTAGGGTGGATGCGCCATGAACATCCAGAATCTCGCCTATGCGCTCGACCAATCCATCCATAATCTGGGCGCGGTGATGGTGACGGGCGGCTCGATTCTCGCGCTAGTCGACCTGGAAAAGAGAAAGAGACTCGCCTGGATCACGCTTTCGGGGTGGGCCTTGCAGGGCGCCACCGGGGCGCTTTTCGGCATCCTGAGCTATTCCTTCTACGGACATCTTCCGGACATTGCAGGGATCGCCGTCGATGCGCTTGTCATCAAGATGATATGCGCTGTCTCGGGCTTTTTCATCGCAGCCTATTGTCTCAAGGGGGCACGAGCGGAAAGCGTCGTTTTCTGGCGCATGGAGGCGTTTCTCGCGCTTGTGGCGATTATTTCGGCAGCCTTTCTCAGATGGTACTCGTGAAGGATGCTGCCAGCCTGCATCGCGCGTCATACGCTTCCCTTGCGATTCTCACGTCTTCCAGAAAATAGGGAAGTTCATCCAGGGTCAGGGCCTGGGGACCATCCACCAGCGCCTTGGAAGGCACAGGATGAAAGTCGACAAGGACCATGTTGGCGCCTGCCAAAATGCCCTGTGCCGTGACATGCATGATGTCCTGTATGCCTTCAGGGCCCCTTGCGCGCAGGCCGACGGAATGGGATGGATCGATGCACACCGGCATCCTGGTGAGCCTTCTGACGACAGGCACGTGAGCAAAATCGACGAAGTTCCTGTGCGGGTCCCCCATGTTGGTCTTCATTCCCCGGAGGCCGAAAACCACTTTTCTGTTCCCTTCCGATGCGAGGTATTCCGCGGCATTGAGCGATTCGTCGAGCGTGATGCCGAAGCCTCGCTTCAGGAGAACCGGGAAACGGCTCTGCCTGCCCACTATCTTGAGCAGCTCGAAATTCTGGGTATTCCTGGTCCCGATCTGCAGCATGACCCCGGTTGGGTTGCCTGTTTTCTCAAGCGCATCAGTGATCTCTTCCATGTGGGATTCATGGGTGATTTCCATGGCGATCACCTTGAGGCCGTATTTTCCTGCGAGTTCGAAGACGTAGGGCAGGCATTTCGCGCCGTGTCCCTGGAACGAATAGGGACTTGTCCTGGGCTTGTATGCACCCATCCTGGTACAGGTCTGCCCGTTCTGGCTCAGTGCCTTCATCATGATCTCGACATGCTCCGGATTGTCGACCGCGCAGAGTCCGGCGAATATGTTGAGATTGTCCTGACCGAAGCGCACGCCGTTGTATTCGAAATGGGTTGGCCTGTGATCTTCCTTGTGCCTGCCAAGCACCCTGTATTCTTCGGAAACCCTGACCACG
Source organism: Pseudomonadota bacterium (assembly GCA_021848825.1). Lineage (GTDB taxonomy): Bacteria > Pseudomonadota > Gammaproteobacteria > Burkholderiales > JABEVD01 > JABEVD01. Next base: position 14,311 of record JAJZTQ010000003.1, read on the forward strand.
CTTTCGACGCAGGGAAGTCGTTTCATGTCTTCGATATCCAGCGCCTGGGTGTTGCCGATGAGATAGATTTCAGTCAGGACCTGCTCTGCACCCTTCTCGGTGTGGATCCTGGTGCTGATGCCGGGAAGGTTGGAAAGATGCCCCATCAGCTGTTCGAATTCGGGGATGCCTGGTCTTGCGTCTTGTGTGAGTATGAGGATCATGATTTCAATGGTTTTCGATTGACAATGCCGTCCCGTCGTCAGCGACATCCCGGATTCTGGAAGGGCTGATGCCCAGCGAGACGAGCCATGCGCGCAATTCGTCGGCATGGAGGATGTTTTCGTCCTGTTTCCCGTGACGGATCACGAGGCTCGATCCCGGGGTCGCGAGATAGGCATCGATGCAGGGTCTGATCTCTTTCAGGGCAAGCACCGAGTCCCCGGACCGGGGCCAATCCCAGAAAGATTCGGGCAGGTCGCAGGAGGCATGGGCCATGCCGCTTGCCAGGGTAAGGAAAAGAGCAAGCTTTCTCATTTTTCGTGGACCTTCTTGACGACGGGATTTGCCCAGCTTCCGGTGATATTGTATTCGTAGGAAGCGAGCTGGTCGAGAGGATCCTGCAATACCCTGCCGACGACCCAGGTGGCGAGGCCGACGACCGGACCGCCGAGCAGTGAGCTTGCGACGGAGACACTTCCGCCCAGCTGGGGCTTGACGATGATCTTGAGATCCTGGGTTTCACGGTCGAGATCGACGCTTCCATTCATGTCGACTTCTGCGGCAGGGCCCTCGATCTTCAGGTTTTCCGTCCTGGCAATGCCGTCAGATATCTGCAGGTTGCTCGAAATTTCGTCGAATGCGAAACCTGAACTGAAAATGTCGCGGAAATCCAGCGTGATTCTCCTTGGCAGCTCCTGCAGACTCAATATCCCGAGAAGCTTGCCGATTCCGGGATCGATCTTGTTGAACTGGCCATGCCTGGCCGTCATGATGAGATTGCCGTTCAAGGTTGCATAATTGATGGACTGCGGGCTTCCGGCCCAGGAAAGCGTTCCCTCCATTTTCCCGCTTCCGCGCATGAGATTGGAAGGATAGCCGAAACGGGTGAGGAATTTGCCTATCCTGGTCACATCGAGCTTCAGGTTGATGTTCGTCATGGGGTGTATCGCCCAGCCCTGCCAGATGCCGTCCGCCGTCAGGGTGCTGTCCGGATTGGCGATGCGCAGCTTCTGTATCTTCCAGTCGCTACCCTGCTGCACGGCAACCAGCTCGAGGCGGCCCATGTTCCTGTTTTTCAGAACGAAATTGTCTGCAGTGATGTCGAGGGCGGGGAGATTCTTGTTTGCCACCTTCTTCAGGACTTCCTTCGATTTGGGCGCCTCCTGTTCGGGCGGGGAGGGGGGGATGGTGAGCGCCTTGAGCCTGGCGATCAGCCGCCCTTTCCCTTCAGGAAGCCACTTGACGTTCCCTTCCAGGTCTTCTCCGGAGACTTCGGCCTGCCAGTTCCCGCCAGCCTGAGTCGCTGAGACTTCGAGGTGACCGAAATTCTTCCCCAGAAAAAAGAGGGAATCGAAATCGAGATCGAACCCGGAAAGCGAAACCGGGCTTTCCCCGCCTCCCGCTTCTTCGAAAATGTCCCGCCACTTGTCCGCGTCGAAGGATTTCAGCGTTCCAGTAAGCGTTATCCCTGGGGTGTCGGGAAGCGCCTCAGGCATCGGTTCATTGAGATAGATCGTTCCGTGGTCGATGCGCCTGAGTCCATTTTCGATGCCGCCTGCGAATCCTGCTGCCAGGATATTGCCGTAGTGCAATGTCGTCAGGTCTTCGTTGTCGTCGAGGGGTTTTCTTTCGAGCCGGAATGGCATGATTTCGGAAGCATTTTTCGAGAAAGGGGGCGGCAGGTCGGAGGAAAGCCCCTGAAGATTCGATTCGATCAGGATGTCCGTCGCTTTCTTTCTCACCGCGATCATGCCCTTCCAGACCGTGCTGCCGTGAAAATGATGGGAAAGCGGGGAGGGAATATTGTCGGGATTGATTTTTCCCGATGCCGAAACCTTCAGGCTGCCGTCATGCTGGGTGGCGGCATTGATGATTGCAGCGCCGCCCAGGATGACAGCATTGACGTTCTTCGCATTCACGCCTGACTCGGAAAAGTCGAGTTGACCGTTTACATGGGAAATGTCGGGTATGCCCTGATCCGTGAAGCTGCTGCCGAGGAACTGGTAGCTTCCGGAAACTTTCGTGTCCTCCACTTTAGTGAGCGGGATGTCGAGCTTCAGTTTCAGATTGCCGTTCCCGGAAGCGTGCATGCCTTCGGTAAAGCCGCCGATATACCCTTTGACGGGAGACTGATCGATGAATTTAAGAAATTCCTCGGTCTGACCTGCAGCTTCCCCATGGACTTCGAGCATGGCATGACCCAGGTCCGGTATGGTGGCCTGAACTGAAACCAGTCTTGCGCCAAGAATAGTTCCCTGACGGGAACTGATTTCCATCCGGGCCCCCCTGAAAAGGAGATCTGCCGAAAGCGCATCGATTTCTGGCCAGCCGGCTGCATAATGAAGGGAGGCATTTTTCACCTTGATCATCGCCTGGAAAAGCCCATTGTGCTTGTCGAAGGGGAAATCATCCAGATTTCCCTGGAGCCTGATCTTGACGTCGTCGGATTGCCCCTTCAGGATGCCCTGCTTCACCCAGTTCCTCGCATCGCTTCCGATTACAAGGGGAAGGTAGCGCCAGACCTGGCTTGCATCCAGTCTCGTCAGCCTGCAGGTCAAATCCGCAACATGACTGCCTGTTTCATAGCTGCCGAATCCATTTCCTGCAAGGTGCTCGTTGGAGAAGGAGAGGTTGTCGAATGAAAGGGCAGTGCCGTTTTTGCCGTTTTGCCATTTCATCTGGGCAGTCAGCGTATCGAGTCTGACAGGGACCTCGAGGACCTTGGGCAGGGCTAGCGATGCGCCTCGGGAGTCGAGGCTCAGGCTTCCTCCCGCTTCGTTGCCGTCGACATGGCCGCTGACATGGCTCAATGCATTGCCGGAAAAGGAGAAACCGAGCCTGTCGAAGCGCCCCTTGAAGCTGTAATGGGGAGGCAGCCTGCCTGTCTCCTTTTTTGCCGAATGCCCGTTGAACAGGGAGAAAAGCCCGGATTCAGGCTCATCGCCTTTCCAGTTCACCTCCAGGCCCTGCAGTTTCCCTTTTGGCGAATAGTCGGCGAGCGCCTTCCTGAGGCCGGGCGTCAGGGGGAAATGTTCCGAAAGCCTGGAAATCGTTTCCAGGTTGAGCAGGTTTGCGCTGACTTGCCCCTCTTCTGCATGATTTTTGGTTGCGGAAATGGTTTCCAGCATGAAATCGGTCGGGGGAATGATTTCACCACCCGTTGTGACGAGGGAAAGCTGTTTCGTCCAGGCGTCGAAGCCGCCATCCAGGCTTTTCCATCCCACCCTGCCGTATAGCGTTTTCATGTCGATTTCGGGAAGATCAGGGGCAAGTCTTGCCCTGACGCCTGAAAGGGCGAGGTCTGCGGTGACCGCTTCGGGTTTCTCGTGAGAGAAATCGAGCCATACCCGCATTCCGCCCCGTCCTTCGAGAAGCTGATCAGGGGCGGGCAGCCAGTTTTTCAGCTTCGACGTATCGGCGCGATCTATCCTTGCATACAGTTTTCCGCGCCAGGCCTCAAGATCGTTCAGCGAACTGCCGAAAAGATTGCCCCTGATGTCCACAGGGGAAGAAAGCGCGGCAGGCGGCACGGCCTGAAGGCCGAAAAGGTGGTGATGCCTGGCATTAACGAGGGCGAAATTGACCTTGTCCAGCATCAATGGGGGCGCCCCGCGTGCCTCGTCTTCCCAGACGATGAAGCCGTTCTTGATCAGGATCTGATTCTGATGAAGCAGCCAGTCGGAAAGGCCGGACTTGGCAGGTCCCTGATTGACAGGAATGCCTGCAACATAGATTGCACCTTTCTTGTCCCTTCTTATGCCGAGTCTGGGGCGATCGAATTCAAGTGATGAGAATCGCACTTCCCCCGTCAGGAAACTCATCCATGACAGGCTGTTCTCTATTCTGTCCAGGTTCAGCGCAACCTGTCCAGATCGGTCATAGATCCGGACTCCGCGCAATACCAGGTGGGGGTGGAAGCCGAGCCAATCTGCCTGGATGCCGCCTATCGTGACCCTCTCCCCGATCGCCTGGCTGACCGTGCTTTCGATTCTGCCCCGGTAATCCTGGATGTCGGGGAGAAGCCAGTAGCGCAATGTCAGAATCAGTGCTGCGAGGAGGAAGAATGCGGCAACGGAAAACCCGATGACCAGTCGGACGGTCCATTTGTGCGTCAGGATCAGAAATTTCAGCAAAGAGAAAACCTGTCAGCAGTCAAGGAGGGCTGATGCTTCGATGGGAAGCGTAGCCATAAGTTCAACCCGCCAGCTTGAATCGGATGCTTCTAAGCGGATACACTGGATTTTAGCTTTTTATTGAAATTATGGATACATGGAAGCAGCCATTCTGAAAGAGGCAGAGCATTTCAGTCGCTATGTGGCGAGACTGGATCAGGCATTGAAGGGGTCATTGCGCCTTGATGAGCCATTTTCAAGGAATGAAATGGCTGTTTTCCTGGATTCGCAGGCTTTCGACGACGAGGAAGGAATCAATCGGGCGCTGAGGGAATTGCGCAAAACGGTGATGCTTCGCCTCATCTGCAGGGACCTTTCAGGGCTTGCGGACATGAAGGAGGTCGTGGAGACGGCGTCGAGTCTCGCGGAAATTGCCATCGAAAGGGCCCTTTCCTTCCATGAAGGCAGGATGAGGGAACAGTTTGGCGCACCGATAGGCCATCTCACCGGTTACCCGCAGATGCTCCATGTCGTCGCCATGGGCAAGCTGGGGGGGGGGGAGCTCAACGTGTCTTCGGACATCGATCTCGTTTTTGCCTATCCTGAAGACGGCGAAACGGCAGGCCCCCGCGTCCTGAGCAATCAGGAATATTTCAGGAAGCTGGGCAGGAAGCTGATAGCGAGCCTGTCGGACCTGACGGCGAATGGCTTCGTGTTCAGGGTGGACATGAGGCTCAGGCCTTATGGGGAAAGCGGCTCGCTGGCGTCGAGTTTTGCCATGCTCGAAGATTATTTCGTGACCCAGGGCAGGGAATGGGAAAGATATGCCTGGATCAAGGGAAGAGCGATCACCGGAAACCGCGTCGACGAATTGATGAAAATCATCCTGCCTTTCGTTTACAGGAAATATCTCGATTTCAGCGCATTCGGATCGATGCGCGACCTGCATGCCCAGATCAGGCAGCAGGTGAGGCGGCGGGAGATGCACGACAACATCAAGCTCGGACCAGGCGGAATCAGGGAGATAGAATTCATCGTCCAGGTATTCCAGCTGATCAGGGGGGGAAGGGACAACGATCTCAGGGTACGCTCGACCGTTCAGGGGCTCGATCTGCTCGGGAAAAAGCGCATGCTTCCCGAGGATGCCGTGAAGGAGCTGAAGGAAGCCTATGTATTCCTCAGAAATCTCGAACACAGGCTGCAGTATCTCGACGATGCGCAGACCCAGGACATCCCTTCCGGTCATGATGACAGGCAGCTCGTCGCGGCTGCCATGGGATTTGCGGATTTCGAGGCTTTTCTTGTCGTGCTCGATGGACACAGGCTGCGCGTAGAACATCATTTCGCAGCCGTTTTTTCGGAGCCTGAAAGAAGCGAAGCCGCGCGGGGTCTCGATCTTTCAGGATTCGACGATCAGAAAACGATTTCAGAATTGCTGGACAGATTGAAAGCCGGGAGTCTTTACCGGCATCTTCCTTCCATCAGTCAGAAGCATGTCGACGGGCTTGTTCCGATGATGGCAAAAGCCGCTTTGACGCAGCCGAATCCGGACCAGACATTGAGGCGGATGCTGGACCTTCTCGAGACGGTCAGCCGCCGCTCGGCCTATCTCTCCCTGCTCACGGAATATCCCTATACCCTGGAGAAGATTGCAAGGCTCGCCGGGGCAAGCCTCTGGGCATCCGACTATCTTCGCCTTCATCCCATTCTGCTCGACGAGCTTCTCGACGAAAGATCGCTGAACAGCCCGATCGACTGGGCATCGGTGAAGGGAACGCTCGATTCCAGGCTGAAGGATGCGCAAGGCGATGTCGAGCGCGAGATGATTGCGCTTCGCGAAATCCATCATGCCACCGTTTTTCAGCTTCTCGTCAGGGATCTGGAAGGGCTGCTGGAACTCGAGACATTGAGCGATCACCTGACGGAACTTGCAGACCTGATCCTCGAAAAAGTACTCGAGCGCTGCTGGCGGGAAATGAAGGGCAAGCATCGCGAGCAGCATCGATTCGCGATCATCGGTTACGGCAAGCTCGGCGGCAAGGAGCTGGGTTACGCATCCGACCTGGACATCGTTTTCCTTTATGAGGACGAACATCCGAATGCGCAGGAAACCTATGCGAGGCTCGCCCAGCGCATCAATACCTGGCTCACCAGCAGCACTTCCTCCGGCGTGCTTTACGAAACCGACCTGAGACTGAGACCGAACGGCGCGAGCGGACTGCTCGTGAGTGCCGTTCACGCCTTCGAATCCTACCAGATGAGCGACGCCTGGGTCTGGGAACATCAGGCATTGACCCGGGGAAGATTCGCAGCAGGATGCGGGGCGGTTGGGAAGGCTTTCGAGGAGGTCAGGAGGAAAGTGCTTCGAATGAAGCGTGACGAAAAGAAACTGAAAGAGGAAATCGCATCGATGCGGCAGAAAATGCATGAAGGGCACCCCAATCCCTCGTCCCTTTTCGACATCAAGCACGACAGGGGCGGGATAGTCGATGTCGAATTCATCGTCCAGTTCCTGGTGCTCGCCCACGCCCATGATCATCCGGAATTGATGGAAAACATCGGCAACATCGCGCTCTTGAGGAAAATGGGCGAGGCAGGGCTGATCGATGCTGTCCTCGCCATGAACGTGCAGAATGCATACAGGAAATACAGGCAGTTCCAGCACAGACTGAGGCTTTCCGGGGAGAAATACGCCAGGACGGAAAAAGCGCGGCTGAAAGCCGAAATCGCTTTCGTCTTGCGTCTATGGGAACTCGTTTTCGAGGGGAAATCATGAGACTGACGAAGATCGCGACGAGAACAGGAGATGAAGGCATGACCGGCCTTGCGGACGGATCGAGGGTGCCGAAGGACGACTTGCGGATCGGCGTGATCGGGGCGGTGGACGAGCTGAGCAGCCTGCTCGGCGTTTTGCTTTCCGAACCGCTTTCCGATCCATTTTCGCACCTCGTCGAATCGATCCAGCACGATCTTTTCGAGTTCGGCGCCGAGCTTTGCCAGCCAGGCGTTCTGCGCATACTGGAGATTCATGTTTCGAGGCTGGATGAGCATCTCGAGAAAATGAATGCATCGCTGCCTCCGCTCAAGGAATTCATCCTTCCCGGCGGATCCAGGCCGGCTGCGCTTTGCCATTTGGCGAGAACGGTTTGCAGGCGCGCCGAGCGGGAGCTTGTCGCGCTTTCCAGAACTTGCGGGCTGAATCCGGAAAGCCTGAAATATCTCAACAGGCTTTCCGACCTGCTTTTCGTGCTGGCGAGATCGATCAACCTAGCCGAAGGAAGGAAAGAGAAGGCATGGCTGCCTCAATATTCCTGGGACAGGTAGGATCTTGTGACGATGACCGACGCGATGGCGACGGGAATGAGCGAAATCAGGCTGGCGGCAAAGAACTGCAATACTGGCCTGCCGGGAATCAGCTTTTTCGCCGCGATCGGTCCGAAAAATGCGAGGAAGAGCATGAGGCTCGGGATCGATGCGGTTTCCGCATAGACATGCCCTGTCAGCATCAGACTTCCCAGGATCGATGCTGAGACTGCCGAACCGGCGTGGCCGAGTGAGAACCTTGTTTTCGGCAAATTGAGTACGAGATGGATGCCGAGCACGGCAGCCAGTGCGCCCCCCATCTGTCCCAGCATGGTGCTTCCTGTCGTTGCAGCCACGACGGCATTGCCGGATGCGATCAGGAAAAGAGCCGGGCTGTAACGCGCCTCGATTGCGATCCACAGACCGAGCCAGAGTGCGATTGAAGACAGGAAAGCTGGCATGGAGAAACCGGTTCTGAGGACCGGAAGATAGATCAACAGAACGCTTGCAGCTGAAATGATGGCCTGGATGGAAAGCCTGATTCTGGAGGAAAATTCGAATCTGTCGTCGATCGAGAAGATGACCAGGTTGAGCACGATCAAGAAAGGGATCCAGCCCTGGGCTTCGGATGGCGGAAAGGAGTAGACGCCGTATATCTGATCATAAGCCGTGAAAAAGCCGGCTGCGATTGACAGGGCTGAAGCAAGTTGCGCTGGCAGCCTCAGGAAATAACTCGCCAGAAAGACGGAAAGGGCTGCAGCCGACGGCCAGAGAACCGTTTCTCCGGCCATCGAAAGGAGCAATGGCCCCATCTACTGCCTCTTTCCCTCTACGTTGAGCTGGATCCTGACTTCGTCCGCTATCCCGTTGAGCATGTAGTTCATGCCGAAATCGCTCCTGTGGATGACTGTTTTGGCGACATAGCCCGACCTGTATCCTCCCCAGGGATCGGGCCCTGCACCGATGCGCTGCAGACTGAACTTCACCTCCTTCGTCACGCCATGAAGCGTGAGCTTCCCGACCAGTTCGCCTTGGCCTGAGCTGTCAAGCTTCACGCTCGTCGAGGCGAATGTCATCTTCGGGAACTGTTTCGCATTGAAGAAATCGGGGCCGAGCAGGTCCTTGTTCCGTTTTTCGAAATTGGTATCCAGGCTTTCCATCGGCACCTCCACGCTGACCTTGTCCGAAGCCGGATGAGTTGCGTCGACCGTGAATGAACCGGATATCGCATCGAATCTTCCGGGAAATTCGCTGACGCCCATATGACCGACCCAGAACTGGGCGACGGAATGGAGCGGGTCTATCTTGAAAGTGCCGGAAGGATCGCCGTTTTGCACCTTGTAGGCGTCAGCCTGGGCAAGGCCGCCTTGGAGAGCTGCAACTGCGAGAAAAAACAGCGCTTTTTTCATGATTCCTCCTTCCCGAGATGCTTGTGGGTGCCGTCGCAATACGGCTTGTTCTTGGACTGCCTGCAGCGGCAGATCCAGACTTTCCTGGCTTCCTCCAGTTCAACCATGTGGGGGGCGAATTCGCTGCCCTTGTGGGAACCGTCGCAATAAGGAAGGTTTCCGGATTTGCCGCAGGCGCAGAAATAATAGGTACCGGCTTCGAGATCGAGTGCAAAAGGCTCCATTTTGTTCTCCTGTGAAATATACTAACAGGAACAATAATAGACGAGAATTTGTTCCGATGCAAATCTTTCTAGAAGGCTTTTCTCAGCTTCTCGAGCACCGCTCTTGTTTCATCGAGTTCTTCAGTGGTCAGCTTGCCGAGGCGCGCGTCGAGATAATCGAGATGGGCGGGGAAAGCCGATTTGAAGAGTTTTTCGCCTTCAGGCGTCAGCATGGCGATGAAGCTTCGCCTGTTTTCAGGGGGGACGGTGCGCTTGAGCAATCCCTTGCTTTCCAGTCTGTCGAGGACACCGGTGAGGGTTCCCTTGGTGATGAGGGTTTTTTCCGCAAGCCTGCATAGCGGCATGCCCTTTGTATTTCCGAGGGTGCAGATCACATCGAATTGAGGAGGGGTGAGGCCCAGCTCTCGCACATGGGCGGCGGAATAATGGGTGAAGGCCTGATAAGTGCGGGCAAGTTCCCTGATGACGGGGAGAATGTCGGATTTCATGTTAGGAGAATATGAGTGTGAATAACGCTATTCTAGATGTTTTTTCAATGTTCGCCTGAACAACAGGGCGTAAGCGGACAAATTGCAGAACAGCACGACCAATCCCAGGGCGATTCTGGCATTCGCTCCGAGTTCTCCAGGATAAAGCAGGGAAAGGATGTGATGCTCGACGAAGCTTTCCTTGTAGGCGGTCATGCCTTGCCTTTCTATCAGCCATTTCTCGAGAGGCGTCAGGGGACAGGCAATGTTTCCGAATTCCACCGCCATGGCCCATATCGCAGCCGGAATCTGTATCCAGAGCAGCTTTTTCCATCTGAAGGAGAAGAGTGCGCCGAAAAGCGCGAAAAGGACGAACAAAAAGTGGAGAATTACGACAAATTCGGCGAGAATCGCATAGTTCATGATTCATTCTAGTCGAAAGGTGCAATTGGCAACAGATCTAACGACCATCGGACGATTCGAGGTCGAGAAGCTCCTCGGCGAAGGGGGGCAGGGAAGGGTTTATCTCGCAAAGGATCCCCGTCTCGGCAGGGAGGTCGCGATCAAGGTGATCGCAGCCGATGCCATATCGAAAGGCTTGCTCGAAGAAGCGAGGATCGTGGCGAAGCTGAGGCACCCCAATATCGTTACGCTGTACGACGCAGGCGAATCGGCGGGCGAGCCTTATCTCGTTTTCGAGTATGTGGAAGGCGTGACGCTGGCCCAGGAAATATCGCAGGGTCCGGTTTCAGTCAGCAAGGCGGTTTCGATCGCGCTCCAGATCCTGGAAGGCCTTGCCTGCGCCCATGCCCAGAACATTTTGCACAGGGACATCAAGCCTGCGAACATCATCATCGACCGCAATGGTGTGCCGAGGATCATGGATTTCGGCATTGCGCAGAGCATGAATGCGCCGCATGCTGCCACGGAAATCATGGGTTCCCCGCTTTACATGGCGCCTGAATATGCTTCATCCGGCTTATCGGGCCCTCAGGCCGACATTTTCTCGGTGGGAATGCTGCTTTACGTCATGCTGACAGGAAAGCATCCGGTGCAGGGCACGACGGCGGATGAAATAATGAAAAGCATTGCGAAGGTTCCTGTTCCCGCCCCTTCCGGCATGAGTCCATCAATCGACGAGAAGCTCGACAGCATCGTCCTGAAGGCACTCTCGATCGATCAGGCCGGCCGCTACCGGGATGCGGCCACCATGATCGCGGAATTGAAGGCCTACAGCGAGCCTGTCCATGTCAGGGGTGAAGGCAAGCAGAGCACCCTCGAATTCCTGCTGAGGAGAATGAAGCACAAGTCCGACTTTCCTGCGCTCTCCCAGGCGATCAGCGCGGTCAACAAACTGGCCGCATCCGACAGGGAAAGCGTGTCGAATCTCTCGAATGTCATACTGAGGGATTTTTCGCTGACCAACAAGCTGATCAGGCTTGTCAATGCTGCGACCTACAGCCAGTTCGGCGGCACCATCAGCACTGTTTCCCGCGCCATAGTCATACTCGGATTCGATACCGTCAAGAACGTCGCCATCACGCTGATCCTTTTCGAGCACCTTCAGAACAAGTCGCAGGCCTCCCGGCTGAAAGATGAAATCATTTCAACCTTTTTCAGCGGCGTCCTGGCGAGGGAGCTTGCTCCCCATGTCAAGTTCAAGAATGCCGAAGAGGCATTCATCTGTGCCATGTTCTACAACCTGGGGAAGCTTCTGGTCGCTTTCTACTTTCCCGAAGAGGCGCTCGAAATCGAGCGCCTGATGGAAAAAATGGAAGAGGAGAAGGCAGCCCTGACAGTGCTCGGCTTGACTTTTGAAGAGCTCGGCGTGGGGGTCGCTCAGAGCTGGCATTTCCCGGACCGGATCGTATCCAGCATGAGGAAAATCCACGGGGATACCGTCAGGAAGCAGGAATCCGAGACAGGCATGCTGAGGGTGCTGACCAATCTCTCGAATGAATTGCGGGGGATCGCGCAGCGGGGCAACAATCACGACAAGACGGAAGAGCTCGAGGCGCTCGCATCGAAGTATCAGGCCTTGGCCCTGTCGGAACGGACGCTCGGGCATGCCATCGAGGATTCATTGAAGGAATTCATGGTCGAAACGAGGATACTCGGTCTGGATGCAAGGGAGAGTTTCTTTCTGAAGAAAGTCAATCAATGGTCGGGTTCGAAAAAGCAGCTGGACACTGCGGAAGAAGTCTTCCAGAAAACGATCAAGGCCGAAGTCACGATGGAAAAGGCCGATGCGGCTGCCATGCTGACCATCGGACTCCAGGATGTGACCAATGCCCTGGTCGAGGGATACGACCTCAACGACCTGCTTCGCATGGTGTCTGAGACCATCTACAGGAGTATGGGGTTTTCACGGGTGGTGCTGGCCATCAAGGATTCCAGTCAGAACGTCATGGCAGGCAGGTTCGGCTTCGGCGAGAAATCCGAAGAAGTCATGAAGCATTTCAAATTCCCCATTTCGAAGCAGAAGGATGTATTTCTGGTCGCACTGACCCAGGGGGTTGACATCCTCATTTCGGACATCGATGCAGAGAACATCAGGGAAAGGATCCCCTCCTGGTACCTCAAGAATATCGACGCGAAATCATTCCTGCTTCTTCCCATCATTGTCGACAAGCGGCAGGTGGGCCTGCTCTACGCGGACAGGTTGAAGGCGGGGCTCTCGATCGAGGCGAAGGAGCTCGCCCTGCTGAAGACCATGAGAAATCAGGCCGTTCTCGCGATCAAGCAGAAGCTTTAGGCTTGAGGCTGATGACCTTGCCATGCCCTTCAGGTTTTTCCTGCCTGGATGCGAAAGCGTCGAGCGCCCTTGCAAAATCGCCCTGAAGCCGCTTCATCACGAGCACGGCTTCAGGAGAGTAATACACGGCCTGGAAGGGCACCGCTTCAGTCAGGGCGCTCCTCATGTCAGGCCTGAATTTCTGCCAGGAAATGGCGATCGACCTGTTTCCGGCGCCGTCGACAAAAATGAATTCTGTCAGGTCGAGAACCGCCAGATACTGCATGCTTCTGATCGGAACGAAGACATTGCCGAATTCGCTTTTTCCGATCAGAAGTCTTGCGATATTGTACAGAGAGGCGGGCAGCGTGCGCTCCTCGGTAGAAAATGCATCAGGTCGGTAAAAGCTTTCTTCGCTCATGGGAAAAGACGCAATGGCATCATGTCTGAGGGGACGAAACCGCGGTTCGCGTAGAGGCGGATCGCGTCCGCGTTGGCTTTGTCGGTCAAAAGGGTGATGCGCAGGCATCCTGAAGATCTTGCCTTCGATATCGCGCCATCGAGCAGCATGGAGCCTATTTTCTTGCCGCGTCTTTCCGGCAGCACGATCATGTCTTCCAGCATCGCGACTTTCCCTCCGCAGGCCGTGCTGACAGTATAGAGCAGATTCACCATGCCTGCGATTCTCCGCTCCCTGTAAACGAGGATTGTGCCGACTTCGGGCCGCTTGATGATCTGCCTGAGCCCTTCCGCCTGTTTATCGAGGTCAGGCAGGAAATCCGCTTCCTGCCTGAAAAGGATTTCAAGAAGACGGCACAGTTCGGGGATATCGCCGAGCCTCGCCTCGTCTATCATAGACTTGACAGGATTTGCCGAAGATCGTGAATCGGCGGGAGGCACTCGAATCCGCGGCATATCCAGGCTGAGGTGCGGGATTCCTGGGGTTTCTGCAGCGTTTGCGGCAAATCCCTCATGCCGGAGGGAATGGAAAGCAGGATCGCTCCAGGAAGGTGACGCGAAGAAAGGGAAGCATGCCATGCTTCAGCATCGGGTCCGGCGAGCGCGACGATGGAAGGCGGCCGAAGCGCTTCCTCCAGCGATCTGATGAGCGAGCAGTAGACGGAAGGGTGATTGGCGATCGCAGGCAGGAAAAGCTTCAGCGTTCGATTTGCAGCCTCGATATAGCGCACTTCCCCGAGAATATGACCGAGCCGCTGGAGCGCAAAGGCAGCGACGCCGTTTCCCGAAGGCATGGCGCCGTCTTCCGCCGGCTTCTGCCGGAAAAGCAGCGATTCATGATCATGGCTCGTGAAATAGAAACCGCCCTCATTCTTGTCCTCGAAAAGGGAAAGCAGCGCCTCGGCCAGGTCTTTCGCGAATTCAATGTCGCCCTGTTCCATTCCCGCTTGTATCAGTTCGATCTGAGCATCCAGAAGGAAGGCATAGTCGTCGAGATAGGCATTGTGTTTCGCCTGATGGTCCTTGAAAGAAGCGAAGAGCCTGCCTTCTCGCCACATGTTTTCCCTGATGAAAGAGGCTGAACGCCTTGCCGATTGCAGAAAGGCAGTTTCCCCGAAGATTCTCGAGGCATGCGCCATTCCCCCTATCATGAGGGCATTCCAGCTCGCCAGGATTTTTTCGTCCCGCCCCGGTTTTTCCCTTTCATCCCTTGCCCTGAACAGCTTTTTCTTCGCCGATTCCAGCAGTGCGCTGCACTCTCTTGCCATGATTTCAGAGACTTCCGCGGTACTTCTGGCCTCGTAGAGATGGTGGAAATGCTCGAAATTGGGCGGCCTGTCGAAGCCGAAATGAAGCCTTGCAGCCTGATATTCATCGGCTGTCAGCAAGGATGCACATTCATCGACGCTCCAGCGGTAATATTTTCCTTCTTCATGTTCGGAATCCGCATCCAGCGAGGAGTGATATCCGCCTGCCCCGGACTGCATCTCCCTCATCACCCATTCTGCAATGCCATAGGCCGCATCCCTGAAGGCAGGCTTTCCGGTGAGCGCCCAGGCATCGGCATACAAGCTCAGGAGCTGCCCGTTGTCGTAGAGCATTTTTTCGAAATGCGGAATGTTCCAGGTATCGTCGGTACTGTAGCGGCAGAAGCCTCCGCCGAGCTGATCATGGATGCCGCCTTGCTTCATTTTTTCAAGCGTGAAGAGCGCGAGCTTTTCATGGGAAGGATGACCGAGGCAGAGCTCGAGCATGGTCGGGTTGGGGAACTTGGGCGCATGCCCGAAGCCGCCGAAATCGGGATCGAATATATTTTCAAGCGAATCGAGCGCGGCGTGCAGGGGCTCGAGGCTCAGTGCCTTCGAGGAGTCCGACCGCTTCTGTACGCTTGCTTCGAGCGCACGCTTCAATTCATCGTTCTGCCGCTCTATGTCCGCCCGCGAATCATGATACGCTGCCGCAATGCTGGGCAGCATTTCCCTGAATCCGGGCAGGCCGTAGGCGGGTTCCTTCGGAAAATAGGTTCCGCCGAAAAACGGGGTCTCGTCCGGCGAGAGAAAAAGGGTCAGCGGCCACCCCCCATGCCTCCCGGTCAGCATGACATGCGCCGTCTGGTAGATATGGTCGAGATCCGGACGTTCTTCCCTGTCCACCTTGATGTTGACGAAATGCTCGTTCATCAGTCTTGCGACGTCATTGTCTTCGAAGGATTCCTTCGCCATGACATGGCACCAGTGGCAGGAGGAATAGCCGATCGACAGCAGGATGGGTTTGTCCAGCTTTCTCGCGCGTTCGAGCGCCTCTTCCCCCCACGGGAACCAGTCGACCGGGTTTTCGGCATGCTGCCTGAGATACGGACTGCTTTCTGCGATGAGCCTGTTCATTCTGGATGAAGGGAATTGCCCGAAATTGAAAAATGCAGATCGTTGGACTATGTATGATTATAAAGCGTAATGAGGAGGAAAAAATGAAAAAGACGGTATTGTTCGCCCTCGCGGCGCTGTTTTTGCCCTTTTCTGCCTATTGCCAGGACCTGCAGGTCAGGAAACACGACGGGATCAGCTACATCAGCGGCGGGGTCGGCATGGATGAGCGCGCAGAGATGAAGGCGAAAATGCACGATTACAATCTATTGCTGACTTTTGCCGAGAAATCAGGGGCGTATCTCGCCGACGTCGAGGTCGTCGTCAGATCTGTCGATGGAAAGAAGGGATTCGACGCCGTTTCCGAGGGCCCTTTTCTTTATGCTTCCCTGCCGCCAGGAAAATACAAGGTCAGCGTCGAGTACGGCGGCAAGAACCAATCCCGTGTGGTGACACTCGGGCGGGCGCATGAAGTGTTCTACTGGAAATGAAAAAGGCCGTCTCGAAGAGGCGGCCCGGGAATCATGATGCGAGGTTTTTTCTGTCCGCCTTGCTCTTTTCGCGGAATCGATTGACGAGATCGTCCATGCTTGCGAACCGCTTTTCCATGAAGATTTCCGAAATTTCTTCGGAGTTCAAATCAGTTGCGATCGATATTCTTCTGATCGCCCGTATGGACGCGGCCTTGAATTTTGCCGTGTCCACTTCCTCAAGTATCCTCATCACTTCGTCCTGTGGAAGAGCGGTCGCTTTCGAAATGGAATCGATTGCCTCTTCCACCACCCCGTGAAGCTGTTCCACGATGACTTCCTCGGGAACCCATTGTTCGCTAGACGGCATGTCGCTCACCTCCTTTCTGCCGCTGATGCGGCTGAAGCGCCTGTAACCCAGCATAGTATGCCGGGCTGCAAATGCAAATAATTCTCAACTATTGTCATCATGCTTGAGTTTCGCCGTACAGGTCATTTAAAGTAGACGCTTATTCGGCCGATAACAGAAGGATAGACAAGCCTTCATCATAAACGGGGACATCATGGGGAAGTGGTTTTCTGCTTTGAGCATACGCTGGAAGTTTCAGCTTGGTTTCTTCATCGTCACGATGGTCACGACGATCTACAATCGGGTGCTTGCCGCCCATGAGCTTGAAAAACTGGTGGTCATGGCAAGGGAAAGTCATGTCGCTTCTTCCGTCGTCGCCCAGCTGGAGGCGAATCACGCTGCCTATATTTTCAACTCGTTCTGGGAGTCCGGAATCGAGTTTTTCCTTCAGTTCATGCTGATCGGCTTCGTTGCCAATCTTTTCGTCAAGCCCATCAAGGGGCTTTGCGATGCGCTGAAGGCGGTTGAAAAAGGGGATCTCACGCGCGGTGTCGAAGAAACGCAGCATGACGAAATAGGCGTGCTTCAGCACAGCTTCAACGACATGCTGAACAAGCTGAACGAAATCATGCGGAACATAGAGGAAAACGGCAAGCAGATGGGGCAGTCGGCCTATCAGATCGCCACCGTTTCCCATCAGATCGCAGAGATAGGGAAGGAAGAAAACAGCAGGTCGATGGAGGCGACGCTTGCGACGGAAGAATTGAAGAAGATTTCGGAAATGGTGCAGAATCAGGCGATGGAGGCGAGTGCACGCGCCGAGAACACGGAGAGCCAGGCAAGAGAAGGCATCGAGATCGTGAAAACCAGCATCGCCAGAATGGAAGACACGGTCCATCAGGTTCACCGGGCGGAAGCGGAGATCCAGGAGCTTCAGCAGGCTGCGAACCAGATTCACAACATCATCTACACGATACAGGCCATTGCCGAGCAGACCAATCTGCTTGCGCTCAATGCAGCAATAGAGGCGGCGAGGGCTGGTGAATCGGGAAGAGGATTCGCCGTCGTGGCTGACGAAGTCAGGAAGCTTGCGGAAAAGACTGGCAGTTCTGCGGGAGAAGTCTCTGCCATCATAGGCGGCCTGAGCGGAAAGGTCGGGCAGGTCACGTCGACCATGCAGACCGTGGTCCAGGAAGTGCATGCGAGCCAGGAAAAGGCCAACGAGACGGCTTCAGTGATCGATCTCATGGCAACAAACGTCACCGAAACGGCGAAAGCCAACAACAGCATATCGGAAGTCAGCAACGTCCAGATGGAGAGGCTGCAGTTCATGGAGGATACGCTGAAAAAGCTCTTCCAGACGCTCAGCGAGAATTCTGCAAAGGTGGAAACGACAGCCCATATCGGGGACAGCCTTTTCGAGGTGACCGAGAGCCTGAACCGGCTGATGAAGGGATTCGTTTTCACCCATCATGAAGAAATGGAAAAAACGGATTTCGACAAGCGGCGTCATCCCAGGATGCACCACACCTTGCTCGTCAACGTGAGGCAGGGGGAAAGGGAAATCGAGTCGCTCGCCAAGGATTTCAGCCTGACCGGCATGAAGCTGATCGTTCCGGAAGGCGTCGATCCCGGAAAGAACATCGATCTGGAGATACTCGTTCCCTATGACGATCACGATGCCTACATGAATCAGGATCCATTGCGGCTCTCGGGCAGGATAGTCTGGGCGAGGCGCGAAGGGGAAGGGCATCTCTACGGCGTCGAATTCCTCAATCAGGGAGAGGCGCAGAAGAGGCAGATCAAACACTGCTTCGAGTTCTACAACAAGAAGGCTGAATATTAAAGGGGTATAATCGGGATTTTCCGAATACCCATGCCCATCGCTTCAGACATCGAACAGGCCTTCTCGGAAGGCGGAGCCATTTCATCTGCAGTCGAAGGCTACAGGCCGAGAAGGCTGCAGATCGAGATGGCCGAAGCCGTTCATGAAGCGGTAATTGGCAACGAAGTGCTGGTCATCGAAGCGGGAACAGGAACAGGCAAGACTTTCGCCTATCTCGTTCCCGCTCTCCTCTCGGGCGGCAAGATCATCGTCTCCACAGGAACGAAAACGCTCCAGGATCAGCTCTACACGCGCGACATCCCGACGGTACTGAAAGCCCTGGGGATTTCCATGCAAGTGGCGCTTCTGAAGGGGCGGGCAAACTACATCTGCCATTATCATCTGGAACGGACGCTGGCAGAAGGAAGACTGCCTTCCAGGGAAGACGCAGCCTACCTTGGGATCATCAGGCATTATTCAGGAAGGAGCGGGGACAAGAGCGATCTCCCTGCAGTGCCTGACGATGCATCGATCTGGCCGCTCGTGACTTCGACGAGGGAGAATTGTCTGGGTTCGGATTGCCCGAAATACAAAGAGTGCTACGTCATGGAAGCCCGGCGCTCGGCGATGCAGGCCGACCTTGTCGTGGTCAATCATCATCTTTTTTTTGCCGACGTGATGCTGAAGGACGAAGGCGTCGCGGAACTCCTGCCTGCCTGCAATACCGTGATATTCGACGAGGCTCATCAGCTTCCCGAAGTCGCCAGCCTCTTTCTCGGAGAATCGGTCGGGACCAGCCAATTGATCGATCTGGCACGCGATGCCAGGGTGGAGGCGGCGATTTCGGCGAAGGATTTTCAGGCATTGCCCGAAGCATCGGCAAAACTGGAAAAGGCGGCGAAAGATCTCAGGCTTTCGATACTCGAGTCGGACTCCAGGCTGCCCTATTCGGCGCTGGATCGCGATTTCTTCGATTCCGTTGATAGATTGACGAAAAATCTCGAAGCGCTTTCAGCTCTTCTGGAAAATCAGGCGGAAAGAAGCGAAGGCCTTTCCAACTGCATGGAAAGGGCGGTCGAGCTTGCGGGAAGAATAGGGAAGTGGCTGAAGGACGAATCAGGCGAATATATCAGATGGGTCGAGGTGTACAGCCAGGCTCTGCAGCTCAACATGACGCCGATGTCGATAGCCAAGCTCTTTGCGAGCCAGATCGAGGGAAGAACGAGATCCTGGATATTCACTTCTGCAACGCTCGCAATGGGCGGCAATTTCTCCCATTACCTCGATCAGATGGGGCTGGAAAATGCGAAGACGCGCGCTTTCGACAGCCCGTTCGACTATTCGAGCCAGGCGCTCCTTTACGTTCCGGAATCGATGCCGGAGCCGAACAGCAGGGCGCATACGGAGGCCGTCGTCCAATCTTCCATTCCCTTGATCAGGGCGGCCGGGGGGCGGACTTTCCTGCTCTTCACCAGTCTGAAGGCGATGAGGTTCGCCCATGAATCGCTGAAAACCGGATTCGAGAAAGAAGGGCTGGATTTTCCCATTCTGATCCAGGGAGAAGGGGCGAAAAATGCCATGCTCGAGCGATTCAGGCAGATGGGAAATGCAGTCCTGCTGGGAAGCCATTCATTCTGGGAAGGCGTGGACGTCCGGGGTGAGGCGCTGTCTCTCGTCGTGATAGACAAGCTCCCTTTCGCCCCCCCGGACGACCCGGTTCTTTCCGCGAGGATAGAGAGAATCAACAGGGGAGGCGGAAACGCCTTCATGGAATTCCAGCTTCCCCATGCTGTCCTGACCCTGAAGCAGGGTGCGGGAAGGCTGATCAGGAGCGAAACGGACAGGGGGGTGCTGATGATCTGCGACACCAGGATCGTCGACAAGGCCTATGGCAAGCGGATCTGGAGAAGCCTTCCGCCGATGAGGCGAAGCAGAAAGCTCGATGAGGCCTTGCGCTTCCTTGAGGCTTGCAAGGCTTGAGAAAATGCTGAGATAATCCTGGAAAAAGTTTCCTGCGGCCTTGATCGACAAGAATAAGAAAGGCGGGGCGTCATGAAGGCAGTTCTGTTTGTTCTCTCGTGGTTACTTGCAGGTGCGGCCACGGCGGCTTTTCGTGCCTTCCTCCTGAGCGGCGTGGTCGTCGATTCGGGAAATGCGAAAAGGCTGGAACGTTTCACCCGCCTGCTTTCAGAAAAGGCGAATTATCCGATGCATGTCGTTTATCCATCGAGCTATACCGAGCTTTCGAACCTCCTCAGGGAGCATCCTGAGTCGGTAGGCCGGGCATTCATCGCGCCTGCGGACGAATATGCCCGGGTCGAATATGCAAAGGCTCATCCTGAAGCGCCAGACAAGTTGCAGATCATTGAAAGGCTAGGGCCTTTTCCTTTTACGCCTGACGTCGCAGGGCTTCACACCATAGCCGAATTCGTCGAATCGCAGGAAATACTGGATGCGCTCCAGAGAGTCGGCGTGGACTTTGCGCAGGGTGATCACATCCAGAGACCGGAGCCGTTGTCGTGTCCGGGATGAGGAAATGGTTCTTTGTCGCGCTTTTCCTCTCCCAGGGCGCTTTCGCCAAATGGGAAGGCTATTTCCCGGCGAAACTTTCGGACGGCGTCTCGATCGCATCGCGTGCGGGGCACGCCGGCTTCTTTGTTTTCAGGAAAGACTATGCCTTCAGTTCGAAGGTGGTCTACACGGGGAAAATCCGGCCGCTGACGCCGGAAACGGAACAGGTTCTTTCCGGTTTTTTCGGGATGGACAGGGATTTTCCGATGCTGGACAGGAAATACGGCAACGAAATCGAATTGAAGGAGGATGGAAAGGCATACTGGATGGCGGTCTCTTTCGATCTGCTTTCCAACATGCAGAAGAAGCTCGCCGATGGAGAAGTCTTCACTGCCTATGTGCGGCTGCTTGGCAAATCGGGGAACAGGTGGATATTCCTCCTGGACGGATTCAATGGCGCTTCTCGAAATCCCTGAATTCCGCCTCCAGTTGCCACTGAAGCGCTGCCTTTTCGTTTTCTTTCAGGTATTTCAGGCAATTCGGCGAAGCCTTGAGTCTTGAAAGGCCCCGCCTGCAGGCATTGACCGGAATGAATTTCGTGGCGTCGCGCCAGAGGCTCTTTCCTGGCATGAAGGCGTATTGCAGGCTGTTCCGGGCCATCCTTTTGAGATCGGCATAGCCTAGGTTGTTTTGAAGCGCAGTCATCAGATATTCCCGTGCGAGTTCGCTCCTGAGCACACCTGCATCGCAGCCGGATATGGAGACCGGAACGCCATGTCTTTCATAGAGCGAAAGCGGATCCTGTTTTGTTCCGAGAACGGTGTGCAGCCTGGAAGGGCAGATATCGATCAGAATCTTTTTTGCCGAGAGCGTCCCCATCAGCCCCTTCGCTTCGTGCATGATGTCGGCGCCCTGTCCTATTCTTTCGGCATGCCCGAGTATCACGGCGTCATTGACATGGAACGAGAGTTCTTCCGGCGGGACAAGCTTCGTCGTGAGTTCGCCGGCGTTCACGGCGACATGAACGCCGGGATGTACGGATCTCAGAAAATCGATCATTTTCATCTGCAGGGCGAAGTCGGTCGTCGAGTCCTCTTCATACCCGTCGAGAAGAATGCCCGAGAAATTCGATCCCTTGGTCGAGGCGATTTCGAATCCTGCGGCGAGCTGGGCGAAGACTGCGCCAGGCGGAGCATTGCCGGATACGGCATAGAGATAGCTGGATTTGACGGAACATCCCGGATCGGCATTCGGGCCCCCGCATCCGAGTTGCCTGTCTTCTTCCGATTCGGCAAGCTTCATTTCCTCGAGCGATGAGCTGACCAGTCTTGGAAGCCCGTTGTTATCGAGGTTTTCCAGGGTGTTGTGGAAATGATGGTCCCATCCCAGTCTTTTGCCGAGCGCGAGCGCCGCATGCTCGTCCGGGGACACGGCGATTTCCATGTAGAGCACATGCGCTCTTGCAGCCCTTGAGCGCATTTCAGCGAGCATCGCGCCTGTCATCCCCTGCTGCGCAAGCTCGAATTTCCCGAATGCTTCACGGAAATGCGCCCGATCTTCGGCGTTCCGCATCGACCAAGCATCCAGGAGTTTCTGATAAAGATCGGGATCGGAAAGAGCGGACTTGACCGGGGGTTCCTTGTTGCTGCAGGGCGGAAGGGAGAGCGCAAGACTGTGGTCGAGGCAGAGGCCCTTTTTTGCTGCCCAGGGGATCATGGATTCGGCATAGACCGATCCCGAAATCGCTTCGTCGAGATCGGCGCCCTTTGGCATCTCGAGCAAGAAGGCCAGCTTTTCTTCCGGATCAAAGGATGCGAAGTCACGCAGAATCCCGGGTTCCGGATGATGTTTCGCGCTTTGCGCAACAATCGGAACAAGGGCCAGAAAAATGAGAAGGAGCGCTTTCAAGCGATTTCACCCCACAGGTCGTGCTCGTCAGCGTCGACGATCCTGATTCTCGAGAAATCCCCGGTCTTGAGCTTCGCGCCATTTGCGACATAGACCAGTCCGTCTATCTCCGGGGCATCGAACCTGCTCCTGCCTATCGCCGTTTCCCCGTCGTTCTCCTCTATCAGCACTTCGATTTCGCTGCCTATCCTGTTCCTGAGTTTGTCTGTGCTGATTTCGGACTGGCGCATCATCAGGCGCTCGACGCGCTCCTCCTTCAATTCCTCGGGAACAGGGTCCGGAAGGTCGTTCGCCTTTGCGCCCTCGACAGGGGAATAGGGGAAGCATCCCACCCTGTCCAGTTCGGCTTCGCTCAGGAAATCGAGAAGGCGCTCGAAATCTTCTTCGGTTTCGCCGGGAAAACCGGCGATGAAGGTGCTGCGTATAGCGATCTCGGGACAGATGCTCCGCCATTTCCTGATCCGCTCCAGGGTGTTTTCGCTGTTTCCAGGCCGCTTCATGAGCTTCAGTATCCTTGGGCTCGCGTGCTGGAACGGAACGTCGAGATAGGGTAGGATTTTTCCTTCGGCCATCAGGGGAATGACGTCGTCCACATGCGGATAGGGATAGACGTAATGGAGCCTCACCCATACCCCGAGATCGCCGAGTTCGCTTGCCAGCGAATTCATGTTGGTCTTCACCGGGCGCCCGTTCACGAATCCCGTGCTGTATTTCAGATCCAGGCCGTAGGCGCTGGTATCCTGTGAAATGACGAGAAGCTCCCTGACCCCCGCGTTCACCAGGTTTTCCGCTTCCTTCAGTATCTCGCCCATGGGGCGGCTGACGAGATTCCCCCTCATCGAGGGAATGATGCAGAAGGTGCACTTGTGGTTGCATCCCTCTGATATCTTGAGATAGGCGTAATGCCTGGGGGTGAGCCTGATCCCCTGAGGGGGGATGAGATCGACGAACGGATCGTGAGGCTTGGGCAGATGCTCGTGCACGGCCTGCATCACTTCCTCGAGCGCATGGGGCCCGGTCACGGCCAGCACTTCGGGATAGGCCTCCTTGACGATTTTCCCCCTTGCCCCCAGGCATCCGGTGACGATCACGCGGCCGTTCTCGTTCAGCGCTTCCTCGATCGCGTCCAGCGATTCATCGACTGCGCTTTCGATGAATCCGCAGGTGTTGACGACGATCATGTCGGCATCCTGATAGTCGGGAGAAATGGCATAGCCTTCCGCCTTGAGCCTGGAAAGGAGATGTTCTGAATCGACGAGCGCTTTCGGGCAGCCGAGGGAGACGAAGCCTATTTTAGGGGTGGACATTTGGAATGAAAATTTAACATGAAATAAAAGCCTGGCTCATTCTGCAAGGAGCCCAGCCACGAGGATGGAACCTATGCCGAGGGAAATCAGCACGACCTGCTGTATCGTGGCATGGATTTCGGTGCGCTTGTGCAGCCCGGGAATGAGGTCGGCGACCGAAACGTAAATCATCGAGGAGGCGGCGAGCGCAAGAAGCGAAGGAATCAGATTCTGCATGGATTGCAGGATGGAATAGGCGAGCACGCCGCCTATCAGCGTCGCTCCGCTCGAAGCCACATTGAAAAGGATGGCCTGCCGCTTGGTATAGCCTGAATGAAGCAGAATCATGAAATCCCCGACTTCCTGGGGGATCTCATGGGCGATGATGGCGATCGCCGTGACGAGCCCGAGATGGATGTCGCTCAAAAAGGCCGCCGAGATCAGGATGCCGTCGACGAAATTGTGGAAGGTGTTGCCGATCATGATCATGAGGCCGCTTCTGCCGTGATCGTGCGATTCATGCGCTTCGCAATGCTCGTTGTGGCAGTGGCGCCAGAGCACCAGCTTTTCCAGGATGAAAAAGAGCATGATCCCGAAGAGGATGGTGGCGGTCATCATGCCGGGATTTTTCGTGAGCCTGAAGGCTTCCGGCAGGATTTCGAGAAACGCTGCGCCGAGAAGCGCGCCCACCGCATAGCTCACCAGCATCGGCACCCATGTTGCCGAGAGGCTCAAGGCGAAGGATCCCGCGAGCAAGAGGCTCGCAAGCCCCCCTACGGTGCTCGTCGTCACGATCCAGGATAAGACTGACATGTCGTTCTTCGAGGAAATTCTCCATTATATACAATGCTCAATCTTCAAGCCAGATGAATGAGCCTATCCTGCCTGTTTTCCCTTCCCGCCTGTAGGAATAGAATCGGGAAGCCTCGTCAAAAGTGCAGTAGTTTCCGCCATGGATCTGCTTCACTCCGATGCTCTCGAGCTTCATTCTGGCGATCCGGTAGAGGTCGGCATGCCATCTTGTTCGCTTCACGAACGCCGAGCGCTCTCCAGGGAAGGCTTCCAGCACTTCCTCGCCGACCTCGAATGCATTCTGCCCTATGGCAGGTCCCAGGTAGGCCTGTTCGGCCCCGCCCATCTTCAGCACAGTTTCCTCCAGTATCCCGGCCGCAAGTCCGCGCCATCCGGCATGCGCGGCGCCCACCGTGTCTTTGCCGGAAAAGAGCACGGGAAGGCAGTCGGCTGTCAATATCGCGCAGACGACATTCGTTTTTCTGGTGAAGGCTGCGTCGCCTTCCAAGACAGCTTCATTGTCGAGATCGACGACTTTTCTGCCATGAACCTGGTTGAGCCATTTCGGCATGTCGGGAAGATGAGCGAGCAGTCTTTTCCTGTTTGCCATGACGTGTTCCGCTTCGTCACCGACATGGATGCCGAGATTGAAGGTGTCGAATGGAGGAAGGCTCACGCCGCCATGCCTTGTCGTGATCAGCGATCTGACTTTTGCGGGGACGGGCCACTCTGGGCAAATGAAATTCATGAGAGCTTTTCCAGGAGTCTTTCGAGATCTTCCGGCAGATTCGATTCGAATTCAACGCATTTTCCGCTCTCTGGATGGACGAAGGAAAGCTTTCTTGCATGAAGGGCCTGCCTCCTGAATGTTGAAAGGAGGGAAGCATTTACCGATGGAAGGGGTTTCTTGCCGTATACCGGATCGCCTGCCAACGGATGCCCGATATGCTGCATGTGCACCCTGATCTGATGCGTCCTGCCGCTTTCCAGGGCGCATTCGATCAAGGTGCATGCTGCGAACGTTTTCAGGACATGGTAATGGGTTCTCGCCGATTTCCCGTTTCTCGCGACGGCCATTTTCGTTCTGTGGGCAGGATGCCTGCCTATGGGCGCGTCGACCGTTCCATCCCTTTCAATGATGCCGTGGACAAGCGCGACATACAGCCGCTTCACGCTGCGATCCTGGAGCTGGCGAACGAGGCTGGTCTGAGCGGGAAGGGTCTTCGCCACGACCATGAGCCCGCTGGTTTCCTTGTCGAGGCGATGAACGATCCCCGCCCTGGGTATGGAAGAGAGCATCGGGGCATGATGGAGCAGGGCATTGAGCAGCGTGCCTTCGCGGTTGCCGCTCCCGGGGTGAACGACGAGCCCTGCGGGTTTGTCTATGACGATCAGGCTATCGTCCTCGAAAACCACATGGAGCGGGATTTCCTCGGGAAGATCGGGCGTCTCGATGACAGGAGTCGCCTCGATTTCGATAGATTCTCCTCCCCAGACCTTCTGCCTGGCTATGCAGGCTTTTCCATCCAGCCTCACCTTGTCGTCGGCGATCCAGGATTGAAGCCTGCTTCTTGAAAACTCGGGCGCGAGTTTTGCGAGCGCCTGATCCAGCCTCGTTCCGGCAAGCTGCATCGGGATGACGAAATGGATTCCCGTTGGTCCGGGCGAGTTTGGGGTATAATCTTCAGGTTTTCCGACAGGATTTTCCATGAGACATAGTTTAGCCTTAATTCTCGCCCTGACGATAGCCGGATGCAGCCTTCTGCCCGACTACAGCAAGGACGAGTCAGAAACCTGGTCAGTGAGCAGGCTTTATAAGGAAGCGAAAGCCGAGATAGACGACGAAAATTACGTCAAGGCGACCGACTATCTCGAGAAGCTCGAGGCTCGCTTTCCTTACGGAATCTACGCGCAGCAGGCGCAGCTCGAACTCATTTACGTTTATTTCAAGAACGACGATTCGGCTTCCGCGATTGCCGAAGCAGACCGCTTCATCAAGTACCATCCCAACAGCCCGGCGGTGGATTATGCCTATTACATGAAGGGGATTGCCAATTTCATCGGCGAAACGGGGGTGATCTCCTCGATGGTCGGCAAGGACATGAGCCAGCGCGATCCGAAATCTTCGACCGACGCCTTCGACGCCTTCAAGTCGCTGGTCACCCGTTTCCCGTACAGCAAGTATGCGCCGGACGCGAGGAAGAGAATGCAGTATCTGGCCAATCTGCTCGCCATGCACGAGATCCATGTCGCGGACTACTATTACAGGCGGGGGGCCTATGTCGCAGCCGTCAACCGGGCGCAGAAGGTCCTGACCGAATATCCTGACACGCCCGCCACGGAAAATGCGCTGATCGACATGGTGAAATCCTACGACAAGCTCGGGATGAACAAGCTGAGGGACGATGCGAATCGGGTGCTCGACAAGACCTATCCTAAATGGAAAGAGAGGGTCGTGACCACAAAGCAGAAGGGCCCCTGGTGGGAGTTCTGGCACTGACGCTCAGGCTTTTTTCCATCGCCTAAGAAGCAGCGAATTGCTGACCACGGAAACCGAACTCATCGCCATTGCGGCCCCTGCAATCACCGGGTTGAGAAATCCCAGGGCCGCGAGCGGGATGCCGATCACGTTGTAGAAGAAGGCGAAAAAGAGATTCTGTCGGATTTTTTTCAATGTCGCCCTGGAAAGAGAAATCGCATCGGCCACGCCTGAAAGATCGCTTCCCATCAACGTGATATCCGCAGCCTCGATGGCGATGCCGGAACCCGATCCGATGGCGAAGCTCACGTTTGAAGCTGCCAGCGCAGGCGCGTCGTTGATGCCGTCTCCCGCCATGGCGACGATCTTCCCTTCTGACTTCAGTTTCGAGACTTCCGATGCCTTTTGCTGGGGAAGCACACTGGCAAGGTATTTTTCTATTCCTGCCTGAAAAGCGATCGCCTTTGCCGTTTCTGGATTGTCTCCCGTCATCATGACGATTTCTATCCCCATGGATTTGAGGCGTGAAACGGCCTTTTCCGAGGTCGGCCTCAGTCTGTCGGAGACGCCGAGCGTTCCTATCCATTCGGATTCCCGAGCGATCCCGACCAGCGTTTCCTGTTTTCCCGGGTTCCCGATCCTGATTCCCTTATCGAGAAGAAAGGAAGGCGATCCCGCATAGTATCTCGAGTCCCCTATCACTGCAGTCACGCCGCCTCCCGGGATCGCCATGAATTCCTTCGCCTCAAGAGGAGAAATGCCCATTTCCTTTCCCTTCGCAAGAACAGCTTTCGCGACAGGATGTTCCGAACCCGATTCCAGCGCCATGGCGATGGCGAGGAGTTCGTTTTTAGAAAGCGCATTCGCCTCGATGCGGCTGACGAAAGGCTTGCCTTCCGTGAGCGTGCCTGTCTTGTCGAGGACAAGGATTTCGATCTTCTCCGCCTGTTCGAGCGCTCGCGCATCCTTCACCAGTATTCCCGCTTTCGCCCCTTTTCCGATTGCCACCATGATTGCAGTCGGCGTGGCGAGCCCCAGCGCACAGGGGCAGGCAATGACGAGAACGGCAACCGCATCGATCAGCCCGGACATGGGCTTTCCTGCGATCCACCAGCCTGCGAAGGTGATGAGGGCGACGGTGACGACGGCAGGCACGAAGATTCCCGAGACCTTGTCCGCAAGCCGCTGGATCGGCGCCTTCGAGCCCTGCGCTTCCTCGACCAGCCTGATGATGGCGGCAAGCTGGGTGTGTTCACCCACGCCCGTGGCGCGGCATTTCAACGATCCTGTCTGGTTGATCGTCGCCGCATAAACCCTCGCTCCCGTCTGCTTTTCGACAGGGATACTCTCTCCCGTCAGCATCGATTCGTCAGTGGACGAATCACCTTCGACGACGACGCCGTCGACCGGGATGCTTTCGCCTGCCTTGACGAGGAAGACATCGTCGACTTCGATCATGGCAGCCTCGATGTCGAGGATTTCCCCGTTTCTTTCGACATGGGCTGTTTTCGGCTGAAGCTTCACCAGTTCCTCAATGGCCCCGGTCGTCTTGCCCTTTGCCCGCCCTTCCAGCATCTTCCCCATCAGGACAAGGGTAATGACCGCAGCGCCTGCCTCGAAATAGACATGAAGATCGAGCGAGAAAAGGGTCACGATGGCGCTGAAGAAATAGGCCACGCTCGTTCCGAGCGCGACCAGCACGTCCATGTTCGCGCTTTTCCCTCTCAATGCATGATAGGCGCCTTCGTAGAAGCGCCTTCCCACCCAGAACTGAACGGGGGTGGCGATGATCAGCTGTGTCAATCTGGGAATAGGGATGCCTGCCATGTGCAGAAGAAGGGGAAGAGTGAGCATGGCCGAAAAGAGAAAAAGCCTGAAATCCTTTCTGTAGGCTTCTTCGCGGCTCTTCCGATCTTCCGTTTTTGCAGGGGAAGCGCCGTATCCTGCCTTTCTGACTGTCTCGACCAGCTTCGCGATCGAAACGGTGTCCCTTGGAAAGCTGACATGCGCCTTTTCGGAAGCGAAATTGACATAGGCATCGACTCCCTCGATGGTCTTCAATGCCTTTTCCACGGTGAGGGCGCAGTTCGCGCAATGCATGCCCGAGATGGAGAGATTCACCGTTTCCCTAGGGACTTTGAAACCTGCTTTCAGCACTGAATCGACGATTTTTTCCGGAGAGGCCTTTTCCGGGTCGTATTCGACGTAGGCTTTTTCATTGGCGAAATTGACATTCGCCTTGACCCCTTCGACTGCGTTCAGGGCTTTTTCGACCCTTGCTGCGCAGTTCACGCAATGCATGCCCTCGATCGGTATTTCAATCTTTTCCATGTACCGATATTAGCGCAGCGGCAGGTTCGGTGGCAATCGGGGGAAATCCGAGCGCTTTCTGAACAGCGAAAAACTGCTGCCATCACGCTGTCAGCAGCCTGCATTTAATATTCTGCTGCCGGGTGTGCCGGCTCAACCTGGGAGAACGAAATGTCAGATACAATCACAATCATGCGATTTCGCCTGAAGGAAGGCAAGGGAAGGCTGAGTGGCTCTCGGTCAGCGAAAAGATCAACGAATGGGTTTTGCGCCAGCCCGGATTCCGGTTCCGCAGCCTCTCCGAGAGCGATCAAGGCGAATGGACCATCGTGAATCATTGGGCATCGAGGCCGAACTGGCCGATTACAAGCCGATCGGCGCATAATGGGAGGAAATTCGATGATCAGGGTCAGCATACTCTACCCTAACCGGGGCCGCTTCGACATGGATTACTATCTCGAGAAACACATGCCGATGTCCATTGCGAGACTGGGCGGGGAAGACGGTTACCGGGGTGTTTCCGTGGAAAGAGGGCTTTCGGGAACAGGGCCTGAACCGCCCTTTGTCGCCGTATGCCATTTCCTTTTCGATTCGATCGAGGATTTCATGGCTGCATTCCAGCCTCATGCCGAGGCGCTCAGGAGCGATATTCGGAACTACACTGAAATTGAGCCGGTGATCCAGTTCAGCAAGATCGAGATTGCAGAAGGGTGAGGCGTGCGCAGATCGGAGCGGCTATTCCAACTGGTGACATTGATGCAGGGCAGACGCACGGCGATCACGGCTAATGCGCTCGCCGAGAATCTCGGCGTCGCCGTGCGCACCGTTTACCGCGACGTGCAGGCGCTCATTCTGTCCGGCGTGCCCATAGACGGAGAGGCGGGCGTGGGCTACCGGCTGCGCGCCGGTTTCGAGCTTCCTCCGCTGATGTTCCAGCAGGAGGAGCTCACCGCGCTCCTGGTCGGCAGCCGCATGGTGCGGGCATGGACGGATCCGGGACTCGCGCAGGCGGCGAAGGTGGCTGAATCCAAGATACTTGCCGTGCTCACGCCTGCGATGTTGAACGCGGTTTCCAGACTGCCCTACCGCATTCCTGCCTACGAGCGCCCGGAAAGCGGCATTCACGGGCTGCTTCGCAAGACCTGCGAGGAGAAGCGGAAGATCGCAATTCGCTATCTCGACATGAGCGGCGAAGCATCCTTCAGGACATTGTGGCCTCTGGGCATGGTGGGCTGGGGAGACCACTGGACGCTGCTCGCCTGGTGCGAGCTGCGCAATGCCTACCGCAATTTCCGCTTCGACAGGATAAAGTCCATCGAGGTACTTTCAGAGCGCTATCCCGAGCATCCGGAGCGCAACCTCGAGCATTACCTGAACGAGGAGATAGGCATAGGCGACGAACAGAAACCGAGCTAGAGGTCGGGACGGATCGAATTCCTTTCGATACGAATGAACACCTGCGTGCGCTAGGAGAGGGCAAGAATGAAGATTGAACTCTATTTCACCATGATGGCGGGCATGGTGCTGGCCTTCTTCCTGATGGTCAGCGAAGTCGTGGCCTTGCGCAAGATCGGGATGAAAGTCTATTTCAGGCTGATCGAGATGCGCAGATCGGGAAGAAGGGCGAGATTTTATCTCGAAACGGGCTTCGTCATCCTTTTTTTCCTGATCCAGCCATTCATCGTCGGCTGGCTGGTGATGGGCGCGCTGGACATTTCCTATCCCCATTTTGCAGAAAACATGATGAAAGAGCTCAGGATGAGCTTTTCTGCAATCTCGGGCTGAGGCGCCTCAATGCCCTAGTCGGCAGGGCGCATCTGGGGAAAGAGGATGACGTCCCGGATGCTCGGGCTGTCGGTCAGCAGCATGACGAGCCTGTCTATGCCGATTCCTTCTCCGGCAGTAGGGGGGAGGCCATGCTCGAGCGCCCTGATATAGTCGGCGTCATAATGCATCGCCTCCATGTCCCCCGATTCCTTCTGTCTCACCTGTTCCATGAATCTTTCCGCCTGATCTTCAGGGTCGTTGAGTTCGGAAAAGCCGTTTGCGATTTCGCGTCCGGCGATGAAGAGCTCGAACCGGTCGGTGATGGAAGGATTCCTGTCGTTTCGCCTTGCCAATGGGGAGGCTTCCGCAGGGTAGTCGACAATGAAGGTGGGCTCGAAGAGAAGATGCTCAGTCGTTTCCTCGAACAGCGAGAGCTGCAGTCCCCCCACGCCATCCGTTTTCTTGTAGTGGGCGCCCAGTTCGTCGAGCTTGGAAATCAGATAGGGGCGGCTTTCGAGTTCGGTTTCACTGTATTCAGGATGGTATTGCCTGATCGCCTGGGAAAGCGTGAGGCGCTGGAAAGGTTTGCCGAAATCGAGATGCTTGCCCTGATATTCGAAATGCACCTTTCCCAGCGTCGCCAATGCCACTTCCCTGAAGAGTGCTTCGGTGAAATCCATCAGGTAGCGGTAGTCCCGGTAGGCTTCGTAGAATTCGATCATGGTGAATTCGGGATTGTGCCTCGTCGACATGCCCTCGTTCCTGAAATTCCTGTTTATCTCGAACACCTTTTCCATTCCGCCCACGACAAGGCGCTTCAGATAGAGCTCGGGCGCTATCCTCAAGTAGAGCTCCATGTCCAGCGTGTTGTGGTGCGTGACGAAGGGTCTCGCCGATGCGCCCCCGGGAATGGGGTGCATCATCGGTGTTTCGACCTCAAGGTAGCCCTTTTTCGAAAAGAACAGGCGCATCGCCTGGATGATCTTCGATCTTGCGATGAACGTATCGCGCGTTTCCGCGCTCGCGATCAGGTCGAGATAGCGGAAGCGGTATTTGCTTTCCTGGTCGGTGAGGCCGTGGAATTTCTCGGGCAGCGGGCGCAACGCCTTTGAAAGCAGCCTGATTTCCCGGACTTCTACCGAAAGCTCGCCGGTCTTGGTCTTGAAGAGCCTGCCCTTCGCGCCGAGGATGTCGCCGAGATCGTGATGCTTGAAGGCTTCGTGCGCCTCCGCTCCGGCTATGTCGTTGGTGATGTAGAGCTGTATCCTTCCGCTCATGTCCTGCAATGTGGCGAAGCTCGCTTTTCCCATCACCCGCTTCAGCATCATCCTGCCGGCGACGGAGACTTCTATCGATTTTTCCTTCAGTTCGTCGTTTTCGAGCGAATCGTATTGCCCGTGGAGATCGGCTGCGAGATGCTCCCTTTCGAAATCGTTCGGGAAAGCGATGCCTTTTTCGCGCAATGCCGCGAGCTTCGCGCGGCGCTCGGCCACGATCTGGTTTTCGTCCTGTTGTTCTGCCATGTCCTCAACGCCCGAAGGATCCGTTCAAAAATGACGGAAATTATAGCATTCCGCTCGCCTCCCCTGCCAGCCTGGGGGATGGACTAGAATGGAATCTGATGAGGCGCCTGGAGGAAGCCATGAAGCGGGACTTTCCCCTCGATGAAGTATACGGATTGCTGGAGACAGGGCCTGTCGTGCTGATCACGACCGCCTGGAACGGCACGCAGGATGTCATGACCCAGTCCTGGCACATGATGATCGAATTCGAGCCGCCTGTCATCGCCTGCGTGGTCAGCAATGCCAACTACAGCTTCGGCCTTCTGGACAAAAGCGGAGAATGCGCGATCAACATTCCGACCTTCGAATTGGCCGACAAGGTGGTCGCCTGCGGCAATTCCAGCGGAAGAGACATCGACAAGTTCGAGGCTTTTTCGCTGAAAAGGGAAAAGGCGTCGCTGATCTCCGCGCCATTGATCGACGAATGCTATGCCAATCTGGAATGCAGGGTGATAGACAGGGTGCAGACCTACGGGATTTTCATTCTGGAGGTGTTGAAGGCGTGGGTGAATCAGGATCTCAAGGCGCCCAGAACGATGCATCACAGGGGGCATGGCGAATTCATGATCGCCGGGGAGACAATACGCCTGCCTTCAAAAATGAAATGAATCAGGGCGTATTAACGCCCTAGAATTCGATGCCTTCGCCTTCCATCGCAAGGCGGTATTCCATGCCTTCTGAAGGGGAGTTTTCCTGAACCGAGGCGAAAATCGCTTCGAGCTCCTCGTCGCTCCTGGTGGGTTCATGGTGGGTGAAATAAAGCACCTTTGCGCCCGCTGCCCTTGCAAGGCTGATGGACGAATCGTAGCTGCCGTGCCCCCATCCCTTCTTATGGGGATATTCCTCGGTCGTGTAGCTCGAATCGGCGATGACGACATCCACTCCCCTGATCGCGTTGTGAATGGCGGCCTCTCTTTCCCTGATGATCCGGCCGTATTCGATAGCGCCTTCGTCTTCGGCAGAATAGATGTTCTGATGGGGTTCGTGGTCGCCGGTGAAGAATACGGATTTTCCCTCGCAGTCTATGCGGTAGCCGAAATTCACGACCGGATGGTTGAGGAGGATAGGCGTGACCAGGGATCGGCCGACCTTTACCGGGATTCCAGGGGCGAGCGTGGCATATTCTATACCGGCTTTCAGTTCTGCTTCCCTGATCGGGAAAAAGCTGTACTGCAGCTGGATGGCCATCACCTGTTCCACGCCCCGGTTCGAAACGACGTCGTACGAGCCGTGTATCTTGAGGCGATTCCCGGGAATGAAGAGCGGTATGAAGAAGGGGAGGCCCTGGATGTGATCCCAGTGGCTGTGCGTGATGAAAAGGTTGGCATCGACCGGCATTTGCCCGAGCAGCGACTGGGAAAGCTGATAGATCCCCGTGCCGGCATCGAGGATGATGAGGTCATTCGTGTCGGTGCGGATTTCGATGCAGGTCGTGTTGCCGCCGTATCTGACGGTCCTGGCGCCGGGAACGGGAATGGAGCCGCGCACTCCCCAGAACTTGATCTTCACGAAGGGGCTCCCAGATTCAAAAATAGCGCTGTTTCCTCGCGGATTTTCTTGATGTCCTCTTCCGAAATGATGGATTCGGCCGCAGGCTGCTCTTCGAAGAGCGCGTTGCCCGAAAAGCCGAGCCCTTTCTTCTTGCAGAGATGATTCGCCGAGATCACGCAATCCAGAATGCTCGAGCCGTGAATGCCGGCGTCGTGGTGGTATCGCATGGCTTGCACGATGGAGTCCGGAAGCTGCCATTTTTCCGCGAGCAGCGATCCCATACGGCAATGGTCTGTGCCCAGGATTTGTCTTTCGGCGAGATGCAGGGGAATCGCTTCGTTTTTCGAAAGATCGAGGGCGAGCCTGAACTCTTCCGCCATGTACTGGGCGAATACGACCTTGCCGAAATCGTGAAGCAGCCCGGCGATATGGCAATCGGTCGAATCGGCTGACGGATCGGTCCTGCTGCAAAGGAGCTTGGCCACACCTGCCACGTAAAGGGAATGAAGCAGGTACTGATGCATGTCGAGGCAGGCTTTGTTCTGCCTGGGAAGCATGCCCATGGAGGCGATGCCCAGCGCAAGATTCTTGATCGTGTTGAAGCCGAGGTAGGCGATTGCGCGGTCTATGGAGGTGATTCTGCCGGGAACAGGGTAGTAGGGGGAATTGAGCGCTTTCAGGACCTTTGCAGCCATGACCGGATCGCTCTCGACGACCGATGCGACTTCCCTTGGCGAACAATCGATGTTCCTCGACAATGCCAGGATCTTCTGCACGCTCTTGGGAAATGCCGGCATCTTCTCGACGGCGGCATAGAATTTTCCGGCCAGTTCGCCCGGCATTCGATTCAGTCCTCGGGATGGCGGAATAGCATGACGGGGATGTCGCAGCCGTTCAACACTTCTTCCGCGTTGTTTTCGGCAAGAAAGCCTGGGAATCCCTTTTTCCCGCTCGAAGTCATCCAGATGAGGTCGCAGTTCCGCGCTTTCGCGACCCTGACTATCGCTTCAGGAATGCTCTGGTCTCGGGTACAGTAGCAGGTGCAATCCACGCCTGCATCGTTCGCAGCGGACTCGACGAAAGACATGGCCTGGATCGCGGTCTCAAGCACGCTGTTCTCCATGTGCACCGCCATGTTCGAATCCGAATAGCGGACATCCTGCAGGGAGAAGAGGGTAGCATGCTCTTCCGCGACATGGAATCCGGTCACGGCGGCGCCGATCATTCTTGCAAATTCCACGCCTTTTCTGACGATTTCCTCCGCGAGTTCGGAGCCGTCTGTAGGCAGTAGAATATGCTTGAACATGGTTTTCTCCCGTTAACAGGCTACTGTAAAACGATTGCGTTTGTCATTATGGCGTTGAAAAATGGCTCAAAATGCTCCTACGATCTGTAAACTGCACTTTTTGCGAGTTGGGCAAAAAAACGCCCATCCCTGCCAGACCCATTTCGTCATTTTTCTCCTGGTCCCGACTGCGCTCATGACCTTTTTCAGCAGCCCGTTAAACGCCCTGCTTGAGGCTCGCCGAAATGAAATCGTCCAGGTCGCCGTCCAGAACGGCCTGGGTATTGCCCACCTCGTGATTGGTGCGAAGGTCCTTGATCCTGGACTGATCCAGCACATAGGATCTGATCTGGTGTCCCCAGCCTATGTCGCTCTTCGATTCTTCAAGAGCCTGTTTCTCCTCGTTCTTTTTCCTGAGCTCGGCTTCGTAAAGCTTCGCCTTCAGCATGCTCATCGCTTCGGCCTTGTTCTTGTGCTGCGACCTGTCGTTCTGGCACTGCACCACGATGTTGGTGGGAAGATGGGTGATGCGGATTGCTGAATCCGTCTTGTTGATGTGCTGCCCGCCCGCGCCGGATGCCCTGAATGTGTCTATTCTGAGGTCTGCAGGGTTGATCGTGATCTCGATCGAATCGTCGACTTCCGGATAGACGAAAACGCTTGCGAACGAGGTATGGCGGCGGTTTCCCGAGTCGAAGGGGGATTTCCGCACCAGTCGGTGCACGCCTGTTTCGGTCCTGAGATAGCCGTAGGCATATTCTCCCCCGACCTTGAGCGTCGCGCTCTTGATTCCAGCGACTTCCCCTTCGGACTCCTCGAGCACTTCGACCTTGAAGCCGCGCCTTTCGCAATATTTCAGATACATGCGCTCGAGCATGGAAGCCCAGTCCTGCGCCTCGGTTCCCCCCGAGCCTGCCTGGATGTCGATGAAGCAGTTGTTCGGATCCATGGGATTGGCGAACATTCGCCTGAATTCCAGCGCTTCGACCGATTTCTCGATCTCCAGGGCGTCCGTCCCCAGGCTTTCCAGCGTTTCGTCATCCCCTTCGGCTTCCGCCATTTCGAAAAGGGCCAGCGCATCCCCTAGGGACCGGTCTATTCTTTTCAGGTTGTCGACGACTTCTTCCAGCGCCTTCTTCTCCTTGCCGAGCTCCTGCGCCTTCTTCGGATCTTCCCATACCGCCGGATCCTCGGCGAGTCTCGTGACTTCCGTCAGCCTTTCTTCCTTGGCATCGAAGTCAAAGATACCCCCGTAGTTGGGCTTCCCGGCTCCTCAGGTCGTGCAGGCGGTTGGAAATCGCGTTGAGTCTTTCAGCTTCCATGATGTTTCCAGTGACACAAATCTTACATTATACATAATGCATCAGGATCAGGGCGGAAATGACGCCTACGGCCACCGCGAGCATCCCGCCTGAACAGCGTTTTCCCAGCGTGCTGCCGCCTATGAAAAAGACCAGTCCGAGCTTGAAGGCGATGTTGGAAAGCAGTGCGAGGCTGATGGCTGTGGCGGCATCGAGCGAGGCCAGCTTTCCAAGCGACATCAGCCTTAGGCTGGAAAGCGTGATGGCGTCGACATCGGTGAGTCCTGAAATCAGCGCAACGCCGTAGAGGCCGCGGCTTCCGGAATAGTCTGAAATCCATGCCGAACAGAACAGCACGATGGCGTAGAGCAGCCCAAATCCGAGCGCTGCGCGTATTTCCGCGGGATTGCCGATCCGGGGCATGACCGTCGCGCTTTTTTCGAGAAGCTTTCCATACCAGTAGGCTGCGCTTGCGAGCCCGAACAGCAGGCCTGTTCCGAGGATGGGAAGAAGGATCGGCAGGATGGCAGGGGAAACGATCGCGCAGACGACGGAGAGCCTCGCCAGCACCATCAGGTTGGCGAGCAGGATGACCACGACGGCAAGCTGCATGATCCTGGGGTTTTCCCTGTTGTTGCGAGCATAGGCAAGGGTTGTCGCGGTGCTCGACACGAGTCCCCCGAGCAGTCCGAGCAGCGGGGCGCCGTGGCGCTCCCCGACGATGCGAAGCGCGATGTACCCCGAAAGGCTGATGCCGGAGATCAATACCACCATGAGCCAGATCTGATGGGGGTTGAGCGCAAGGTAGGGGCCGTAGTTCCTGTCCGGAAGAACGGGCAGGATGATGAAGGTCAGAACCGAAAACTGCAGCATTGAGATCAGGTCACGCCTTGTCAGGCTTTGCGTGAGGCCTTTGAGTTCGCTCTTGTAATAGAGCAGGATGGTGGTGGTGATGGCTAGCATCACGGCAAGCGTGGCATAGCCGTACCAGACCAGCGCGCCCAGTCCGTAGCAGATGATGATCGCTGCGACTGTGGTCGTCCCCGGATCGCCTTCCGGATTTCTTTCCCTGAGATAGGCTGCAACCGTCATGAATCCG
This sequence comes from Pseudomonadota bacterium, assembly GCA_021848825.1. Lineage (GTDB taxonomy): Bacteria > Pseudomonadota > Gammaproteobacteria > Burkholderiales > JABEVD01 > JABEVD01. Next base: position 52,018 of record JAJZTQ010000003.1, read on the forward strand.
ACGATCAAGACTCCCGCGAAAAGGATCCAGGGGGATTTCGTTTCGTCGGAGAGGAGCCCCGAGATCGTGCCGAAAAGCGAGACCAGCGCGAAGGTTCTGAGCCCTGCCTTGGCGGCAGGGCTTCTTTCCCGCTCGAGACCGATCAGGAGCCCGATGCCTAGGCTCTTGACGAAGGCGGGAAGATGCTCGAGGCCGTTTCCCTGGGCGAAGGAGAAATCCATCTGGTTACAAAAATCCGCTTTTGACATATCCTGTTTACATTATGATGATCAAATAGAGCGGATACCAGTCTAAATAGGGAATGAACATCAGAATCTGGATAGTCCTGGCCTTCTTTTTCTGCCGGGGGGCGCAGGCGTCGGGACTCGATGACCCCTTTTCGACCGAAAACATGACGGCGGCCTCGCCATGCAGCTTCACCTATGATGGCCATGGTGCGTTGTCCCTGGCTGACGTCGTCGAGCGTGCGCTGTGCAATAATCCTCAAACGCGGGCTGCGTGGGCGAATGCCAGGGTCCAGGCGGCCCAGGTCGGGGTCGCCGAAAGCGCTTATTTGCCGACGCTGAATGCCAATATCGCGTCCAGCGAGACCAGGAATTCCTCCATCCTGGACAGGCTTCAGGGTGCCAGCAGTTCATTTTTCAGCCAGACCGGGACGACGCTTTCGCTTTCCTACCTGCTATACGATTTCGGCGCAAGAAATGCCAATCTCGAGAATGCCAGACAGACGCTGGTCGCCTTGAACGAGACCAGGGATGCGACCATACAGAGCGTGTTCCTCTCCGCCGTTCAGGCCTATTACGGACTTTTTGCCAATCAGGCTTCTGTCGATTCCGCGCTTCTATCGGAAAAGTCGAGCCTGGAGGGGCTGAATGCGGCCTCGACAAGGCGAAAGATAGGGACGGCGACGCTCGCTGACGAACTCCAGGCAAAGACCGCCTATCAGCAGGCCGTGCTCAACAGGGTCACGGCGCAGGGAAACGAGAAGACAGCCGAAGGCGTGCTGGCGAATACCATGGGGATGGATGCCGATCATCCGCTCGAAATTCTCCCGCCGGGCATCTCGCCAGACGAGCATTTCGAGCGGGATCTCAAGCGGCTGATAGATGAGGCGAAGCGCGCCCGGCCCGATCTCAAGGCAGCAGAGGCGCAGCTTGCCGCCGCGAAAGCGAGCGTCGATGCGGCCGCCGCTTCAGGGATGCCGACCATCACGCTGAATGTCGGGCAGAACTATACGCATTCCAGCATTTACGACCCCTACAGGAGCACTTCCTTCGGCGTGACCGTCAACATGCCGCTCTTCACGGGATTCAATACCACCTACCAGATCAGGGCAGCCCAGGCCCAGGTCGAGGCATCTTCAGCCTCGCGTGACAAGATCGCGATGCAGGTTTCGCTTGACGTGTGGAAAGCCTACCAGACGCTGGTGACGGCGACCGATGCGCTGAAATCGACTTCCGTTCTGCTCCAGAGCGCGACCGAATCGGAGAAGCTGCAAATGGGCAGATACAAGGCGGGAGTGGGTTTGATCACGGATCTTCTGACGGCTGAGGCGGCGCTTGCCAATGCAAGGCAACAGCGTGTTCAGGCGATATACAATTGGCAGATGGACAAGGCGGCGCTCGCCCAGGCAGTCGGCGTGCTGACCGAAATCCCGAAGAAAGCAGAATAGATGCGAAACAAGATCATCATTTTGGTGTTCCTTGCCCTGATCCTCGGGCTGGGTTATTACGCCTGGCGGGCGAACAGGGTCGTGCCGCTCGCGGCGCTTTACCAGACGGAGAAAATCGAGCGGGGGGATGTGACCGAGACGGTTTCTGCAAACGGCACGTTGAATCCCGTGATCCTGGTCAATGTCGGTACCCAGGTATCCGGGACAGTGGCGCATCTTTATGCCGACTACAACGATCATGTGAAGGCGGGGCAGATCCTGGCAGAACTCGATCCTGCGCTGTTCAAGGCTCAGGTTGGCCAGAGCGAGGCGAATCTCGCCAATGCCAGGGCGACCTTCGAACTCGACAAGGCCAACGAATCCAGGGCTTCCGAACTGTACAAGGCGGGCTATATCGCCAGGCAGGACATGGATACCGCGACTCAGGCAAGAAAATCTGCCCAGGCCCAGATCGATCTCGCGGCTGCCCAGCTTGCCAGGGACAGGACCAACCTGAATTACTCGATCATCCGTTCCCCCGTATCGGGCGTGGTGATAGACAGGCAGGTCGACGTCGGGCAGACCGTGGCGGCAAGTTTCCAGACGCCGACGCTTTTCAGGATCGCGCAGGATCTTCGCAACATGCAGATCGATTCGAGCTATGCCGAGGCGGACATCGGTCATGTCAGAGTGGGGCAGGCTGTGCATTTCACCGTGGATGCCTTTCCCGGAAGGTTTTTCGAGGGCAAGGTTTCCCAGGTCAGGCTCAATGCCACCGTTCAGCAGAATGTCGTGACCTACGATGTGGTGGTTTCGGTAAACAATCCCGAACAGATCCTGAAGCCGGGGATGACGGCCTATGTCAATGTCGTGACAGCCCAGAAAAGGAATGTGCTGCTTGTTCCCAATTCCGCCCTCAGATTCAAGCCTAAGGGGGAGAAGAAGCCGAAGGCGGGGCTGAGCCTCATCTACCTGATCAGGAACCAGAAGCTGGAGGCAGTTGCGGTGAAGACCGGGATCACGGACAACAGGATGACGGAGATTGTGGAAGGGAATATTCATGAAGGGGATCTGCTGGTCACGGGAGAGATGAAGTCCGAAGGGGAAGGATCGCAGAGCACATTCAGGATGAGAATGTTCTGATGGACCAGGTGATCAGGGCGGAGGGGCTCTTCAAGGAATATGAAACGGATGCAGGTCCTGTTCCGGTGCTGAAAGGGATCGATCTCGAGATCGGTCAAGGGGAATTCGTTGCGGTGATGGGGCCTTCAGGGTCGGGCAAGTCGACCTTCATGAATATCCTGGGCTGCCTCGACATGCCGACGACGGGGAGATACGTCCTGAACGGCAGGGATGTCGCCAAGTTGAACCCTGATCTTCTTGCAAAGCTCAGGAACGAGGTGATCGGCTTCGTCTTCCAGGGATTCAACCTGCTGCCTCGCGCAAGCCTGGAAGACAATGTGGCGCTCCCGCTTGTCTACTGCAATGTCCGGAAAAGCGAGCGGATTTCCCGGGCAAACGACATGCTCAGGAAGGTGGGGCTGGAAAAATTTGCAAAATCGTTTCCCAACCAGATATCCGGCGGGCAGCAGCAGCGGGTTGCCATCGCGCGCGCGCTCGTCAACCGACCGAAGCTGATCCTGGCTGACGAGCCGACTGGGAATCTCGACACCAGAACGAGCAACGAGATCATGCATCTCTTCAGGGCGCTCAACGAGGAAGGGATCACCATCGTGCTGGTGACGCATGAGCCTGATATCGCGGCCTATGCCAAACGCCTCGTGAAATTCATGGACGGCAATCTCATCTACGACGGCGAAGTATCGGAGGCGCATGCATGACCGGACAGATGCTGGTCGAAGCCTGGCGGGCGATGGAGGCGAACAGGCTGCGCACTTTCCTCACCATGCTCGGCATGGTGATCGGCGTGGGGGCGGTAGTGTTGATGCTCGCCATCGGCCAGGGCGCCCAGTATTCAGTCGAGCAGTCGATTGCCTCGATGGGCAGCAATCTCTTCATCATCCTCTCCGGCTCGTCGACGAGCGGCGGCTTGAGGATGGGTTCTGGAGCCACTCCGACGCTTACCGTGGCCGATGCGCAGGCGATATCAGAATTGCCGGAGATTTCAGCCGTCGCCCCGGCAGTGCCGGGCATCGCACAGGTTGTCTACGGCTCGAACAACTGGAGCACTTCTGTTTACGGCACAACCCCTGCCTTTCTCGCCGTGCGAAACTGGACCATCGCCAGGGGCGTACCCTTCACCGATTCGGATGTTCGTTCAGCGACCAGGGTGGCGATTCTCGGCCAGACCGTGGTGGAAAATCTTTTCGGCAATGACGACCCGGTCAACAAGACCATCAGGATCAATCAGAGTCCCTATCTCGTGGTCGGGGTGCTGGGGGCAAAGGGGCAGAGCCTGGACGGACGGGACCAGGACGATACCATCCTGATCCCGGTGACGACGGCGCAGAGGAAGCTTTTCGGCACCCAGTTCCAGGGCTCGGTGCGCTTTATCATGGCCCAGGCAAGTTCAGCCGCTGCGATGCCGCTCGCCGAAAAGCAGATGACTGCGCTTCTGAGGCAGCGGCATCACATCCAGGCCGGGCGGGATGACGACTTCTCGATCAGGAATCTGACTGCGCTGGCCAATACCGCAGCCCAGGCGACACAGGCGATGTCGATGATGCTCGGGGCGATTGCCTCGATATCGCTGCTCGTGGGCGGAATAGGCATCATGAACATCATGCTGGTCTCGGTGACGGAGCGGACACGGGAGATCGGCATCAGGATGGCGATCGGAGCGAGGCGGCGGGACATCCTGATGCAGTTTCTGCTCGAAGCGGTGATCATCTCGATCGCGGGCTGCACCATAGGCGTGTTTTTCGGCGTCGGCGGGGCATATGCAGTCAACCGGTTCGCCCAGTTGACTGTGGTGGTGACCGGGGTATCGATACTGATGGCTTTCATGGTGGCGGCAGGGGTCGGGGTTTTCTTCGGATTCTATCCGGCCAGGAAAGCGGCAAGACTCAAACCCATCGATGCGCTCAGGTATCAGTAAAATTCGTCGCGATTTTCGTCGAAACGGTGATATACTCCCAGTGTTACTGGGAATCATTCGCCTTCCCTGTACGCAAATAAATCTGCTAAACACTTCGGAGGAACTGGCAATGCAAGATACGATGAACAGCTACGGTTTTTATGTACTCTTCACCCCTTTCGTGGTGATAGCACTGATGATTCTGTTTTCCGGAAACAATCCCAAGTAAGTTTTGCATTCCCCGTCTTGCGGGGTTCTGAAAGATGGCGAGATGGCTGATCATCGCTGGCGCGATCCTGGTTCTGATAGGGCTGTTGTGGCCCTGGATCGCAAGGCTTGGTCTGGGCCATCTCCCCGGCGACATCAGCATCGAGAAAAAGGGCTTCGGGTTCTATTTTCCGATCACGACCAGCATCCTCATCTCCCTGCTTCTTTCACTGATTTTCTGGCTTTTCAGGAAGTAGCTTTGCCCTGAAGATGGGCAAGACCGGAAAGCGTGAACTTGGCAAATCCCACCAGCATTTTCTCGAGAGGCTTCTTCAGGCGGATTGAAAGCGGCACAGGCGAAAGAATCATCTCGACCGCCATGCTGATGGGATAATGGCGAAGCATCAGCGTATTCAGGCTTTTCCTGAATTTCGCCCACTCTTTTTCGAGATTTTCCGGCTTGCCGCTCCGGCAGAGATAGGCGTGCTTGAACGCGATGTAGCCGTCTTCCCCATGGATTTCCGCCATGCGCTTCAGGATGACCCGGAATACGGGCATCGCGCCTCTTTTTTCCGTCCTGTTGTGCTCGATGAAGAGCTTCCTGAATTTCGAATAATGCCTGACTTCATCTGATTTGATGTTGCAGAGAATCTCCCTCAGCAGGGGCTCTTCCGCATGATCGTAAAGGCAGCGGTAGAGTGTGGAAGTGCCCGTCTCGACGACGCAGCGCGCGACCATCTCCAGGGCGCGGCTCGCTTCGAGATTGTCCATCGAGCAAAGCTCGCCGTATTCGCGAGCGAATCCCGAATAGCTCCTTTCCCAGTCGAATTCCGGCCAGACTGCCTGCACGTAGCGCTTCAGCGATTGCCCGTGCTGCACTTCCTCTTTCTGCCATGTTTCCTTGAGCCAAAGGACGGCCTCGTGATTGCCGTCGTAATGTTCGATCAGATTGCCGGTATAGACTTCGGAAAGAATCTCGACGAAGGATGCGGATGCGAGCAGGTAGAAAAGACGTTCATCTTTTTCAACCATATCCCTTCTCAGGATGCCGAAGTCGATTTCTTCGAGATTCCAGCCCGTTTTTTCCTTCATTTTTTTCCCCGGACAATCGTAATCCATTCTAGGATAGATCAGAAGGAATTGAAGATGTCCCCGACGATGTCTTCGGCAATGCCTATCCCTGCCCCGAGACCCAGTCCGCTGACGAGGTTGCCCATGAAGCCTCCCCCACCGAAGCCGCTGTTCCATCCCATTGGCTGCATCATGGGCTGGGGATGCGTTTGAGCCTGCTGCTCGAGCATCTGGATGTATTGTCCCATCTGCTGCAGCATCTGCGTCGAGGATTGCTGATAATTCTGGATGGAGAGCGCGATGGCCCTGAGATCCATGGCGAGATCGCGCGCTGTTCCCTCGTCCTTCGCGTCCGTGCGGAAGCGCTGCGCAAGCGCCTGTATCGCCAGCATGATGTTCTGTGATTGATTCTGAAGCTGCATGGCCTGCTGCTGTGCGAGCTGGTAATCCATTCTTTCCTCCTTTTGGGTTATTTCCTTTTTAGATGATACATCGCACGATTAGTTCTGAGCTATCTGAAACGTCGGAGGATTTCATGAGCGATGGAGAAATCAGGGAGATCAGGATCAATCCCGTCGTGCCGGGAGAGTCCGTTCTGGTTGCAACGGCGAGAAGCATGAGGCCCAAAAAGGCGGAGGAGCATGCGCCCAGGGACAGCAGGAAGCATGTCGAGACATGCCCTTTCTGTTCCGGCAACGAGGACAGGACGCCGCCTGCCATCGCCGTCTATCCCGATTCAGGGGCATGGAATATCAGGATAGTGGAAAATCTCTATCCCGTGCTGGGCGACGAAAAAAGCCATTCCAACATCAGCTTCGGGCTGCAGCAGATCATAGACGGCTACGGCAGGCACGAAGTGATCATCGATCACAACGAGCATGGGCGGGCGATTCACGAGATGAGCGCATCTCATCTTGCGATGCTCTTCACCGCCTTCAGGGATCGCGTATCGGCCCTTTTCGAATCCGACAGGAGGCTCAAATATGTACTGATATTCAAGAACTTCGGTCCTGCCGCCGGAGCGAGCATCGCGCATACCCACAGCCAGGTGATCGCGATGCCGGTGGTGCCGGAAAACGTCCAGAGCGAGGTGGAAAACAGCTGGCATTTCTTCCGGACGCATCACCAGTGCATATTCTGCACGTTGATAGACGAGGCGCTCACCTTCGAGGCGACGATTTACGACAGGGAATCGGGCCAGGTGAGAAGGAAGATCAGCGTCGGCCAGTATGTGGTCGAGAAGGGCAAGCGCTTCATCGCCGTGAAACCTTTCGCAAGCCGGTATGAATGGGAGGTTCACATTCTGCCGCTTGCCCACCATGCCGATTTCCTTTCAGTGGAAAGGGAGGACATCGAGGACCTCGCGCGGGTCATGAAGCGCACCATGGCGAGGCTTGAAGCGGTACTCGGCGGCGCGCAATACAATTTCTTCCTGCATTCCGTTCCGCACGACAATCATCTTGAGCAGCACCAGGCGAGCTATCACTGGCATCTTGAAATCTGCCCCAGAACTTCCATTCCAACGGGTTTCGAGCTCGGCTCGGGGCTCTTCGTCAATACCCTGAGCCCGGAAGCCGCGGCGGAAAGGCTCAGATGCGCCGAGATCCCGGAAGATTGAAGATGAAAAAGGCCGCTTTTGCGGCCTTTTTCATTGAACTGCTGTGACTTCTATGTTGATGGTTTCGCCCGGAGGATAATTCGTCACCGTGGACGCGCGGCGTCCTGCGTAAATGTAATGGACTTCGTAGCCTGTTATTTCACGCCGCTGCACGTCCCTGCAGACCTGCTGCTGGGTGGGGCCGCTCTGTGCCTGGCTGTTCTGTATCCTGTCCCCGGCGATGGCGCCCGCTATGGCGCCGACTGCGCCAGCCGCCACCCTGCCGCTTCCCTGTCCGACCTGGGAGCCAAGCAATGCGCCAGCGACGCCACCGAGAATGGATCCGCCCATCTGGCGCTCGCCCTGCGCCTGGGGTGGGGCTTCAACGGTGACCATATGGCATTCCTGGGTCGTGTAGGTTTGGTAGATCGGTCTTGACGAGACGACCTTTGCCGTATCGGTGAAGTCGGATGCATTGGCTGCAAAGGCAGCCAGGGATGCCAGACCGAAAACGACGGCGCTGCTTTTCATGATTTCTCCTTTCGAACACGCTAAACTTTGACCATTAGAGGGCGATTGACGGAATAAGTTTAACATCTAATCGAAGAAAACTGTGTAACTGCATGTTACGGAATACTTAAGGGAATCTGAACATGAAATGGCTCGTCATTTTCCTTCTTTTCCTGGCTTTCGATGCGCAGGCTATGGAAGGTACGGTCATCAAGGCAGAAGGGGATGCGCATGCAGCGATACAGAACGATACGCTGACCATTTTCCTGGCCCTCGAAAAGACTGGCGAGGATCCTGCCAGGCTGGCAAGGGAAGTGGAGGAAGAAGCATCCAGGGTGCTCGACCGGGCGAGGAAATCACGCGATGTGAAAGTCAGGACCTTGGGCTATTCGATTTCTCCGATATTCGACAGACAGAAAATCACGGGACAGCGCGCGGATTACAGGCTGGCCATCGAAACCAGGGATTTCGACGAAGGGCTCGCGCTCGCCTCTTCCCTGCAGCCTTTCCAGATAAGCGGCATGAATTTCTCGGTTTCCCTGGACAGGCGCAAGGCAGTGAAGGAAAGGCTGCTCGTCGATGCCATTGCCGACTTGAGAAAAAAAATCGACATCGTGGCTGGAAGCATCAAGGCTGCAAGAATCGAGATGACGGAGATTTCGGTCGAAGGAGAGATGCGGATCAGGCCGCTCGGCCTTGCTGCAGTTCCCGCAGAACCGGGGGAGTCGGATGTATCCGTGTCCGTTTCCGGAACGGCGATTGCCAGGTAGTTGAAACCGTTCATTTCGCCCTGTATAGTCACGCCTCATGGACCTCAAGGAACTATTCCGCTTCGAGACGGAACTCGTCGATGTCGCTGCAGGGCAATCCCTCTTCAAGGCGGGGGACCCGGGGGACAGGCTGTATGTGCTGATGGATGGCGAGGCGGATATTCTTGTCGGGAATGCCGTTGTCGAGCGAGCTGTTCCAGGCGCCCTGGTCGGAGAACTCGCGCTCCTCGACAATTCACCGAGAACGGCGACGGTCCAGGCCGTCACGGATTGCAGGTTCCTGCCGATCGATGTCAGGCGATTCAGGTTCCTGGTGGAGCAGACGCCCAATTTTTCCTTTCATGTGATGAAGATCATGGCAGAGCGCCTGAGGAAGATGGACGGTCGTCTTCAGGACGCGCAGCAAGCCAGTGTCTGATGGTGAGCTGAAGACTGGTCCTGCCGTTGTACTCGTTGACGGATAGCGAATAGACGGCGTGGATTTTCTCCGGCAGCAAATCGGATTGTGAAAAGAGCATGGCCTCGAAAAAGCAGTCCTCGCGCTGAAGCCTCAGCTTGAGATGCTTGTCCCCCACGATTCTCTGGCTTACCACGATAAAGAGATCCTCGAAAAGGGGTTCTGGAAAACCCTGACCCCAGACCTGCGAGGAGATCCTTTGCGCGAGTTCGATCGTCATTTCAGCCGTATCGAGACTGCCGTCCGTTTCGATGATTCGCTCGAGATCGGCTGCGGAGAGGAGCGTGGAGGCGGTTTCCTCGAATGCGGCTTCGAATGCAACGAAGTCGCTTTCCGAAATCGAAAGACCTGCGGCGGCAGCATGCCCTCCGAATTTCAGGATGAGCCCCGGATGATGCTTGGCGACGAGGTCGAGTGCGTCGCGGATGTGGAAACCGGGTATCGACCTTCCTGAGCCCTTTATTTCGCCGTTGATGCCTTTTGCAAAGGCGAAAGCGGGGCGATGATACTTGTCCTTGATGCGCGATGCGAGTATGCCGATCACGCCCTGATGCCAGGAGGGATCATAAAGGCTGATGCTGTATCCGGTTTCTTCTCCCAGACCTTCGAGGATGGAAAGCGCTTCTTCCTGCATCTTCGTTTCTATCGATTTCCGCTCGCTGTTGAGGGTGTCGAGCTTTTGCGCGATTTCGAAGGCGTCCGAGACGTCGGGACTCGTCAGGCAGGCGATGCCCAGCGACATGTCTTCCAGCCTGCCTGCGGCATTGAGCCTGGGGCCCAGCATGAAGCCGAGATCGAAAGAAGTGGCCTTTTCCGGCACTCGCCTCGAGATCGCAAAAAGCGCAAGGATTCCGGGATTCGCTCGGCCTTCCCTGATGCGCCTGAGTCCGTGATGGATGAGAATCCTGTTGTTGATGTCGAGCCTGACGACGTCAGCGATCGTGCCGAGCGCCACGAGGTCCAGTAGCGAAGCGAGATTCGGAACGGATGAACTCTTCTTCCTGATTTCCGCACGCAGCGCGAGCATGACGTAGAACATCACGCCGACTCCGGCAAGGTGCTTGCTCGGGAAACTGCATTCCGCCTGGTTGGGATTGACGATGCAAAGCGCATCGGGAGTGGACTCACCCGGAAGGTGATGGTCGGTCACGAGAACGGGAATGCCCAGCCTTTTCGCTTCCTCCACCCCTTCCACGCTCGCTATGCCGTTATCCACCGTGACGATGTAATCGGGATTTCTTGTTTTGGCGAGCCTGACGATCTCTGGGGTGAGTCCGTAGCCGTATTCGAAACGATTCGGAACGATATAATCGACATTTGCCCCCATTCTGGAGAGCGCAAGCATGCCGACCGCGCATGCCGTTGCCCCGTCGGAATCGTAATCCGCGACGATCAGGATGCGCTTTTTCACGCTGATCGCTTCACACAGGATATTCGCCATTCTTTCGGCATTCTTCAGCTCCTGGAAAGGGATCAGCTTGTCGAGACTGTAATCGATTTCGGAGACCGAATGGATGCCGCGGGAAGCATAGATCTTCGCCATGACAGGGTCCATTTCGCTTGCCAGGGAAAGATAGGCTGATTCGGGATAATTTCTGATCATGTCAGTAATCCAGGACGGAGCGGCTCCTTCTCCAGAACTTGAAAAGATCGAGTTTTCCTATATCGAAATGAAGGCCTGCTTCACAGTCCGTGATGGCAAGATCGATCCCCTTCTGGACGGCGAGATGAAGGGGCGCGAACCAGTCCGATTCGAGCTTCCTCAATCTGGAATCCCATTCGTCGCCGTCCCTGTATCTGAAGGGCAGCCTCAGTTCTTCCAGGATCAGGAGATGCTCGCCTGGGTCTTCCAGCTGCGCGAGCCAGATTTCCGCATTGTCGGGCAAGGGATGGAAGGATGTTTTCGCATATCTGGCAAGGTTCCTGGCGAGAGGGTTCGAGGAAGTCATCGAGGAAAAGGGCGAACGCAGATGATCCGGAAAGATGCCGCCGCCCCAGAACCAGACGCTGTTCAGGGGATGCATGCCTTTTTGCATTCTTTCATCGTTGACCGGATGGTCATGGAGGAGCATCTGGATTTCGTTCATGACCTGGTTCCATTTCAGGCCGTCCTTTCCTTTCGGCAGGTATTGCGCGATGTCTTTCCCGATCACGTCATACAGCGGAACAGTCTCGAGATCAGGCGAAGCCGCCAGGCGAAGCAGCCAGACATCGGGTTTTTCCATTTCGAAATGAAAACCGTCTCGCGCGAAATGGCTGTTCAGGCTTGCCAGGATCGATGCCGCTTCCGATTCGGAAATGGAAAGCAGATCGGGTCCCAGGAGGGTCAGGTGGTCGCGTCTGACCTGCAGATTGACGGGGTCCGCCCTGAGCCGGTAGCCTGAATTTTCTTCAGCGGTGAGGGGAGCGACAGGCCAGTCCCGCTGCCTGGCCACATCGAAGGCAGTCAAGATCCATTCCTCCAGGCTGCAGGCTTCGCGTTTCCTTTTTTCGCTTCTGGCGAGCAGGTTCTCGAGATGGGGAAGCGCCTCGATCCTGAAATTTGGATCGGGCCAGAACAGGTTGGGGATCGATAGATGGCATTTCATGCGCCCAGTTTAATCGAAATTTGTGCCCCCATCATCCTTGTGTCAAACTTCACCTTTTTCGGAAGTCTGGCGTCTTGAATTACGAGCTTTTCGTGGGATTGCGCTATACGCGGGCGAAGCGGCGCAATCACTTCATTTCCTTCATCTCCATGATCTCCATGGTCGGGATCGCGCTTGGCGTCGCGGCGTTGATCGTCGTGCTTTCCGTCATGAACGGATTCCAGAAGGAGCTCCGTTCCCGCATCCTCGGGGTAGCTGCGCATGTCGAGATCACGGCGGACAACAACCTGCTTTCGAACTGGCGGAAAGTCGCATCCATCGCCGCCAAGAATCCGGAAGTCGTCGCTTCGGCCCCCTATGTCCTCGCCCAGGGCATGCTGTCCCTGGACCAGTCTGTCCAGGGCGTATTCATCAGAGGGGTACTTCCGCAAGAGGAAGACAAGGTCGCCGACATCGAAGGTCACATGAAAAAAGGCAGCCTTAACAATCTCAAGCCCGGTGAATTCGGCATCGTTCTGGGTTCCGAAGTGGCCAGATCGATAGGCGCATCGGTCGGGGACAAGGTGATCCTGATCGCGCCCCAGGGGCAGGTGACCCCTGCAGGCATCTTGCCCAGGCTCAAGCAGTTCACCGTGGTCGGGATATTCGAGGTGGGAATGTACGAATTCGACAGCGGGCTTGCCTTCATCGACCTCGATGATGCGCAGAAGCTCTACAGGATGGGGGATGCCGTGACGGGGGTCAGGCTGAAGCTCAGGGATCTCGATCTGGCGCCCAGGGTTTCGGATCAGCTGTCACCGCAGCTTCCTCCGGAGGACATCGTGACCGACTGGACCCGGCAGCATGCGAACTTCTTCAGGGCGGTGAAGATAGAGAAGAACGTGATGTTCATCATCCTTTTCCTGATCGTCGCAGTGGCTACATTCAATATCGTCTCGACCCTCGTCATGATGGTGACGGACAAGCAGTCGGACATTGCGATATTGCGCACCCTCGGCGCATCCCCTTCCGGCATCATGAAGATATTCGTCGTCCAGGGTGCGCTGATAGGCGTGATCGGCACCCTGCTCGGGGTATTCTTCGGCGTGCTGATCGCCGTCAACATCGATGTCATCGTTCCATTCATCGAGCATGTCTTCCACACCCATTTCCTGGCAAAGGATGTCTATTACATCTCGGAAGTGCCTTCAAGCCTGGAGAAATCGGATGTCGTCGCGATCACCCTCCTGTCATTGAGCCTGAGCTTCCTGGCCACGCTCTATCCGAGCTACCGGGCTTCCCGCGTGAATCCTGCTGAGGCGCTGCGCTATGAGTGAAGTGATTTCCTGCCGCAACCTGAAGAAGATCTTCATGCAGGGAAAGACCGAAGTGCCGGTTCTGCTCGGCATCGATCTCGACATCATGCCCGGAGAGAGCGTTGCGATCATAGGCGCATCGGGTTCTGGAAAAAGCACGCTGCTTCATCTTCTTGGCGGACTCGATTCCCCGACCTCGGGCGAGATCAGGATCATGGGAAGGAACATCGAGAAGGTCAATGAGTCGGAAAGAGGGGATATCAGGAACAGGTCATTGGGATTCGTCTACCAGTTCCATCATCTTCTTCCCGAATTCACGGCGATAGAGAACGTTTCCATGCCGCTCTACATCAGAAGGATGGGGAAAAATGAGGCCATGGAGCGGGCTGCCGAGATGCTCGGAAAGGTGGGCCTTGCAAAAAGACTGGAGCACAAGCCCGGAGAACTGTCGGGAGGGGAGAGGAGCAGGGCGGCACTCGCACGCGCGCTGGTGACGAATCCTGCCGCCGTGCTGGCAGATGAACCGACCGGGAATCTGGATCGGCATACTGCCGAGTCGATGTTCGAGCTGATGCTCGAGCTCAACAGGAGCATGAACACCAGCCTCGTGATCGTGACGCACGACGAGAGTCTCGCCAGACGAACCCGGCGCGTGCTGAAGCTCGTCGACGGAAAGCTCGCCTAGTATTCGACAGGGACGGGATCGAGGCTGCGCCAGAGATACCATGTCGCGACGGACCGCCATGGCTTCCAAGGTTCGGCAAGCGCGAGCATTTGTCGCCTGTCGAGCGTGTTGCCCCCGTTGTAGTGGAGACGGATGGCGCGCTGCAATCCGAGATCATCGAGCGGCAAAATGTCTGGTCTGAGCGCCTGGAAAATCAGGAACATCTCCGCTGTCCATCTGCCTACCCCCCTTATTTTCGTCAATGCGGAGATGACCGCTTCGTCTTCCATTCCCTCGAGCCCATCCAGCCTGCGCTCCGAAAAATGGATGGCGAGATCCATCAGATATTCGACCTTCCTTCCCGAGAGGCCGCAATTTCCGAGTTCTGGACATGAAAGGATGCTTTCGGGGCTGACATTCCCCGCCGCGCTTATCAGCCTTTCCCACGCCGAATCGGCAGCCTTGACCGATATCTGCTGACCCACGATCGATCTGGCGAGCGTGGAGAAGGGATCCGCCCTTCGAACGAGGCCTATTCCAGGATATTGTCCGATCAGGGCGGAAAGCACACTGTCCCTCTCCGAGAGCGCCTTTTTCGCTTCTTCCCAGTATGAAGGGATCATTTCTTCTCCAATCCGAAATGAAATAGAATTGGCTGATGTTCAAAAACTTGTCAAGTCTTCCAGGGACGGTATGGCTTCTGGGAACGGTGAGCTTCTTCAACGATTCTGCATCCGAACTCGTCTATGCCGTCCTTCCCCTTTATATCGCCTCGATGGCGGGTCCCGGTGCGCTCGGGATCATCGAAGGGGTGGCGGAAGCGGCTGGCAGCCTCTTCAAGCTTTTTTCCGGCATCCTCTCGGACAGGATGGGTTCAGGGAAAGGGCTGGTCGTCGCCGGATACGGGATCGCGTCCGTGGCGAAACCGATGATGGCGCTGGCTGCTTCATGGCCCTTCATCCTGGTGCTCAGGTTTCTCGACAGGCTGGGGAAAGGGCTCAGGACTTCGCCCAGGGATGCGATGCTTGCATCCAGCGTGGAAAAGGAAAAGAGGGGGCTCGCCTTCGGTTTTCACAGGAGCATGGACAATGCGGGCGCCGTGATCGGTCCGCTCGCCGCGTCATTTCTTCTCGCGAGAAACATGACTTTGAGACAGGTCATTCTTTTTTCAGGCCTCTTGGGGATCATTGTCGTCATGCTTGCGCTATTCCTGAAGGAGCCGAAAAGGATGCCGGTCGCGCGCCAGGAATTCTCATGGAAGCTGGAAGGTTTCCCAAGCGCATTTCGGCGATACCTTGTGGTGCTGTCCATCTTCACGCTGGGCAATTCTTCGAACATGTTTCTGCTGTTCCGGGCGAAGGAGCTTGGACTCCAGGATTATCAGGTGCCGCTCTTGTGGGCGCTGATGTCCTTTTCGGCGATGCTCTTCTCCACCCCATTGTCAGCCCTTTCCGACAGAATAGGGCGCTCGACTTTGATCATATCCGGCTGGATCATTTACGGGCTTTTCTATCTGCTGATGGGGTTCGACGGGAGTACGTCTCTGCTATGGCCTCTTTTCGCATTCTACGGGCTTTTCATGGCTGCAACCGAAGGGGCGGAAAAGGCCTATGTGGCCGACTTTTCAGGGCCGGAAATGCTGGGCGCGGCTTACGGTTGGTTCAATCTCGTCACGGGTTTCATGCTGCTTCCGGCGTCCATCCTTTTCGGAAGCATCTGGAAGTTCACCGGGTATGGGGCGGCTTTTGCATTTGCAGCATGCTGCTCCCTTCTCGCATCATTCCTGCTGAAATTCTGGGTGAAATGAACCGCGGTTACTTCAGGATGCAGTACTTCGCGTAGTTGCCTGCCTCATTGAGGGTCCAGTCGCCCTTGGGCTTTGCCTCGAGGTTGGCGCACCATTTTTTGCTGCCTATCTTGGGCGCGCAGCCCGCCAGCGAAAGCAGGACTACGGTAGAAAGCAGGGCGAGCGTCGCTCTTTTCATGTCCATTTCCCCTTTTTTCGAATGCCGGAATTATATCAGCATCCGACAGGCTGCGTTCTTGAAAAGTCGTCAAGGATACACAGCCATGCCGGTGGCGCGTTGTGGTCAGCTTGACTCGACAGGAAGGTCATTTTCACGCCAGTGCCGTTTCCCTTCCACGTATTCGTGGGTATTCGTGTAGCCCATCTGGCGCAGCGTGTCTGCCGCGATTTTCGAATTCCGGCATTCCGTGCTCGCGCAATATACAACGATGAACGCATTTCTGTCCGGAAGCATCTCCGGCGCCCTCGAGTACACTTCGTCATGTGGGATATTCACTGCCCCGGGCAGATGCCAGTCTTCGAAATACGGTTTCGGCAGCGCTTCCACCAGGACCATCTGCTCGCCGCTTTCCAGTCTGGCCCTGATCTCTTCACGTGAAATCGTCTTGATCATTTCACACTCCTTTCCAATTAGTTGCAAATGCAACAAGATAAGCTTACCCGATGAGGGTTGCATTTGCAACCATATGGTGTTACGATGCGCTCATGACCCTACAGCCTAGCGAAGAAACGATACAAGCCTGGATACAGCTTCACAAATCGCAGCGCATGCTTCTGGAAAGGGTCGAGCTCGCGCTTAAGAAGAATGGTTTGCCGCCTCTCGACTGGTACGATGTGTTGCTGGAACTCAGCCGCGATACGGATTCCGGGTTGCGCCAATATGAAATCGGGCAACGCATGCTGCTGAGCAAGCATAATCTCTCCCGTCTGATCGACAGGCTGGAGAAGAATCGGCTGGTCCGCCGCGATGCCTGTGCGGAGGATGGACGCGGCAACCGGATCAGGATTGCCGAGGAGGGGAAGGCGCTGCTGGGGAAGGCGTGGCCCGTCTATCGCAAGGCGCTTCAGGACAATTTCGGCGAAAAGCTGACGCCGGCTGAAATGATCGAGCTCGCGCGCCTCCTGGGCAAGGTGAGCAAGCGATCCTGACCGTCCTCAACGCTGAAATGAGGGGGAGTGGCGCGTTAGGAAGCGTTCCTTGTCGCCGACCGAAGCCGGCGGCACGAAATTCAGGGTAAAAAAAGCCGCCTCGAAGGCGGCTTTTTGACGAGGTTTGACGCCTTTACTCCGGCTTTCCGCCCATGTCGATGGGTTTTCCCTGCGAAAGGGATGTGATGTAGGCTGCGATATTGGTGAGCTTTTCGTTTCCAGCTTCAGGAGGCGTTCCCTGAAGCGCATTCTTCACGCAGGCGCGGATCTGGTCTTCAAGCGTCACGACCTTCTTCGCCTTCGGGTTGAATCGGGGAAATATCGCTGCAGCATTGGAAAGGCTGGGAATGGCTTTTCCGTTCGGCAGCTTGCCTGGACCGACCCCGTCGTTGCTGTGGCAGGCATCGCATGTCTTGCCCTTGCCGCCGAATGTCTCGTGGGAAAAGGCCTGCTTTCCGTCCTGGATTGCGCTCTGCAGCGGGTCGCCGGCATGCGCCGAGAGACTGGCCGAAAGCAGAACGGCTGAAAACAATGCAGCTTTCTTCGAAAATTTCATCTGGTTCTCCTCGTTGGTTGTTTTTTAGGGTGTGATCAAAATATAGCCTGATTTTTCGAAATCCACGACTGCGCCTATGCCGGATACGACTCGCCGAGCGAAGGGAAGAAGGTCTTCGGGCGTGTACCCCTTGAGCTTCATCGCAACCGAGCATTCGTACATCTTCACGCCGGCCTGCTTCATCGCCATCAGCAATTTCCTGTTGGGATTGCCCTTGGGATGGGAACCCTTCACCTTCGCATCGTAGGCATCGTCGGTCAGGAGGAACTGAGCG
Source organism: Pseudomonadota bacterium (assembly GCA_021848825.1). GTDB lineage: Bacteria > Pseudomonadota > Gammaproteobacteria > Burkholderiales > JABEVD01 > JABEVD01. The sequence continues at coordinate 69,651 of JAJZTQ010000003.1, forward strand.
CCGTCCGCCCTGAAGACCATCACGATATCATAGTCCTTTCCAGGCTTCATTCCCAGCGCGGCATATTGATCGACCAGATTCTTCGTTCCGAATATCTGCTTGGATATGCCATTTCTCTGGATGACGTCGTCATGGTTGACCTGCACCACCACCTTGAGACCGGTCTGGTTGACGATCTGAAGCGGAGGCTCCGTATTCAGAGCCGCATCGTCAGCAAAGGCGGTGGTTATTCCGAAAAGAGCAAGTGCAAGGCATAGCTCCGTCATCCATTTCTTCATGTTTTCTCCTCAGGTTGGTGTTAAAAATTATAGGTTGCGCCGAATGTGATGCGATTTCCTATGGATCCGGCAATGATCCCTGCATCGATCAGCTGCGTATGCGCATTGGCAACAATCGCGGCAGGCTCCGACAGGTAAGACGTCGGATTCGCCACGCTGGCCTTCCTGACTTCATAGTTGACCATGAATCTCAGATTCTTGCTGTAGAAATACTGTGCGCCGTAGGTCACAGTAGAGAAAAGCCGCTCGTCATAGGCCGAATTCTTCAGCTTGTCGAGATAGTCATAGCGCCAGTCCGCTTCCCATTTGTCCAGGAACCGGTATCCGACGTCGAGGTAATAGCCGTCTGCCGTGTTGGACGAGGCAAGCGCCATCTGGTCGACAGGTTCGAATGCAGGCGCGCCGATGTCGAGGAAGGGGGCGACAACGCCATAATAGATCATGCCGGCTGCCTTGATGTATTCGCCGCCCACCCTGAGGCCGTTCCTGCTGTATCTCGCGCCCACGCCTTCACGTATGCGGCTGTAATTGGTGCCGTCGTAATTCCGCTGTCCTACCTGGCGCCAGACATAGGCTGAAGCATCCTGGCGGAAGGGACCTGACCCTCCGAATACGTAGGACGCCTGGAGGCGGCCGGATACGTCGTAATTGCCGTTGTTCGCAAACTGCAGGCCGTTTCCGTCACTCACCATCAAGGCATAGGAATATTCCCAATTGCCCTTGTTGATCCAGTCATAGGCCTCCACACCCATGTCCCTGAATGCGCCAACCGGCTTGTTGTTGAGTGCGGCCATGCAGTGTCCAGGAGTCGCGCAGGTCAGGTTGTTCGCGCCGCCGGCGAGACCGGCAAGGGTCACCTGGGTCATCGGTACGCCGAAAAGCGGCACTTCGGGACGGCCGCTGTAATAGGGGCTGACGAAGCGCTCATTCAGGAGTTGATCCGAAACGTTGGTGAGGTTGGCGAAATTCATCTGGGGCTCGCCCTGCATCGCCTCTTCGCCAAGCGGAAGCCTTCCCAGACCCACCCTGACCCTCGTTACGGGGAGGTTGAAGGTGATGGTCGCATCGGTAAACGCGGGGGCATACCTGAAAGAATCGGGGCTCTGCTTGACCACCGTGATGCCGTTGTAGCCCAGTTCGGCAAGCAGGAAATAATTGATCTTGCCGTTCGTTCCTGGCATGAGTCCTCGCAATCCAGGCCTTGCCCTGAAGATCTGGACTGCATTCTGGTGAGAGAAGTCGGGTCCGACCAGGTTGTTGAGCGAATCCTGTCCGTTGTAGTTTGTCAGCTGAGGATTTGGCGCCTTGATGCCTTCTACGGCAGCGCCTTCGTTGTGAACGAGTTGAGGCTGAACGAATCCCCAGAAATGGGCTGTATCGGTCGAACCTTGCGGTTCGTTGTTTTCCAGCTGCAGCCAGTTGACCGCATAGGAAGTCTGACTGAAAGCAGAAAGCATTGCGGCAGCGATGATACCCCTTTTCATAAAACCCTCCTTTTTGTCGATTTAAACTGAATCGTCTTCTATTTCATCGTCCCATGCGCATGAAAGCGCAATGGTCCTATCTCTAATTAAAATCAGTATGGTTATTGGATCGATCGATCATTAAACTCAATTTCATGATCACAAGGCTATAGTCATAACGGGTTATGAGACATACTCCGTTCGGCGTAGCCCTTTCTTAATATTTTTCACTGATCTTGTCCGTCATTTTGTCTTCGATTCCGGCATGAATATCGGGACAATGAGGTTGTATCCCATGGATTCGTAATGTGCTATCGTCGGATAGGCGCCTGAATTCACGACGGCGGGATTCTTTTCATCGAGCCCAATCATGTCGGCTGGCTTGAGGCCGACGCTGTGAACGGAATTGCCGCAGAATTCGACCTTCACGCCTCTTTTCGCGAAATCGGCCCACTGGTCGACGATGCCCTGATGATCGAGGTAGTTCTTTTTTGCGAACATGGCCACGAAAGGTCCCTCTATGACGACGGCAAGCTGGGCGCCAGGATGCTCGAGAATGCGCGTTACGACCATCGTGCCGTATTTGATCGCATTGACGTCTTTAGCCTTCAGATCCATGATGATCTTGAGGTCGCTGAACCGGACGGCGGTATGGTCTACTGCCGTTCCTCCGGGAGCGAAGGAATCATCCTCTGCGCTCGCCTGAAGGGCGAAGCCGAGAAATGCGATCAGGATCAGTTTCAGAATGTATTTCATGTTTGCCCCTTCTCTGGTTGATTGAATCTTCATGCGATGCCCTGGTTCCCTTCCACGCCGACCAGCCTGGGCAGATTGAGTTTCCTCGGGGTGATGACTTTCTTGTCCCTGAGGTAGGCGGAAACCACTTCCCATATCGGCTCGCCTTTCACGCCTTCCGCTATGGGCGCCCAGCCGGCTATCCTGTATTTCTTTCCCGCTTCCAGCGGTTTTCCGTTCAGCATCAGGTTGTTTATTCTTTTTCCGAAACCCTGCGAAAGATCGCAGGTATAGGTAACCCCGCCCACTCTGACCATGTCCCCTCCCTGCTGCTTGTAGGGGTCCGGATTGAAAAGATTGTCCAGCACGTCTTCCAGTATGTCCTTGACGGTCTGTCCGGTCATCTCCGTCACCGTGGTCTGGGGGTAGGTTATTGCAGTCTGGTCCATCAGGTGCTCCATGGTGATGTCTTCACCGGGGAGCAGCGTGGTGCCCCATCTGAATCCTGGGGAGAAGGCGGCATCCGCCCCTTTCGTTTCGATCAGCGCATCGAGGATCAGCTGGTCGAAAGTGCCATTGAAATTCCCTCGCCTGTAGAGCAGCCCTTCGGTGACGGCGAGCTTCTCGGAAAGCTTGTCTTCATACGGGGCGCGCACCTTCCTGATGAGCGCGCTCATTTCCGGGTCGGGTGCGAGCAGATTCGAGAATACCGGGAGGAGCTTGTAGTTGTAGCCTGCGATCCTGCCTTTCCTGACGTCGAGATCAAGCACGCCGAGGAATTTTCCGTTCGATCCCGCATTGGTCACGAGCGTCTGTCCGCCTGGATTCTTGACGATGGATGGTTGAGGGACGCCATCGTGGGTATGCCCGCCGAGAATGGCATCTATCCCCCTTATTCTTCCCGCCATCTTGAGGTCTGCATCCATGCCGTTGTGGGACAATACCACGACGACTGCAGCGCCCTTGGCTCTCGCCTCGTCCACAGTCTGCTGCATGCTGTCTTCGTGGATGCCGAAAGTCCAGTCAGGCGTCATGTATTTCGGATTTGCAACGGGCGTATAGGGAAAAGCCTGGCCGATGATCGCCACCGGCACGCCATTGATCTCTTTGATCACATAATGCTCGAACACGGGGTCGCCGAAATCGGCAGTCTGGATGTTCTGGGCGAGGAAATCTATTTTCCCCTTGAAATCGTTGTCGACGACATGCTTCACTCTATCCGCGCCGAACGTGAATTCCCAATGCCCGGTCATGACGTCCACACCCAGCAGCTTGCAGGCATCGACCATGTCCTGGCCTTTGGTCCAGAGCGAAGTGGCTGAACCCTGCCATGAATCGCCCCCGTCGAGCAGCAGGGAGCCCGGCCTGCTTGCCCTGATTTTCTTGACCAGGGTGGCGAGATGGGCGAATCCGCCGACCTTGCCATAGGTCCTTGCGGCATGCTCGAAATCGAGATAGGTGAAGGCGTAGGCGTCCGCGCTGCCGGGAGGGATGCCGAATGCCTTCAAGAGATGCTCCCCTACCAGATGGGGGGGCTTGTTCTTGCCGCTTCCAACGCCGATGTTGACATTGGGCTCCCTGAAATAGATCGGCATCAGCTGGGCATGACAGTCCGTCATGTGCAGCAGGGAGACATTTCCGAAGGGCGGGAGATCGTAATGGTCCGATGCAAAAACCGATCGGCTGTCGAGAGCGAGCCCTGAGGCTGCCGCCATTGCGAGGAGCTGCAGGAATTCTCTGCGGTTCATTGACATGGTTTACTTCCTGAAGACGGGGGTCTGCATCGGCAGGCCGTTGCTCATGTAGGTCATGAAATATTCGAGATCGTTTGATTCCCGGCTGTTGAGTTCCGGCGGCTTCGCGCCCATGTTCCTGGCGCATTGACGAATCCGCCCCTGGAGCGTCGTCAATTCAGTGCCGTCTATGAACTCGGGATAATGGCTGGCCTGACCGATCAGCATCGATATTTTTTCGTCATTGATGGTCTTGCCCACATTGTCGACATGGCAGCTTGAGCAGGCATATTTTCCGTGCTTTTCATAGTAATAGCGCTTGCCATCGAGATAGGCCGAAAGCGCTCCTTTTCCTTCGACCTTGACATCGACTTTTGCTCCGTCGGACAGGCTTTTCGCATAGGAAGTGACGAGCCCCATCTCCCTTCCTCCGTAGGAAAGGGCCTTCTCGCCGTTTGCCTCGCGGCAGGCATCGATCGCATTCTCGAAAGTCACGACGCGATGAAGCTTTTCGTCGTAATAGGGATAATTCGCTGCGATTCCTTTGCCGCCGTTGTCGAAGCAGGATGAATATGTCTTTCCGTTCCCGAAGGGTTTTTCCCAGAGCTTCTTCCCCTCGTCCAGATCGACGGAGAAGGGGGGGAAGGACATGATGTCGTCGTACTGGCTTTTTGCTGCAGCATCCATCGAAAAGGTGCCGAGCACGTAATCTTCGAACCTGATTTTCGGAAGCGCCTGCCTGTATTGGTCGAGCAGGGAAGCCCTGTCTTCGACGGGACCGGCGTGGGCTGCAGAAACAGAAAAAAGGATGGCTGCGAGGAGTGCCTTTTTCATTGTCAGGAGATGACGACTTCGCCGGAGAAATTGGTGCCGAGATTGTCGACTGCGCTCACTGCGATCTTGTCCCCGGATTTGGCGCCCTTCACCTTGAAATTGAAATAAGGATTCTTCGAAACCCCGACGCCCCACTGCATTTCGAGGACGGTCTTGCCGTTCAGGGTTGCGGAAACCAGGTCGATGAAATGGGCCGGGATGATTTTTCCCGTGTCCTTGTCCTTTCTCAGTCCCGTCTCCATGATATGCTTGATCAGCACCTTCACATCGGCAACGTCTCCCTGCATCGTCGCCCGCATTTTCATTGAATTGTCCATTCGATTCTCCGATTCTCAGCCGCCGCAGCCGCCCAAGGTGACCTTGACTTCCTTGTTGGTCATGTAGTTTTTTCCGCCCGCTTTCACGGCAACCCGCACGATACAGGTTTTTGCCATCTTGATGTGCGTTGCCAGGAAGGGTTCCGCACCATTCGAGAAGGTGAAATCTGCAACGAGGGGATTGGGATTCTTTTCCGAGAAGAATGCCATGGAAACGGTGTCCGGGATGTTGCTCGTCGCCTCCACCGGGACGATCGCCCCGTCTTCGGCGATGTCAGGGACCTTGAGCAGAATGTCCGGGCTTTCCACGGCATTGCCGTATCCGGCAGCCTGCATGGCATCCTCCAGGGTTTTTGCCGAAAAGGCTGTTTTGTTCCATGTCGCTGCAAAAGCGGCAATGGGGTCGAGAAGGCCGGCCGACAACAGGGCTGCCAGCGCTCCGGCGCCTTTCAGGAAGGCTCTGCGCATTTGATTCATCTGAAACCTTTCTAGTCTGAATTGTTCAGGATTTTTCGATTCTCCCGATGCCATTATGACGCAGGATGGGCGAGATTTATTCCAAAAATATTTCAAAAATGTTTCTCCGACCTGAATAAGATGGAATAATCCAGTGTCGACATGCGTCTATACGAAAAACATATTGATGAATGCCACGGAGGGCGGGTCTTGAAGAATGAACGGGTTGATGGATCGTCGGACCCCGGGGTCCAGGTCCGATGAAAATATTGTCGCTGCTTTGCCGTACCGACCTGCAGAGTCAGCTCGAGAAGATACGCCCCAAGCTTTACCGGGTGGCCTATTCCTGGAGCCACAACGCTGCGCTTGCCGATGATCTTGTCCAGGAGACGATGATCAAGGCGCTGCAGAATTCAGGTCAGCTCAGGAACCCGGATTCGCTCAACGGCTGGCTTTTCACCATATTGGCGAATTGCTGGCGGGATTATTTTCGGCAGCACAGGGAAATGGAAGATATAGAGGAACTCGAGGATTACCGCTGCGTCGACGAGTTCACGCCTGAAGACGGGCATGCGCAGTCCCAACTCGTCAGCCGGGTGAGGCATGCCGTATCCAGGCTTCCGCTCGGGCAGCGCCAGGTGTTGACGCTGGTCGACCTCGAGGAGTTTTCCTATGTCGAGGTTTCCGGCATCCTCGACATTCCGGTAGGAACAGTGATGAGCCGCTTGTGCAGGGCGCGAAAGGCATTGAAGAGCATGCTGTACGAACTCGCGCCAACGACGGCGAAAGTCAGTCACATTCGGAGGATTTGAGATGTCAAAGATTTCTGACGAATATCTGAATGCGTTTGTAGACAATCAGCTCGATGCCGAAGAAAAAGGTCTGGCATTCGACGCCATAGGTAAGGATGATGCGCTGAGAGGCGCCGTATGCGAAGTGCGAGAGTTGAAGGAAATGGTGAGGCATGCCTATCAGGATCCGCCTGGCTACAGGCGGTTGAGAGAAAAATGGCGTTCGCGTATCCAGCTTCAATCCCTAGCGGCCTGCCTGATGCTCTTGATGGTGGGCGGGCTGTCCGGCTGGCTCGTCTCGACGATTTCAGAATCGGGAACCGGTCGTGAGCTCGGCCACCTCTTCCAGGCCATATCGCGCAGCGACAGGGGCTCGGAACCGAGCAAGATCATGATCTATGTCGGCAATGCCAATCCCGTGAGGCTGCGGGCCGCACTCGACGAGTCCGAGAACCTGCTCGAAGATTACAGGCGCGACAATCAGAAGCTTAGGCTCGAAATCATCGCCAACGATAGCGGCGTGGATCTGCTGCGCGCCGGGGTGTCGCGCTATGCCGGCCGCATTGCCATGATGCAGGCAAGATATCCGAACCTCAGCCTCGTCGCCTGCACCCAGACGCTCAACAAGCTGCAGAGGCGGGGGGTTGCAGTCCGTCTTCTGCCCAATATCAAGACCGTCACTTCCGCGGCCGATGAAATCAGGAAGCGCCTGAAGGAGGGATGGGATTACGTCAGGGTTTGATTCCCCTGCCTCACCATCCCCGTCTCGAAATATCCGACTAACCCGATCGGGTTGGACCACAAGCGTCATTTTTTTGATAATCTATGATCTGATTGCGGAAAGCATTCCGCGTTGAATTGAGAGAGATCAAAATGACGGTTGAACATCCTTTTGCACAATACATCAAGACGCTCGGCAAAGGCAGGCATGGCTCCCGTGCGCTCACGAAGGAAGAGGCAGAAGGGGCGATGAGCATGATCCTCGCCGGGGAAGTCGAACCCGTCCAGCTGGGTGCTTTCCTGATGCTGCTCCGGGTGAAGGAGGAGACGGCGGAAGAACTCGCCGGTTTCGTTACGGCTGCGAGAAAATCGTTCGTGTTGCCCGAATCCTGCCCGAAAATCGATCTGGACTGGTCGAGCTACGCAGGAAAGCGCAGGCAGCTTCCCTGGTATGTGCTTTCCGCATTGCTTCTCGCAGGCAATGGCATTTCCATCCTGATGCACGGCATGAAGGGCGGCGGGGACAGGGTCCATACGGTGGATGCGCTGAAGTCTCTCGGCATATCCGCCTCTTCTTCCCTGAATGATGCCCTCGAGAAGGTGGGGAAGAAAGGCTTCGCATTCTTGGGCTTCGATGTCTTGAGCCCCAAACTGCAGCAGATCATGGACCTGAGGCCGCTTTTCGGGCTCAGGTCGCCCGTCCACACCATCGCGAGGATGCTGAACCCTGCCCATGCATCCCTTTCGTTTCAGGGCATCTTCCATCCTGGCTACCTCGATTCTCATCAGCAGGCAGGCAAGCTGCTGGAAGAAAACATGGTCGTCTTCAAGGGCGAAGGCGGGGAGGCGGAGCGAAATCCCGATCTCGCCTGCAAGGTGAGGACAGTATTGGGCGGCGAAATGAAGGAAGAGGAGTGGCCCGCCCTTTTCGCGATAAGGCATGTCAAGGACGAGGAAATGGACGTGTCGCGCCTTTCGAAACTGTGGCGCGGCGAGATAGACGACGAATTCGGGAAAATGAGCGTGATCGGCACGGCGGCCATCGCATTGAAGGCGATTGAGGACCTTGGCACGATGGAAGAAGCCGAAGCAATGGCGGAAGAATGGTGGGAAAGACGCGACAAGGCGGGCCTCGGGAGGTTCGCCTGATGGATTTCTTTCCCATTTTTCTCAATCTCGGGAACAAGCGGTGCCTCGTCGTGGGTGGAGGGGAAGTTGCAGTCAGAAAGGTTTCCGTTCTGCTCCAGTCAGGTGCGAAGGTCACCGTCGTTTCGCCCGAACTCTGCTCTGAACTGAAAAAGCTTGAAATAGACTATATCCGGGAGAAATTTTCGGAAGCAAGACTGGAAGGGATGACCCTTGTCATCGCCGCAACGGATGACAGGGAAGTCAATGTCCAGGTCTCGAACGCTGCGAAGAAACGGAATATTCCCGTCAATGTGGTCGACAATCCCGATCTGTGCAGCTTCGTCATGCCTTCGATTCTGGACCGGTCTCCGCTCATCGTCGCCTTTTCCACGGGCGGCGCCTCTCCGGTCCTGGCCCGCCTCTTGCGAGCCAGATTCGAATCGCTGATTCCTGAAGGCTATGGCAGGCTCGCCGCTTTCGCTTCACGCTTTCGGGAAAAGGTCAAACAGAAGATAACGAAGCCCTCTGACAGGCGGATATTCTGGGAAGATGTATTCGAGGGAAGGGTGGCTGAGAAGGTGTTCCTCGGAGATGAAAAGAAGGCCGAAGCGATCCTCGATGAAATGATGGAAAGGAAGGATACGCATCAGGGAGAAGTCTATCTCGTTGGGGCGGGGCCTGGCGACCCTGATCTCCTGACATTCAGGGCATTGAGGCTGATGCACAAGGCCGATGTCGTGCTCTACGACAACCTCGTGTCGAAGCCGATACTCGAGATGACCAGGCGCGATGCGACGAGGATCTATGTCGGCAAGAAAAAGAGCGACCATGCGATGCCGCAGGAGGAGATAAACGAACTCCTGGTGAGGCTCGCCAAGGAAGGAAAGCGGGTATTGCGCCTGAAGGGGGGGGATCCCTTCATCTTCGGCAGGGGCGGGGAGGAAATCGAGAAGCTCTCCGAGAACGCCGTGCCTTTCCAGGTGGTGCCGGGCATCACCGCAGCTTCAGGCGTTTCGAGCTATGCGGGCATCCCGCTCACCCATCGCGACCATGCCCAGTCCTGCGTCTTCGTCACAGGGCATCTGAAGGACAACAGCATGGACCTCGACTGGGAAATGCTGGCAAGACCCAGGCAGACCGTGGTGGTCTACATGGGGCTGACGGGAATAGACCACCTCTGTTCGAAGCTCATCGAGCACGGCCTTGCGCCGACTACGCCGGCAGCAGTGGTTCAGCAGGGCACGACCCGCAACCAGAAGGTGGTCACAGGAACGCTTGCAAACCTTCCGGATGTCGCCAGGACAGCGAATCTGACTCCGCCGACCCTGATCATCGTCGGGGGCGTGGTCAGCCTCAGGGAAAAGCTTTCCTGGTTCGAACCGAATTGACGGAGAGGATCAGGCTTTCCAAGCTGATGTCGGAGAGGGGGATCGCTTCTCGGCGCGAGGCGGATCATTTCATCTCGATGGGATGGGTCGCTGTCGACGGGCAGAAAATCACCGAACTCGGCACGAAGGTGGACCCTTCTTGCGAGATAGCGCTCTCGAAAGACGCCAGGAAGGAAAAGCCCGTCACCATTTTGCTCAACAAGCCGATCGGTTATGTCTCGGGTCAGCCTGAAAAGGGATACAAGGCCGCAATATCGCTGATCTCCGAATCTTCCAGATATCGGGAGGATAAATCGAGAACCAAATTCCAGCCGGGGCAATTGAAGGGGCTTGCGCCTGCGGGAAGGCTGGACATCGATTCGACCGGCCTTCTCGTTTTCACCCAGGACGGCAGGATCGCCAAGCTCCTGATCGGGGAAAACTCGGAGATCGAGAAGGAATATCTCGTCAGGGTGGAAGGAAAGCCGGTCGAAAACGCCATCGGACTGCTCAATCATGGCCTTTCCCTGGATGGAAAGGCATTGAAGCCCGCCAGGGTTTTCCGGCAGAACGAAGACCAGCTGAGGTTCATTCTGAGGGAAGGAAAAAAGCGCCAGATCAGGAGGATGTGCGAGCTGGTCGGGCTGAAGGTGACAGGACTCAAGCGGGTCAGGGTGGGAAAGGTGAAGCTTTCCGATCTGCCATCGGGGCAATGGCGCTACCTCGAGGAAAATGAATCCTTCTAGGGATCTTGCCGAAATCTATGACGCCGCGATCGCGGCAGTCGATCCTTTTCAAGCCGTCAGTAATGCACTGAAAATCGAAGGTGACAGCCTTTCAGTTTCGGGGGCGGTTCATGACCTTTCGAGATTCGAAAGCATGATCGTCGTCGGCGCAGGAAAAGCTTCGGGAAAAATGGCGAAGGCGGTGGAGAAGGTTCTGGGCTCGAGAATTTCGAAAGGGCTCGTGATCGTCAAGGCAGGATATCGTGTCGATCTCGAAATCGTTGAAGAAGTGGAAGCATCCCATCCCGTGCCGGATGCCGCCGGAATGGAAGGGACCCTTCGCATCCTCGATCTCGTGAAAAATGCGGATGAAAAGACGCTGATCATCTTTTTGCTTTCTGGCGGCGCTTCTTCGCTCCTGGTGCTTCCAAGTGATGATTTGACTCTGGAAGAAAAACAGGAGGCGACATCCCTTCTGCTGAAATGCGGCGCCACGATAGAAGAGGTCAATTCGGTGAGAAAGCATCTTTCGAAAGTGAAGGGAGGAAGGCTTGCGGAGGCGGCTTTTCCTGCCGCCATGCTGACCTTCATCGTGTCCGATGTCATCGGCGACAGACTGGATGTCATCGGATCAGGTCCGACTGTTCAGGACGATTCCAGTTTTTCCGACGCCCTTGCCGTCATCAAGAAATACGGCCTTCTTGAGGCGATGCCGGAAAACGTGTTGCTTCATCTGGAAAAAGGGGTGGCATGCAACGACAAAGAAACGAAGCCTGAAAATGTCGAAAATTTCATCGTCGCAAGCAATAGGGTTGCGCTCGAGGCGGCAAAGGAAAAGGCGAAAAGGCTGGGATACGATGTCGAATTGATTTCGTCTTCCCTCCAGGGCGAGGCGAAGGAAGCAGCCGGATTCCTCGCTGGCATCGCGCAGCAGAGGATGAAAAAAATCAGGACGCCGTATTGTCTGCTTTCAGGAGGCGAAACCACGGTCAGGGTCAATGGCACGGGGAAAGGGGGGAGAAGCCAGGAGCTTGCGCTTTCATTCGCTCTCGCGATCGAGGGTATTGGAGGCATCACGCTTCTTTCCGCCGGAACCGACGGAACGGATGGCCCGACCGATGCGGCGGGCGCCATGGTCGATGGTGAAACCTGCAGATCGGCAAGAAGACTGGGACTCGATCCAGCACGTTTCCTGCAGGAAAACGATTCCTATCGCTTCTTCGACGGACTCGACAGGCTTTCAGGCAAGAGAAGTCATTTCAAGCCGGGGCAGACGGGAACGAATGTGATGGACATCCAGGTCATCCTGCTCGAGCCGAATTTGCAGCAGCCCTAGACCCTCTGCTTCCTGTGCTTCAACTGCTGAAGACCCTGCAGATCCCTGAAAGCCCTGGCGAGATCCGCCTCGATCTTCGCATATTCGAGCGCAGTCACGCGGTTCTTCATGGTTTCGTCCACCTTTTTCTGTTCAATCGGGAGGTTACCCATTTCTTCCTCGGGCAGGGCGAGATCCGAAAGGATGGTGATCCTCCTAGGCTGGACTTCGAGTATCCCGCTCGAGATGTAGATCGTTTCCTCGTCAATTCTGTCCGGGAGCCTGAGCCTGACGGCGCCTGATTTCAGCCTCGATATGAAGGGCGCATGCCCGGGATAGATGCCGACTTCGCCCAGTTCGGCCGGCACTGCGACGAATTCCGCCAGGCCTGAGAAGATCGATTTCTCTATGCTGACGATTTCCACCTGAACGGTCATGGCCATGGCAATATTCCTTAAACGGCTGAAGCGCCTGAGATGATCTCGGTGATTTCTTCAGTGATCGCAGCCTGCCTTGTCTTGTGATAGATCTGCTGCAGTTCTTCTATCACATGACCCGCATTGTCGGATGCCGCCTTCATTGCGACCATTCTCGCTCCCTGTTCGGATGCCATGTTTTCCGCGACGGCGAGATAGATCTGCGCCTCGATATACCTTCTCAGCATTTCGTCCACGATGATTTTGGCATCGGGCTCGTAAATGTAGTCCCAGTATCCGGTAGGGCCGCCAAGGTTTTCCCCCTTGATCGGAAGAAGCTGGTCCATCACCGGTCTGTGGGTGATGGTGTTGTGGAATTTCGTATAGCAGATGAAAACGGCATCGAGCTTTCCGTCCCTGTAGGCATGGAGAATGGTTCTGGACGGGCCTGCGAGCTGTTCCATCCTGGGCGTGTCGCCCAGGCCGACTGCGTGGGAGACGATGTTCGACCCCATTCTCCTCATGAAGCCGTATCCTTTCGCGCCGAGCGTGCAGACATCGATATCGCTTTTCTGCCCCGACCATCGCTTCATGTGCGCGAGGACCAGGCGGAATGCATTGCTGTTCAACGCGCCGCACATGCCCTTGTCGGACGTGACAAGCAGCAGCCCGACCCTGCGGTTGCCGTTCCTTTCGATCAGGTAGGGGGACTTGTATTCGGGGTGGGCGCAGCTCATGTGGGCTGAAACGTTCCTGATCTTTTCGCCATAGGGTCTTGCCGCATTCATGCAGTCCCTCACCTTCCGTATCTTGGATTGGGCCACCATTTCCATGGCATGGGTCAGCTTCCTGAGATTCTGGACCGTGCTGATCTTGCCGCGGATTTCCTGAAGGCTTGCCATGCTAGCCCCACAGCAAAAGATCGCTGTTCTTTTCCCGGCTACACTCTCCGGGCTCGTTTGCCGACTTGTCGTTCCGGTTTCGGTTGGATGTGCTGATCATCGACTTTATTTTCTCCGAGCAACATTTCTTTTTCGTTAATTGAAGCATTCCGCCAATAGTTTGCCACAGGCACGAAGAAAGCGCGCAATGTCGGAAATTTTTACAGATTGCCGAGAGAACATCATGAAAATATGTTTATGGAAAGAATATTAAAATATAACTGACTGAAATGTAAGAAACTGGTGTTTCAATATTGTTAACTGGCACGGATCATGCTTTTATGTTGCTAAGCATAATTTTGAAAGGGGATGGCAAATGAAGAATCTGCTTGGCGTTTTGGCTTTCGGGCTGTTGAGCGCAAATATCGCGCACGCGAATCTTCTCACCAACGGGGGATTCGAGACGGGGAATTTCACTGGCTGGACGGTGACTGATTCGAGTAACTATACCACAGTGGCGTCAACTGGAGCCTTTGGTTACAACTCGCAAAGCGGAAATTATTTTGCGTCACTCGGGGCCACGCCCAATCCCGGAACCGTTACCCAGAACGTTGCGACAGTTGCCGGCGGTACTTATTCCATCAGTTTCTGGCTGGCAAGTAATGGCCAGACGCCGAATTCGTTCAGCGTATCATGGAACGGGTCGACGCTTCTGGATCTGACCAATATCGCGGTTCAGCCTTACACGCAATACACGCTCGAGGGAGTGGCTTCAGGAAGCACGAGCACGCTGACTTTCTCTGAAATGGACAACCCCAGCTATCTGGCCCTGGATTCGGTGAATGTCACGCGCGTGCCGGAACCTGCCGCTGTCGCGCTTTTCGGTATCGGGCTGTTAGGACTGGTGGCTGCCCGCCGGAAAAGCTGAACGATAATCGTGAACAAGAAAACGGAGCCATCAGGCTCCGTTTTCATTTGAGCCGGGCATTCGGTTCTGGCGGAGGCGGTGAGATTGTGCCGGTCTCGCCTCAAGCGATCCCGTCATCCCTTCGGGACCGTGCTGCGCGCGTCCTGCGGCGCCCTTCCATCGGTCGGGCTCCTGGTCGAACTCGATGAGTTCTCATCTCACCAGACAATTTGAGGAAGAATGCCGCTCTTCGCGCGGCGTTCTGGTTCTGGCGGAGGCGGTGAGATTGTGCCGGTCTCGCCTCAAGCGATCCCGTCATCCCTTCGGGACCGTGCTGCGCGCGTCCTGCGTCGCTCTCCCATCGGTCGGGCTCCTGGTGTGCCGAACTCGCTTTATTGCGATTCGGGCATCCCTTCGGGACCGCGCGTTGCGCGTCCTGCGTCGCCCTCCCATCGGTCGGGCTCCTGGTCGAACTCGATGAGTTCTCATCTCACCAGACAATTTGAGGAAGAATGCCGCTCTTCGCGCGGCGTTCTGGTTCTGGCGGAGGCGGTGAGATTCGAACTCACGGAAGGCTTGCACCTTCGCTGGTTTTCAAGACCAGTCCATTAAACCGCTCTGGCACACCTCCTGCAGGGCTGATCATTATAGCGGAAATTCAGGCGGTCAGCATTTTGTAGAGGTCGGCATAGGATTTCGCGCTGCTTTGCCAGTCGAAATTCCTTTCCATGCCGTTCATCTGGATTTTCCTGAACGACTCCTTTTCCCTGTAGCAACCTATTGCCCGGGAGATCGCATTGCGAAGCGGTTCGACTTCCGCCCTTTCGAACACGAACCCCGTTTCGCCGTCCCTCACGGAATCGGCGAGTCCTCCGGTTTTCCTGACGACAGGCGGTGTGCCGTAGCGCATGCCGTACATCTGGTTGAGTCCGCATGGCTCGAAACGGGATGGCATCAGAAAAATGTCCGATCCAGCCATGACCTGGTGGGCGAGCGACTCGTCGTAACCTATCGAAGCCGCGCATCTTCCGGGATGCATTTTGGCAAGATTCAGGAAATTCTGTTCGAATTCCCGATCGCCGCTTCCCAGGACGGCGATCTGTGCGCCCTGTGCGACAAGCCAGTCGGCGCATGCGGCGACCAGGTCGAGGCCCTTCTGGTAAGTGAGGCGGCTGACGACGCCGAGAAGAGGGGCGTCGTCTTTTTGTTCGAGGCCGAGGCGCAGCTGCAGTTCGCGCTTGATTCCGATTTTCGAGTCGAGACTGGCGGCATCGTAATTCACGTTCAGGTAGGGATCCTTTTCCGGGTTCCATTCCGAGAGGTCTATCCCGTTCAGGATGCCGTAGACCTCGTTCTTTCTCGAACGCAGCAGTCCATCCATGCCGCATCCCATTTCCGGCGTCTGGATTTCGAGGGCATAGGAGGGGCTCACGGTCGTGATGGTGTTGCAATAGTAAAGCCCCGCCTTCAGGAAGGAGAAATGACCATGGAATTCGACGCCGTGCATGGCGTAGGCATAGGCCGGAAGGCCCAGTCTCGCGACCCAGTCCGGCGAAAAATTGCCCTGGAATGCGAGGTTGTGTACGGTCATCAGGCTCTTCGCCTTCGAGCCCGAAAAGTGCATGAAGGCCGGAGCGAGCCCGCTCTGCCAGTCGTTGCCGTGAACGATTTCCGGCTTCCATGCAACAGGCGAATTTTCCGAGGCGAGCAGCGCGGCCGTTTTCGAGAGCAGACCGAAACGGGAGGCATTGTCGGGCCAGTCGACGCCCTGATCGTTGAGATAAGGATTGCCGCTTCGCCAGTAAAGCTCAGGGTGGTCTATGGCGAAAACAGGCACATCGGTATCCGGCATTTTTCCGCAAACCAGCTGTCCTGAAGGAAGGCTCGCGCATTCGACGGCCTCTTTCATTCCCGAAAGTACCCTTGGATAGCCCGGCACGAGGATGCGGATGTCGATGTCGAGCGACTGCAGCGCAGCAGGAAGAGAGGCGCTGACGTCGGCAAGTCCTCCGGTCTTGATGAGCGGATGGATTTCGGACGTGACGAAGAGGATGCGCATGCTCAGCTGGACTTGTAGCGGTTGATCAGATGATTCGTCGAGGAATCGTGGGAGAGCGTGGGCTGCGGATCGGAAAGCTCGGGCAGTATCCTGGAGGCGAGCTGCTTGCCGAGCTCCACGCCCCACTGGTCGAAGGAATTGATCCGCCAGATGATGCCCTGGACGAAGATCTTGTGCTCGTAAAGCGCGATCAGCGAACCCAGCGTTTGCGGGTCCAGCTTCCTGAAAAGAATGGAGTTGGTCGGCTTGTTTCCAGGAAAGACCTTGTGAGGAACCAGCTTTTCGAGTCTTTCGGCTGCCATGCCATGGAGCTCGGCCTTCGCTTCTTCCATCGTTTTTCCCTTCATCAGCGCTTCCGTCTGGGCGAAAAAATTGGAGAGCAGGATGGCATGATGATCGCCGAGGGGATGATGAGATTCGAGAGGCGCGATGAAGTCGGCAGGGATCAGCATCGTTCCCTGATGGATGAGCTGGTAGAAGGCATGCTGCCCGTTCGTCCCGGGCTCACCCCAGATCACGGGGCCTGTCATGTAGTCGACCGGATTGCCCTCCCTGTCGACGCGTTTGCCGTTGCTCTCCATGTCGCCCTGCTGCAGATAGGCGGGGAATCTTCCCAAAGATTCATCGTAGGGCAGGATGGCATGGGAGGCGGCATGATGGAAATTGACATACCATATGCCAAGCATGCCCATCACGACAGGGAGGTTCTCTTCAAGGGGGGCATGCCTGAAATGCAGATCCATTTCGTTTGCGCCCTTGAGGAGCGCCTCGAAATTTTCCATGCCGACCGCAATCGAGATCGAGAGGCCGATCGCAGACCAGAGCGAATAGCGTCCCCCTACCCAGTCCCAGAATTCGAACATGTTCTCGACATCGATGCCGAATTTTTCGACCTCGATTGCATTCGTCGAAAGGGCGACGAAATGCTTCGCCACATGAACCGGATCCTTCGCCTTTTCGAGAAACCAGGATCTCGCGGATTTTGCGTTGACGAGGGTTTCCTGGGTAGTGAAGGTCTTGGAAGCAACGATGAAGAGCGTGGTTTCAGGATCCAGGTTCTCGAGCTTGGTCGAGAGATCGGTTCCATCCACATTGGAGACGAAATGAAGCTCAGGCCCTTCCTTTGCATAGGGTTCGAGCGCCCTCACCACCATCTTCGGGCCGAGATCGGAACCGCCTATGCCGATGTTGACGACATCACTGACCCTTTTCCCGCTGTAGCCGAGCCATTTGCCCGTCCTCACCGAATCGGAAAAACGCCCCATTTTTTCGAGTACCTGCCTTATTTCAGGCAACACATCTCGTCCGTCGCACAGAACCGGCGGACTGTTGCGGTCGACTGCAGCCCTCAAAGCCGTGTGAAGGACAGCCCTGTTCTCGGTGAAGTTGATTTTCTTGCCCTTGAACATCTTTTCGCGCCATTCTTCCAGGTCGGCTGCCCTGGCCAGGTCGAAAAGCAATTGCATGGTTTCTCGAGTGACGAGATTCTTCGAATAGTCTAACAGGAAGTCTTTGAATTCAAGAGAGAAGTGGTCGAATCGCCGGGGATCGTCGGCGAAAAGATTTTTCATCGACATGCCTGCAAGTTTTTCCCTGTGGCAGAGAAGGCTCTTCCATTCCTTGGATTCTGTAAGCGATGACATAGGTTTCTCAGTTCTCGAAGATGACGCAGGCAAGCGGGGGAACAGTCAGGCAGACCGAATGCTTCTCCCCCATCCATGACAAGGGTTCGGATTCGAGTCCCAGGCTGTTGCCCATGTTGGACCCGCCGTAATATTGCGAATCGCTGTTGAATATTTCCTTGTAGTGTCCTTTTTCGGGAACGCCAATCCGGTATCCCTTTCTTCCGACAGGCGTGAAATTGAGGACGACGATCAGGAATCTTCCGTCTTTTGCGATGCGCCTGTAGCTCAGCACGGACTGCTCTGCGTCATGGCAGTCTATCCATGAAAATCCGCTTCCGGAGAAATCCTGCTCGTGCAGGGCCGGCTGGCTAGCATAGAGGTGATTGAGGTCCTTCACCAGCATCCTGATGCCCTGGTGCGGGGCGAGTTCGAGGAGATGCCAGTCGAGCTGCGATTTCACGTTCCATTCCCTTCCCTGGCCGAACTCGTTGCCCATGAAATTGAGCTTTTTCCCGGGATAGGTCATCTGGTAGGCATGGAGCAGCCTGAGGTTGGCGAAGCGCCGCCAGCTGTCGCCGGGCATCTTGTCGAGCAGGGATTTCTTGCCGTGCACCACTTCGTCGTGGGAAAAGGGCAGAACGAAATTCTCGGTATAGCTGTAGATCTGGCCGAAAGTCAGCTGGTCATGATGGAAGCGCCGGTGTATCGGGTCGTGCTTCATGTAGGAAAGCGTGTCGTTCATCCAGCCCATGTTCCATTTCATCGAAAAGCCCAGTCCGCCGAGATGGACAGGTCGCGAGACCATGGGCCAGGAAGTCGATTCTTCGGCGATCGTGACCGCCCCCGGGAATTCGTCATGCACCATAATGTTGAGCGCTTTCAAGAATTCGATGGCATCGAGGTTTTCCCGCCCGCCGTACCTGTTCGGGAGCCATTGCCCCTCTTTTCTTGAATAGTCCAGATAGAGCATGGATGCAACGGCATCGACCCTCAGGCCGTCTATATGGCATTCGGCGAGCCAGAAATGCGCATTCGAGATCAGGAAATTCCTGACCTCATTCCGACCGTAATTGAAGATGTAGGTTCCCCAATCCTGGTGCTCTCCAAGCCTCGGATCTTCGTGCTCGTAAAGCGCCGTGCCGTCGAACCTGGCAAGCGCATACACATCCTTGGGGAAATGGGCGGGCACCCAGTCGAGGATCACGCCTATCCCCGAGCGATGGCAGGCGTCGACGAAAGAGCGGAAGTCTTCAGGAGTGCCGTAGCGGCTGGTGATGCCGAAATACCCTGTGGTCTGGTAGCCCCAGGATTCGTCGAGCGGATGCTCGCTGATCGGCATCAGTTCGACATGCGTGTAGCCCATTTCTAGCACATAGGGGATGAGCGATCGGGCGAGTTCCCTGTAATTCATGTGGGTTCCGTCGGGGCCGAGTTTCCATGAACCCGCATGGATCTCGTAGATATTCATCGGCAGCCCGAGCCAGTCGTGATGCCTTCTTTTTTCCATCCATTCCCGATCCTGCCAGGCATAAGGTTCAGGCGAGCAGACTCTGGACGCCGTTCCAGGCCTTTCCTCGAAGGCGAAACCATAAGGATCTGTTTTGGTCTGGATGGCGCCATGGCGGTTGCGGAGCTCGAATTTGTAAAGCTCGCCGGCTTGGACGCCCGGAAGGAATATTTCCCACAATCCGTTTGCAGGATGCAGTCTCATCGGATGAATCCTGCCGTCCCACGCATTGAAATTGCCAACCACGCTGACGCGCTCGGCATTGGGCGCCCATACTGCGAAACGCGTTCCCGATATCCCTTCGACAGCCATGGGATGGGCGCCGAGCATGCGGTAGGCCAGATTCAGGCGGCCTTCGCCGAAAAGATGGCGTTCCAGTTCGCCTATGGTGGAAGGGAAGGTATAGGGATCGAAGGTCTCGATTGCCTCACCTTCGCCGCAAATTCGGAGGCGGCATGGGGCGGGAGGGCGGGTTTTCCCTGACCAGGAGAAAACGCCTTTCTGCTTCTCCAGTTTTACCCAGTTTTCGCCGCAGAACAGCCAAACTTCTGCCGCAGCAGGAAGGAAGGTGCGGAAATGCCATTTCCCTTTGCCTTCATGCAGTCCCAGATAGGAGAAGGGGTCTTGGTGTTTCGCTTGCAGGATGGCATCGCTTTCCGAACGCATTTGGCAGCATTTTTCCATGTTTGTCAAACGCCTTGCAGAAAATTCTTCAAGTATTCTGTGAATTTTTGTTTAAGCTTTGGACGGGCGTTTGATACTTTATTTGAAGCTTATTATACTTGAGTTGACGGCGCCATACCTAACATAGAACCCAAGGGCAAAAAATGCAGCAGGAAGTAACAACCTCCCCACGCTTCATCAGCGTATTGACCAAGAATACGGTTGCATTGATTCTTGCAGGGGGGCGCGGCTCCCGACTCAAACAGTTGACGGATTGGCGAGCAAAACCCAGCGTTCCTTTCGGCGGAAAATTCAGGATCATCGATTTCCCGCTTTCGAACTGCATCAATTCCGGCATCAGGCGGATCGGCATCGTCACCCAATACAAGGCGCACAGCCTGATCCAGCATATCCAGCGCGGATGGGGTTTTCTGAGGGGCGAATTCAACGAATTCGTCGAACTGCTTCCGGCTCAGCAGCGCATCCAGGAAGAGTGGTACAAGGGCACGGCCGACGCGGTTTTCCAGAATATCGACATCCTCCGCTCCTACGATCCGGAATTCGTCGTGATCCTGGCTGGAGATCATATCTACAAGATGGATTACGGCAAGATGCTGGCCTTTCATGTCACCTCGAAGGCGGACATGACGGTCGGCTGCTTCGAAGTGCCGGTCTCGGACGCCTCCGCGTTCGGCGTGATGGGGGTGGATGCCGAGGATCGGGTGCTGGAATTCGTCGAAAAGCCTGCAAATCCTCCCCATATTCCCGGAAAGCCGGAAAAGGCGCTGGTGAGCATGGGGATCTATGTCTTCAACACCCGGTTCCTCTATGAACAGCTTTCCAGGGATGCCGACGACCCTGATTCCGCGCATGATTTCGGTCATGACCTCATCCCCTATCTCGTCAAGCGCTATCGCGTCTATGCCCATCATTTCGAGGACAGCTGCGTCGGAATGGGCGGCAAGCTCGCCTACTGGCGCGATGTCGGGACGGTTGACGCCTACTGGGAGGCCAACATGGAGCTCACCAAGGTCTTGCCTGACCTCAATCTCTACGACAAGACCTGGCCGATCTGGACGCACCAGGAGCAGCTCCCTCCCGCCAAATTCGTCTTCGACGACGAGGAAAGGCGGGGGATCGCCATCGATTCCATGGTTTCGGGAGGATGCATCATCAGCGGGGCGAGGATAGAGCGCTCCCTGCTTTTTTCCGATGTCAGGGTCAACAGCTACAGCGAAATCAGCGATTCGGTGATCCTGCCTTCCGTGGAGATAGGGCGTTATGTCAGGCTGAACAAGGTGGTGATAGACAAGCGCTGCGTCATCCCGGATGGTCTCGAAGTGGGTTTCAATCCTGTCGAGGATGCGAAGCGGTTCCATGTCACCGAGAAGGGCGTGACGCTGATCACGCCCGACATGCTGGGCCAGCGCATTCACCAGAGCAGATGATGGCAAAAAAACTCGATCTCGTCCTCTGCTGGCACATGCACCAGCCGGATTACCGGAATTTCATGACGGGCGAGTTCGTTCTTCCGTGGACCTATCTGCATGCCATCAAGGATTACACGGACATGGCCTATCATCTCGAAACGAGCAATGCGAAGGCCGTCTTCAATTTCGTTCCGGTCCTGCTCGAACAGATTGAAGATTATTGCGATCAGTTTGCCACGGGGAAGATCAGGGATCCGCTCCTGCGGCTTCTCGCCAGAAAAGACATGGAGAACCTGACACGGGCCGAGCGCGCGCAGATCCTGGACAGCTGCTTCAGGAGCAATCATCACAAGATGATCAGGCCTTATCCCGCCTACAGCCGCCTGTTCGACGCCTTCCAGTTCTTCGACGGGAGGGACGACGGCGGACTGGACTATCTTTCGGGGCAATACATGGCTGATCTCCTGGTCTGGTATCACATCGCCTGGACAGGGGAGAGCGTGAGGAGAACCCATGAAACCGTGGCGAGCCTGATGGCGAAGGGCAGTCAGTTCGACTATGACGAGCGGAAATCGCTTTTCGACCTGATAGGGGAACTGATCAAGGGCATCATTCCGCGCTACAGGGCGCTTGCCGAAGCGGGCAGGATAGAGCTTTCAACCACCCCCTATAATCATCCCATCATGCCGCTCCTGCTCGATTTCGGCTCGGCAAGGGAAGCGATGCCTGACGTGACCCTGCCGAAATGCGAGTGCTATCCCGGAGGGCGCACCAGGACGCAGCATCATGTATCGTCGGCGATAGAAGCCCACTCCGTTCATTTCGGCGACAGGCCTGCCGGCGCATGGCCTTCGGAAGGGAGCGTATCCGACGGCGCGCTCCAGGTGCTGGCTGACAATGGCTTCAAATGGGCTGCAACGGGAGAAGCGGTGCTGGTCAACAGCCTGGTGAAGAACGGCGGGGTGCCGCCCAAAATCGATTATCTCTATCGGCCGTACAGGACAGGCGAAATGGTCTGTTTTTTCAGGGACGATTATCTTTCGGACAGGATAGGGTTCGAATATTCGAAATGGAACGGCAGGGATGCCGCGAACAATTTCGTTCATTACCTCGAAGAAATACTGAATCAGAGCCAGGACGAGAATCCCGTCGTCAGCGTCATCCTGGACGGCGAGAATGCCTGGGAATTCTACCCCTACAACGGCTATTATTTTCTTTCGGATCTTTACGATGCGCTCTCGAACCATCCTGACATCAGGATGAGCACTTTTTCCGAATGCATTGCGAAGGAATGCAGGGATCTTCCGTCTGTCGTCGCAGGGAGCTGGGTTTACGGCACGTTCAGCACCTGGATAGGCTCGGAAGACAAGAACAGGGGCTGGGATCTCCTTTGCGAAGCGAAGAAAAGCTATGATCATGTCATGGCGAGCGGGCGACTTTCGGACGAGGAAAAGCGCCTGGCGGAGAGGCAGCTTTCGGATTGCGAAGGTTCCGACTGGTTCTGGTGGTTCGGCGATTACAATTCTGCGGTCAGCGTTTCTTCTTTCGATTCGCTCTACCGCCTGAATCTCGCCAACCTGTACAGGATATTGAAGCTTCCGGTGCCGCATACGCTCGATCGAGTGATCAGCGTGGGCCAGGGCGATCCTGCTCTGGGGGGGACGATGCGGCGCTCCTCCTGATTTTCATAAGAAGAATCGACCATGCCAAAATCCGTTTGTCTGCTTCTAGGCGTTCACGCCCACCAGCCAGTCGGGAATTTTTCCCGTGTCATAGACGATGCACACGCTCGATGTTACGGCCCCTTTCTCAGGGCGATGCATGGTTATCCCGATTTCAGGTTCTCCATCCATTTCAGCGGATGGCTTTTCGACTATCTCATGAAGCATTACGCGGGAGAAATGGAATTGCTGAAGGAAATGGTGGAGCGGGGGCAGGCGGAAATTTTCGGCGCCGGCTATACCGAGCCTGTTCTCGCCGTGATCCCTCATCGCGACAGGAAGGCGCAGATCGAAAAGCTTTCTGCAAGGCTGAAGAAGACGCTCGGGGAAAAGCCGGAAGGCGCCTGGCTGACGGAAAGGGTATGGGAAGCGACAGTGGTCCCTGCGCTTGCCGATTCCGGCATCAGCTATACCACGGTAGACGATTACCATTTTCTCTGCACCGGGAAAACGGCCCCGGAGCTCGACGGCTTCTTCACGACGGAAGAGGACGGACGGAAGCTCGATCTTTTCCCGATTTCTGAAGCATTGAGATACCGGCTTCCCTTTCACCAGGCAAATGAAGTCGTTTCCTATCTCGAGAGCCTGGCAAAGGAGAAGGGGGATCCCGCCGCGATCTATTTCGACGATATCGAGAAATTCGGGATCTGGCCCGAGACCTACCACTGGGTTTACGAACAGGGGTGGCTGAAGGATTTCGTCGAAGGCGTGCTCTCCTCCAAGATCATCAAGACCATGCGCTATTCCGATTACAGGAAAATGGCGAAGACGCGGGGCGTGATCTATCTTCCCACCACCTCCTACATCGAGATGAACGAGTGGACGCTGCCCGTTCCTGCCGCTTACCATTATGCCGATCTCGTCCAGGAATCGAAGAATTCGGGGAAATTCGAACAGAACAAGGCTTTCCTGCGCGGCGGGATATGGAAGAATTTCCTGAGCCGCTATCCGGAATCGAACTGGATGCACAAGCGCATGCTCGCCCTTTCTTCCCGTTTCGAATCCCTTCCCAGGGAAAAGAAGACGGCGGAGATGCAGGAATTGCTTTTCGAAGCGCAGGCGAACGATGCCTATTGGCACGGTCTTTTCGGCGGGCTCTATCTTCCCCATCTGCGGCGCGCTGTCTATCGCGCCATCGTCAAGCTGGAAGGTTTGCTCGATGCGGCTTCGAGCCGGGAATCCAAGGAAATCAGGGACCTCGATCTCGATGGTCATGACGAAGCTTTCATCCAGAACGGGGTGTTGCAGGTCGCGGTTCGTCTGGACGGCAGCGCATCGGTCTGCGAATGGGATGCCTATGCGCTTTCCCACAATTTCGCCGATACCCTGTCCCCTCCGGAAGAGCATTACCACAGGAAGATCCATTTCCAGGAAAACGAAAAAGAGACCGAGGGGGCGATATACAATCCCCATGAAAAGATGGGATTCAAGCAAAGGATCACGCCTGAGGACCTGAAGACGGGGGAAGGGCCGAAATCGATCTTCATGGAAAGATGGATCATGCAATCCGAAATTAAGAGGCCCGATTACGAACCTGTTCCCGAAAGGAATCCGCATGGCATGGCATTTTCGGCCAGGGTCGGCGAAGGAAAGGCTGAAAAGCGCATCCGCCTCGAGCAGAATTGCCTGATCGCGGAATATGCATTCCAGGGCGTGGGCGAAGGCACATTCTGCGTCGAGATCAATCTTGCCATGCCGAGCTGCGACGGCCCGGCAGGAAGATACCGGATAGGCGACGACATCATGGGGGGGTTCGGTCAGGAACTGACCATTCAGGACCTCAGGTCATTGACCCTGGAAGACGATGTGCTGGGAGGAATGCTCCATATTCATCTGGAACAGGGCATGGGCTGCTATGCCCGGCCATTCTACAGCGTGTCCCAGTCGGAGGCGGGCTTCGAGAAGATCATGCAGGCGGTGACGATTTCGCTTTCATGCAGGCCCGAATCGCTTTCAGGCGTCGTTTCCATCAGGTTCGAGGTGGACTGATGCTGACGGCCGGGATGGACGTCGGCGGAACGAATTTCAGGGTGGGCGTGTTCGACGGATGCGACATCGTCTGGGAGAAGCGCTTCGAAGCCGATTTTTCAAGGCTGTGCAGCACCCGATCCGCTCTCGAGGCGGAATCCGCGATCGTCGCGACGATGGCTTCGGCCCTTTCCGAAGCATGTCACGAATACCCTGAAATCAGGGCGATAGGGATAGGATTTCCCGGATTCATCGATCCCGAAACGATGCGCGTTGCAAGTTCTCCCAACCTGCCCGGTCTTGTCGATGTCGATTTCGCAAAGCCGCTTTCTTCGCGATTTCATGTTCCCGTGATCGTCGAGAACGACGCGCTTTCAGCTGCCTATGGCGAGCAGGTTTTTTCTGAATGGAAAAGCCTCATCTATGTCGGCCTGGGGACAGGGGTCGGAGGAGGATTGATCCTGGAAAAGAAGCCTTATCAGGGGAGCCATGGCGTTGCGATGGAAATAGGGCACATCATCGTCGAGCCCGGTGGAAGAAAATGCGGCTGCGGCAATTCGGGATGCCTAGAACGCTATGCCTCCGCTTCAGGCGTCACCCTTTCCTATCATGAGCGGGAGGGGAAAACGCTTTCTTCGAAGGAGATCGCAATCCTTGCACAAAAAGGCGATGCATCCGCCCTCCAGTCATTCGATCTCGCCGGGAGCATGCTGGGCTTTGCGCTTTCCCATATCCTGAAGGTCGTCGATGTCACCGATGTCGTGATCGGCGGCGGATTGAGCGAATCCTGGGGGCTGCTTGAAAAATCGTTCGGAAAAAGGCTGGAATCCGACCTGATCCCGGTATTGAGGGGGAAATGCGTCGTCAGGGTATCCGATTCGAAGGACAAGGCAGGCATGCTCGGTGCAGCGCGCCTTGCAGGCAATCAGATCTGAAATACCGGAACGGATCCGATCTTGCCGGCAGGCTTCATCGCGATTTCCGCGAGCGTATAGCGGTCCAGCACCTCGATGAAGGCATGCCTTGCCTCGAAAAGCACCCCTTTCAGGGAGCAGCTCTTGGTGATCACGCAATGGTCCGTTTCGGGATTGAAGCATTCGAGCAGGTCGAAATCGGGTTCCGTATGCCGCACCACTTCCCCCACAGTGATTTCGCTTGCCCGCCTGGCCAGCCTGATTCCGCCATGCTTTCCCCTTGTCGTGGCGATGAAGCCGTTGATGCCGAGATTGTGCACGACCTTCACCAGATGATTCCGCGAAATCTTGTAGAAATCAGCGAGTTCAGTGATCGTCACGGTTTCTCCCTCCTTGTGGCTGAGGTAGAGAAGGACGCGAAGAGAGTAATCGGAATAGAGGGTCAGGCGCACTTTATTTTAAATTGCATGTTGACAAAAGGTTAAGGCTTTCTTAAGATGTATCAAGAATGCATGTTCATGACGATCCTAGTTCGATCTTAATCAAGCATTCGGCATACCGCAAGAGAATATTTCAACTTCATGAAAGGAAATGCAATGAGCGACACGCTTTATGACAAAATTGGCGGCGACGCGGCAGTCAATGTGGCAGTCGATATCTTCTACCGCAAGGTGCTGGCGGACGACAGGATCAGCCGGTTCTTCGACGGCGTGGACATGGACAGGCAGGCTGCCAAGCAGAAGGCTTTTCTCACCATGGCTTTCGGCGGACCCAACAAGTATACCGGAGAAGACATGAGACGCGGACATGCGCACCTCGTCGCCAAGGGGCTCAACGATTCCCATTTCGATGCCGTGATGGAAAACATCGCTGCGACCCTCACCGAGCTCAATGTGCCGGGCGATCTCATCGCTCAGGCGGCAGCGATTGCCGAGAGCACAAGAAAAGACGTGCTGGGCAAGTAAGGGAAGCGGCACGTCATGAAAAGGATCGTCTATGAAGGGCAGTCGTACGGCTGCAGCGAAAACGAAACCGTACTCGAATGCCTGAATTCCCATGGCGTGCCTATCCCTTCCTCATGCAAGGCGGGAGTCTGCCAGACCTGCCTGATGCGTGCGACGAAGGGCAATTTGCCCCCGGAATCCCAGAAGGGACTCAAACCGACACTGGCCGAACAGAATTACTTTCTGGCCTGCTCCTGCAGGCCGATCGATGACATGGAAATATCGACGCCCGAGCCTGGACAAGGGAAGATCCCCGCAAAGGTGATCGGGATAGAGCCGTTGAACAGCGACATCGTCTGCGTGAAACTGAATCCGGATATCCCTTTCCAATACCGGGCAGGGCAGTACATCAATTTCTTCAAGGATGCAGCCACGTCACGAAGCTATTCGCTGGCAAGCGTGGCGAGGCTGGATGACTGCATCAAGCTCCATGTCAGAAGGATTCCCCGGGGCACAGTCAGCACCTGGATACATGAATCGCTCGCTCCGGGAGACAGGGTCGATATATCGGAGGCGATCGGCGACTGCTTCTATGTGCCGGGAAACCCGGAACAGGGGCTGCTGCTGATCGGAACGGGCTCAGGCCTTGCCCCCCTGTATGGCATCATCAGGGATGCCCTGGCCGACGGGCACAAGGGGCCGATCAGGCTGTACCATGGCAGCCTCAATGTCGAAGGACTCTATCTGATCGAGGAATTGAGGAAGCTTTCGTTGGAGCATGAGAATTTCAGCTATTCGCCCTGTATATCGGAAGGCGAGGCGCCTGAAGGCTTTTATCAGGGAATCGTGCTCGACGTCGCATTGAAACAGACCGGAACGCTTTCAGGATGGCGCGTCTATCTCTGCGGCAATCCCGACATGGTGAATGCAGCGAAGAAGAAAACCTTCCTTGCCGGCGCGTCGATGAGGGACATCTACGCGGATCCTTTCGTCCCTGCAGCTTCCTAGGAAAGGAAGCGGGCGAGCAGCTTCCTGCTTTGCCTGTCCAGGTCTGAAATGTTCCTTATCAGGAAATTGACCCCGCCTTCGCCGGCGATGATCACCGTCGATCGGCCTATCCTGCGGATGTCGTCTTCGCTTTTCAGCCTGAATGAAGTGGCGCCCCTGTCGGTTGCGACGCGCCAGATATTCGGCACGGATGGTCCCGTTATTCCTTCTATCCTGATGATTTGAGGAAGGAATTCACGCTGAATCAGGCATTCCACGATGAGCGCCCGGTTCGCCTCGTCGATTGCTTCGATCGAATCTATCCATTCGAGCTCATGCCCCTCCCTGCTCACCAGCGCTATTCCTGCATCCGGGGAGGTGAGAGGAAAAGCCCTGACCGGATTCACGCCCTCAAGTCTTGTTCCCTCCCGGGAGACATAAACGAGCCTGCCCATGGCATCCTTTTCGAGACGGTATTCAGCCATTTTCTTCTCCATCGAGCTGTTTCGCCTGAGCCTGGTAAAGCCTGTAATAGGCGCCCTCTCTTGCGATCAGCTGGTCGTGGCTGCCTATTTCGACTATCTTTCCATGGTCCATGACAACGAGCCTGTCAGCCATTCCCAGGGTCGAAAGCCGGTGCGCGATGGCGATGGTGGTGCGGCCCTTGACGAGATTCTCGAGCGCGCCCTGTATCTCCAGTTCGGTCTCGGTGTCGACCGAAGAAGTCGCTTCATCCAGGATCAGAATGCGCGGATCGATGAGCAGCGCGCGCGCGATGGAAATGCGCTGCCGCTCTCCGCCAGAGAGGGATTGGCCTCGCTCCCCGACAAGCGAATCGTAGCCCAGCGGAAGCCTCAATATGAATTCATGGGCGTGCGCTGCCCTTGCCGCCTCGACGATTTCCTTGCGGGTGGCGCCGGGCTTGCCGTAGGCGATATTCTCGGCGATCGTTCCGAAGAAAAGGAATGGCTCCTGGAGCACGAGCCCGATGTTGCTGCGGTACTCCGCAAGGGAAAGGGAGCGGATGTCCTTGCCGTCGACAAGTATTTGTCCTTCTGCGGCATCGAAGAAGCGGCAGATCAGGTTGACGAGCGTGCTCTTCCCGGATCCGCTGTGCCCGACCAGCCCTACCATTTCGCCGGGGGAAATGTCGAGATCGATGCCGCGCAGGATGCGCCTGCTGCCGTAGCGGAATGCCACATCCCGGATGCTGATTTCCCCTTTCAATCGCCCGACAGGCACGGGGTTGGCAGATTCAGGCACGCTCGAGACATGATCGAGTATATCGAAGATCCTTTTGGCGCCCGCTGCAGCCTTCTGCGTGACGGAGACGATGCGGCTCATCGAATCGAGCCTGGTATAGAACCTCGTGATATAGGCGAGGAATGCGGTCAGCATGCCGACTGTGATGGTCTTGTCCGAGATCTCCTTGATGCCGAATATCCAGACGACAAGGAGACCGATTTCGGTGAGCAGCGTCACGCTCGGGCCGAAAAGAGACCAGACCCTGTTCACCCTGTCGTTCACTTCGAGATTGTGCGCATTCGCGGCGGCGAAGCGTTCGACTTCGCGTGCTTCCTGGGCAAAAGCCTTGACCACGCGGATTCCTGGGATGGTGTCCGCGAGCACGTTGGTGATCTCGGACCAGACCCTGTCGGCCTGCTCGAAGCCATGCTTCAGCTTGTCACGAACGTAATGGATCATCCAGGCGATGAAGGGAAGGGGGAGCAGCGTGACGAGGGCAAGCCAGGGGTTGATCGAGAAAAGGATGGCGGCCGTCATCAGCATCATCAGCAGGTCTGTCGCGAAATCGAGCAGGTGGAGCGAAAGGAAGACGTTTATCCTGTCTGTTTCCGAGCCTATCCTCGCGATCAGATCGCCGGTACGCTTGGCGCCGAAATATTCTAGGGAAAGGGTCTGTAGATGCCTGAATGTCTCGACCCTGAGGTCTGCGCCCATCCGCTCGGATACCCTGGCGAGAAGATAGGTTCGGGCCCAGCCCAGGCCCCATGCCGCGAGCGCCGAAAGGAAAAGTCCGGAGAGATAGAATGCCACCCTTGTCCTGTCTATCGGAATGCCGTTCTGGAAAGGGATCAGCACCTTGTCCATCAGCGGCATGCTGAGATAGGGCGCAACCATGCTCGATGCGGTCGAGGCGAGGGTCAGCATGAAGCCCGAAAAGAGCGCGACGCGATAGGGCTTTGCAAAGCGCGAGAGGCGAAAAAGCGTGAGGCTGGAGACCGGGATTTCCTTTTCGATTGCGCCATCTTCCTCCTCCTCGAACCATCCCGAGAAACGCTTCACGAGGCGCTGCGCATCCGCATCCCTGTCCATGGTATAACGCCATGTTTCGATCAGGACATCGCTTTTCAGCTCGATTCGTCCGACGCCGCCATGCTCCTCCCTGGCGAGATCGAGCCCTTCGAGGTTTCGCCATTCCTTGCCGTCGCGTGTTGAAAAAAGGCGCCTGTCCGTCAGAAAAAGAAAGTGGGAAGAAAAACGGAGTGCTTCGTCGAGATTGGTCTCGAGCGAGGCCAGCAGCTTTTCATTCGGTTCGAGCAGGGCATCGATCTGCACTGAAGAAGAGGTATGCATGCGGGCAAGTATACTCCATGCCCGGAAATAATCCTGCTGTCTCCATTTTGAGACATGAAATTTTATTTAATTTCAAATGGTTGCTTTTTGAGCGGGAGAGGCTGTCTCCTGCAGGCGACAATACCTCGTTCCGGTCAAATAAATATTGCGTGAAATCATGGTGTTATATATATGGCACGAGTATTGCTGTGACAATTCCGATTTCATCCACTGCAGGCCCATATGCGCGACATCGAATTCATCAGGATCCATCATCTGAAGGGTCCGAACATCTGGACATACCGCCCGGTCATCGAGGCCTGGGTGGACATAGGCGAACTCGAGGATTTTCCTTCCAACATCATTCCCGGTTTCTACGAAAGGCTGAGCGCCTGGCTTCCCACGCTGGAAGAGCATCGCTGCAGCTACGGGGAAAAGGGAGGGTTCCTTCGCCGCCTCAGGGAAGGGACATGGCCTGCCCATATTCTCGAACATGTCACGCTCGAGCTGCAGGGGCTTTCCGGTTTTGCAGGCGGATTCGGCAAGGCGAGGGAAGCATCGAGGCGCGGCGTATACAAGGTCGTGGTCCGCGCACATCAGCCGGAACTGACGCTCGCCTGTCTTCATGCGGCAAAGGATCTGGTGCTGGCAGCAATGGAAGACAGGACTTTCGACCTTCCTTCGACGCTCGATCGCCTGAAGCGCATCGCCGACAAACATTGCCTGGGACCCAGCACCGCGGCAATCGTGGATGCTGCCGATGACAGGGACATCCCGTTCATGCGACTCAACGAAGGCAATCTGGTCCAGCTCGGCTACGGCGCAAGAAGCAGGAGAATATGGACTGCCGAGACGGATGCCACTTCAGCCATAGCGGAAGGGATTTCGCGCGACAAGTCCCTCACCAAGAAACTGCTTGCCAATTGCGGCGTTCCGGTGCCGGAAGGGACATTGGTCGATTCGGCAGCGGAGGCATGGGAGGCTGCGCAGGATATCGGCCTGCCCGTCGTGATCAAGCCCACGGACGGCAATCACGGGCGAGGCGTCTTCGTCGGTCTTGCAACAAGGGAAGCCATCGAAACGGCATTCGAGGTTGCAAACGGAGAAGGAAGCGGCGTGATCGTCGAGCGCTCCATTACGGGAACAGAGCATCGCCTCCTCGTCGTCGGCGGGAAAATGGTTGCGGCGGCAAGAGGGGAAGAGGCGATCATAGAAGGAGACGGAATCTCGGACATTTCGACGCTGATCGAGACCCAGATCAACAGCAGCCCGCTTCGCGGAAGCACCGAAGAACATCCTCTCAATGTCGTGAGACTGGATACTGCGGCGAGGCTGGAACTCGAAAGGCAGGGGTATAGTCCGGAATCCGTGCCTGGAAAAGGCGCAAAGGTTCTGATCCAGCGAAGCGGCAGCGTCTGCATCGACGTGACGGATCTTGTTCACCCTGAAAATGCAGCCATCGTGGCGCTTGCTGCAAGAATCGTCGGGCTCGACATCGCGGGAATAGATCTCGTTGCGGAAGACATTTCGAAGCCGCTGAAGGAGCAGCACGGCGCGATCGTCGAAGTCAATGCAGGTCCCGGGCTGCTGATGCATCTCAAACCCGCGAGGGGAAAGCCGAGGCCGGTAGGGCGAGCCATAGTCGACAGCCTTTTCAATGAAGGCGAATCGGGAAGGATCCCGGTGGTCGGCGTTACCGGAACGGGAAACAACGCCGACGTCGCCATGAAGCTTTCGGGGCTTCTGCAGATGGGCGGGTTCAATGTCGGGCTCGCATGCAGCGAAGGGCTTTACATAGGAAGAAGGCGTATTCCAGGGGAAGGAAGCTGGACAGGATCGAGGAAGATGCTGCTCAACAGGAATGTCGATGCGGCTGTATTCGAAAACGGGCCTCGCGCGATACTCGAAGAAGGACTGGTCTACGATCGCTGCCAGGTGGGCATCGTTACCGGAGTCGCGGGCTCGAAGATAGAAGAATTCGAGGTCAGGGACGACGAAAAAATGGCCAATGTGGTGAGGACACAGGTGGACGTCGTTCTCCCCGGAGGAGCTGCAGTGTTGAATGCCGACGACGAACTGGTTTCCGAAATGGCGAAATACTGCGACGGGGAAGCGATTCTCTATGCTTCAGAACCCGGGGCTGTTGTCCGGCATGTCGAGGCGGGAGGGCGAGCGGTTTTCCTTCGCGGACGCTATGTCTTTCTCGCACAGGAGAAAACTGAGAAGAGGCTGATGGAAGGCGACAGAGGCATGCTTCCCGTGATTGCAGCGGCGATTGCGCTGGGTCTTGACGTCGGTCTGATAAAAGAAGGCATGGCATCTTTCGAATTCGAGGAGAAGAGGAGCAGGCAATGCAGGTAAAACGCGTCAGGGCTCTTCGCGGCCCCAATCTGTGGGCAAGGCATACCGCCATCGAGGCAGTGGTGTCCTTCGTTCCGGAAATCGATTCCGGGTTCAAGGAAAGGCTGAAAAACGTTTTTCCTGAAATGGATGCGCCTGCAAGCTTTCCCCATGCGCTGACCGGCACGGCGCTCGAACTGCAGATCAGGTCGGGATGCCAGGTTGCGTTCAGCTGCACCCTGCCCACGCCCGATCCGGAAGACTGGATCGTGGTCTTCGAGTACACGGAGGAGGAAGTCGGCAGGCTGGCTTTCGATCTCGCCCGCGAACTCTGTCTGGCATTGCTCGACGGCTCGGATTTCGACGTCGAAAATGCGATAGCGAGGCTGAAAGAGCTCGACGAGGACGAACGGTTGGGGCCCAGCACGGCTTCGATAGTCGAGGCTGCGATGGAAAGAGGCATTCCCTGCAGAAGGCTCACATCCGGCTCCCTCGTCCAGTTCGGCTGGGGAAGCAGGCAGAGGAGGATACAGGCGTCTGAATCGGACAGGTGCGGCGCGATTGCCGAATCCATCGCCCAGGACAAGGATCTTGCCAAGATGCTGCTCGATTCGGCAGGCATTCCTGTGCCATTGGGACGCCCAGTCGACGATGCGGAAGATGCCTGGCTTGCAGCATGCGAAATCGGCACGCCTGTCGTGGTGAAGCCGAGGAACGGGAACCAGGGGAAGGGCATCACTGCGGGCATTTCGGGCAGGGAGGAAGTGCTTGCGGCCTATGACTATGCATGCGGATTCGACGACGAGGTGATGGTCGAGCGCTATCTTCCGGGAAAGGATTACAGGCTGCTCGTCGTTGGAAACAGGATGGTTGCAGCGGCAAGGCGTGAGCCTCCGTTCGTCATTGGCGATGGAAAGCGCAGCATCATGGAACTCGTCGAGCTCATCAACAGCGATCCATCCAGAGGGGAAGGGCATGCCACTTCGCTCACCAAGATCCGATTCGACCAGATCGCCCTCGATACGCTGGCTCGCCAGGGAAAAAGCGCGGATTCGGTGCCTGAAGAAGGCGAAAAGGTGCTGCTCAGGAACAATGCCAACCTTTCCACGGGCGGAACTGCGACGGATGTCACGGATGAAGTCCATCCGGAAGTCGCCGCGAGAGCCGTGGAGGCTGCGAAAATGGTCGGCCTCACGGTGTGCGGCGTCGACATCGTCTGCGAGGACGTAATGAGGCCGCTGGAAGAGCAGGGGGGCGGGATAGTGGAAGTCAATGCGGCGCCCGGGCTCAGAATGCATCTCGATCCTTCCTACGGCAAATCCAGGGAAGTGGGGGACGCGATCATTTCGGAACTCTTCCCTGAAGGAAACGGGCGCATTCCTGTCATTGCAGTGACGGGGACGAACGGCAAGACCACGACGGTGAGGCTCTGCTCGCATCTTCTCGAAAAGAGCGGTCTGAGGGTCGGCATGACCAACACGGATGGCGTCTACATTTCGGGAAACAGGATAGACACGGGCGACTGCAGCGGACCGATCAGCGCCAGAAACGTGCTTTTCAATCCTGACGTCGATGCCGCCGTGCTCGAGACTGCGCGCGGCGGCATGCTGAGGGAAGGGCTGGCCTTCGACAGCTGCGATGTCGCGATCGTGACCAATGTCGGAATGGGAGACCATCTCGGCCTTTCCTATATCGAGACAGTCGAGGATCTCGCTGTCGTGAAGCGCATCATCGTCGAGAATGTTTCCCCGGAAGGGACGGCCGTGCTCAATGCCGACGACCCGATGGTCGCTGCGATGGCGGAATATTGCCCTGGTTCCGTGCTGCTCTTCTCCAGGCACCCGCATCATCCGTTGATCGCCGCGAGCAGGGTGAGGAGGGAAAAAGTCGTGTTTTCCGACAGCCTGGGCATCCATGCCGTTCAGGGAAAATTCGAGCATTTCATCCCGTGGTCCATGATTCCGCTCACCAGAGGCGGCGCGATCGCCTTCCAGGTCGAAAATGCGATGGCTGCCATCGCCGCTTCCTGGTCGCTCGGGCTCGACTGGGAAACGATCGAAGCAGGGCTTGCCGATTTCAGGAGCAATGACGAGGCGGCGCCCGGGCGGTTCAATCTGTTCGACTATCAAGGTGCCACGATCATCGCGGATTACGGCCACAATGGGGACGCCATCCATGCCCTGGTGAAGGCCATGGAAGCCTTTCCGGCGAGCAGGAGGACGGTCGTCATCAGCGCGGCGGGCGACAGGCGCGACGAGGACATCGCCATCCAGACGAGAATACTCGGCGCCACTTTCGACGAAGCGATACTTTACGAAGACAAGTGCCAGCGGGGAAGGTCGGACGGTGAAGTGATGAAGCTTCTGAAATCGGGGCTGGAAGGCGCGAAGCGGACGAGAAAGATAGCGGAGATCAGGGGAGAGTTCGCTGCGATAGATCTTGCGCTCGAGCGGCTCAATCCCGGTGAAGTGTGTCTGATCCTGGTCGACCAGGTCGAGGAAGCGCTTTCGCACATCCGCAGGAGGATAGAGGAGGCAGCCGACTTCCCGGCCATTGCGCAGGCTTCATGAGCGGCCGTATCGAAGCTCATGCGCCTTTCTGCGCATTTCTGCAAGATCGAGTATGGCGCGTCGCCTGGGTGCGTCCGATTCGCTCCATGAAACGATTTCATGGAGCGATCTGAAGCAGCCGAGGCAGATGTCGTCTTGATCCAGGCAGCAGTTCCTGACACAGGGCGATTCAATCATTTTTCAGCACCGTGTCGTAGGTCTGGGCGAGTCTTTCCGGATAATCCCTGCTGTAATGGAGCCCTCTGCTTTCGCGGCGGAGCATGGCGCTTCTCACGATGAGTTCGGCGGTGAGGACGAGATTCCTGAGTTCCAGCAGATCCTGGCTCACCCTGAAATTCGAATAGTATTCCTCGATTTCCTCGGTCAGCAGGCTTATCCTGTTCTGCGCGCGTTCGAGGCGCTTCGTGGTTCTGACGATGCCGACGTAATTCCACATGAAGCGCCTCAATTCCGACCAGTTGTGATGGATCACGATTTCCTCGTCGGCATCGGTGACGCGGCTTTCGTCCCATAACGGAAGTTCGACGCCTTCGAGAGACGGGTTCTCGAGGATGGCTTTCGACGCAGCCTCCGAAAAGACCAGGCATTCGAGCAGGGAATTGCTGGCCAGCCTGTTTGCGCCGTGAAGGCCGGTAGAGGCCGTCTCGCCTATCGCATAGAGATTGGGGATATCCGTTCTTCCGGAAAGGTCGGTCATGACCCCGCCGCAGAGATAATGGGCTGCCGGGACAACGGGAATGGGTTCCTTCGAGATGTTTATCCCCAGTTCCAGACATCTGGAATAGATGTTGGGGAAATGGGTCCTCAGGAATTCAGGGGTCTTGTGCGTCATGTCGAGATAGACGCATTCTATGCCCCGCTTCTTCATTTCGAAGTCTATCGCCCGCGCCACGATGTCCCGGGGCGCGAGCTCTTCGCGTTCGTCGTGCATGGGCATGAAGCGCGTGCCGTCCGGGAGACGCAGGATGCCGCCTTCCCCCCTCAATGCTTCCGAGATGAGGAAGGACTTCGCCTTCGGATGATAGAGGCAGGTCGGGTGGAACTGGATGAATTCCATGTCGGCAACCCTGCATCCTGCGCGCCAGGCGATCGCCACGCCGTCTCCGGTTGAAGTGTCGGGATTGGTGGTGTAGAGATAGACTTTTCCGGCCCCTCCTGTCGCGAGGATGGTGTTTCCAGCGGAAATGCTCTTCACCCTGTTATTGTCTGAATCGAGCGCATAGAGGCCGAAGCAGCGGTTGTCCTTGAGGCCCAGCTTCTGACCGGTTATCAGGTCTATCGCCATGTGGTTTTCGAGGATCGTGATGTTCTTCTCGGCCCTCACCCTTTCCATCAGGGTCTTCTGCACGGCAGCGCCTGTCGCATCCGCGGCATGGATGATCCGTCTCGCGCTGTGCCCGCCTTCGCGGGTGAGATGGAAATGGCCGCCGTTTTCAGGGTCCATCGTGAAGGGAACGTCGAGGTCGATCAGCCACTGTATGGCCTCCCGTCCCCGCTCGACGACATATCTGACCACTTCCTCGTTGCACAGCCCTGCGCCTGCAACCAGGGTATCCTGCACATGCGATTCGATCGAGTCTTGTTCCGAAAGAACGGCTGCAATCCCGCCCTGGGCCATGTAGCTCGCGCCTTCGGAAAGGGATTTCTTGGTGATCAGGCAGACTCGCTGCGTTTTCGAAAGGCGGAGGGCGGCGGATAGCCCGGCAAGCCCGCTGCCGACGATGATCGTGTCAAAACGCATGCTTTTCCTGATGTCTTGTTCGTGTCACAAATATATCATGTCTGAATCCCTTTTTTCGAAATCGGCGTGGATCCGTGAACTAATGAGCGGAAAAGATTGTCTCTTGCTTCAAAGATGCTCATTTCTTCAAATGCACCCTGAAAGGTTATACTGCAACAGTTTCGATATAAAATCGTAAACGAATTGAAACTTCGCACTATTCAGGGAATCTCATGGAGGAAAGGAGCATAGACCAGCAGTTGGTGGAAAAGGCGCAGCGCGGCGACAAGCACGCGTTCGGCCTGCTGGTCTCGAAGTATCAGCGCAAGCTCGCCAGGCTGCTTTCGCGTTTCATCCGCGATCCTGCCGAAGTGGAGGACGTGACGCAGGAAGCCTTCGTCAAGGCTTATCGTGCGCTCCCCACTTTCAGGGGCGACAGCGCTTTTTACACATGGCTCTACAGGATAGGCATCAACACCGCCAAGAATTACCTGGTGGCGCAGGGCCGGCGTGCGCCGACCACGACGAGCCTCGACAACGAGGAAGTCGAGAGTTCCGAGGAAGGCGAAGGGCTGTGGGAGGTGACCACGCCCGAGAACGAATTGATCAGCAAGCAGATCGCACAGACCGTGAACGATACGCTGCAGACCCTTCCTGACGAACTCAGGACTGCAATCACGCTGCGCGAAATAGAAGGGCTGAGTTACGAGGAAATCGCGAACATCATGGATTGCCCGATAGGAACAGTGCGTTCCAGGATTTTTCGCGCGAGGGAAGTGATTGCCGAGAAGTTGAGGCCGATGTTGGAACCCAGGAGAAACAAGAGGTGGTGAGATGAACGAGAAAATTTCGATGCTGATGGACGGCGAGCTCGACGACGAAGAGGCTGACCGTCTTTTGTCCGGATTCAATCAGGGTGAGGCCGAGAAGTGGCATTGTTATCACCTGATCGCTGAGGCTATCAGGGATCCTGAAGGATTCAGGGCGGATCTCCATGTCGACTGCATCAATGCGATCGAAGCGGAGCCCACGGTGCTCGCTCCCCATAGATCGAAAACCCAGAAGGCGAAGGTCTATGCCTGGTCTGCCGCGGCGTCTTTCGCTGCAGTCGCGCTGGTAGGATGGATGGCCCTGCAGAGTCCACAGGGGACTGTCGTGCCAAGTCAGGTTGCGCAGGCTGTCCGCCTCAATGTGTTGAAATCCAAGCTGAACGATTACGTGACCGCCCACCAGGAATTCTCTCCGGAATCGGAGATGATGACTTCCAACATCAGAACGGTATCCGATACCTATCAGGAAAACGGCAGATGAGAGCTGTTGTTTTCCTGCTTTTCTGTTTTTCTTCAGCCGCCCGCGCGGCAATTCCCCTCCAGCAGCAGGATTCGATTGATCTTCTGAAGAAGATCTCTGCTGCAGCCCATCAGGTGACCTACCAGGGGACTTTCATCTTCCAGCGCGACGGGCGCATCGAGAGCACAAGGATCTATCATCTCGTCGACCAGTCGGGCGAGCATGAAAGGCTGGTCCGGCTGGACGGGCCTGCCCGCGAAATCATCTGCAACGACGGCCAGATGGCATTCTATTATCCGGACCAGAAAGCCATGATGATGGAGCGCCATGCCGTGGCGAGAAAGGGATTCCCGGCGCTTCTTCCCGACCAGCTTCAGACCCTTTCCGAAAATTACCAGGTCGAGGATGATGGACATGAACGCCTTGCAGGCTACGAGAGCAGGGTGCTTCTGCTGACGCCCAAGGATGCCTTCCGTTACGGCCACAAGCTCTGGATAGACCAGGCAACGGACCTGCTTCTCAAGGCGGCCATGATCAGCGGCGATGACGAAGTCATCGAGCAGTTCGCCTTCACCTATGTCAGGATAGGGGGGAATTTCGACAGGAATCTCCTGAAGCCCACGCTCCCGGTGATGGCCCCGAGAATGCTGGATTCCCGCCGCCAGGAAGAATTCAGAAGCGGCTGGGAAGTCGACAATCTTCCGCCCGGATTCAAAAAGATTGCGGAGATGAAAAGGCTCTTCAGGGGGAAGGCTTATCCCGTCACCCATCTCGTCTATTCGGACGGCATCGTTGCGGTATCCGTCTTCATCGAGCCTTTGGGGCCCGGAAGCAGGCCGATGGAGGGCGTTGCGAAGCAGGGCGCAGTGAATCTCTATGCCCATCCTGAAAAGCAGTACCAGATCACGGTCGTCGGTGAGACGCCGGAGATCACGGTGAAGCAGATAGGCGATTCCGTGGTTTTCAAGGGGCGGGAACGTGATTGAAACGCGGGCAAAGGTGATCGAGGCGGGCAAAGGCGTCGCCCTCGTGGAAGCTGCGCGTCAGGCGGGATGCGGCCATTGCGACAGTTCTAAAGGTTGCGGAAAGTCCGCCATGTCCGGACTCTTCATCAACAAAACGAGAACATTCCAGGTGATCGATCCCTTCGGCAAGAAGGCGGGGGATGAAGTATGGATAGGCGTCGAGGATGGCGCGCTGTTGAAGAGCTGCCTCGCAGTCTACGGGGTGCCGATGGCGGCGCTCCTCGCAGGTGCGCTTCTCGGCAATGCCTATGGCGACATGGGTTCGGTAGCGGGCGGCCTTGCAGGGCTTTTTTCAGGGTTTTTGTGGGCGAGGCGCTACAGCGCAGCAAACAGGGGAAGCAGGCGATTCCAGCCCTATATTCTCAAGTGATTGACAAGCCAAAGAGGAAAGGATCGATGACAAAACGATTTTTCTACGCAGTATTTCTCTTCATTTCCGTCGTTACAGCGGCAGAAGCGCAGAACAATCTTCCCGACTTCACGCAGATTGTGGAAAAGGAAGGGCCCGCGGTCGTCAACATCAGCACGACCCACATCGTTCACAACGCGGGGCCCGGGCAGGGCATGCCCGGCATGTCCCCCAACGACCCCTTCTATCAGTTCTTCCGCTACTTCGCTCCCCAGATGCCGAAGAATTACGAGACGCGATCGCTCGGTTCCGGATTCATCATCAGCCAGGACGGCTACATCCTGACCAATGCGCATGTCGTGGATTCTGCAGACGAAGTGATCGTCAAGCTCAACGACAGGCGACAGTTCAAGGCGAAGGTGATAGGGGTGGACAAGCGCTCCGATGTCGCGCTGCTCAGGATCAAGGCGAAGAATCTTCCGACTGTCGTCGTGGGGGATTCGTCGCGGCTCAAGGTGGGGGAATGGGTGGTCGCGATCGGTTCGCCTTTCGGGTTCGACAACACCGTGACCGCGGGCATCGTCAGCGCGAAGGGAAGGGCCCTGCCTGACGAGAACTACGTGCCCTTCATCCAGACGGACGTCGCGATCAATCCGGGCAATTCGGGCGGTCCGCTTTTCAACATGAAAGGCGAAGTGGTCGGAATCAATTCGCAGATCTACAGCAAGACCGGCGGATTCATGGGGCTTTCCTTCTCGATCCCGATCGATGTCGCCATGAACGTCGTCGACCAGCTGAAAAGCACAGGGCATGTCACCAGGGGAAGGATGGGAGTCGTGATCCAGGACGTGAGCCGTTCGCTGGCCGAGTCTTTCGGTCTTTCCGAACCCCGAGGGGCGCTGATAGCCAAGGTCGAGAAGGACGGGCCTGCGGCCAAGGCGGGCCTCCAGCCTTCAGACATCGTGCTGAAATTCAACGGAGCGAGCATCAGGGATTCGAGGGATCTGCCCAATATCGTCGCTGCGACGAAGCCCGGAACGAAGGTCGATGTCGAGATCTGGAGAAAGGGAAAGAAAGTCGATTTGCCGCTTGTCGTGGGAGAAATCCCTGCCGACGGGACAGCCATGAACGAAACGCCCCGGCAGAGCGAAAGAAAATCGGACAGGCTCGGGCTTTATCTCTCCGAATTGACGCCTGAACAGAAAAAGGAGGTGCAGACGGATCATGGCCTCGTCGTCGCAGGCGTTGAAGAGGGGCCCGCCGCCCAGGTCGGAATCATGAGGGGGGATGTGATCCTCTCGCTCAACGACGAGAACATCACGACTGTTCACCAGTTCGAGAGTCTTCTCGCCAAGATTCCCAAGGGCAAGGACATCGCATTGCTGGTATGGCGGGGAGGAAATTCGATTTTCATCACCATTAAGGTCGACTAGTCGGGCACAAATCCGCTAGAATTCGATATTGACATTCAAAAGGGCGCATCATGTGCCCTTTTTTCTGAAATGCAGCATATCCGCAATTTCTCTATCATCGCGCACATAGACCACGGCAAATCCACCCTGGCGGACAGGATCATCCAGCTTTGCGGCGGTCTTTCCGATCGCGAAATGGCTTCCCAGGTGCTGGACTCCATGGATCTCGAGCGGGAGAGAGGCATCACCATCAAGGCCCAGACTGCCGCCCTGAAATATGTCTCGAAGAACGGCGAGACCTATCACCTCAACCTGATCGACACGCCCGGGCATGTCGATTTTTCCTACGAGGTTTCCCGATCCCTTGCCGCATGCGAAGGCGCGCTTCTGGTTGTCGATGCTTCCCAGGGGGTCGAAGCCCAGACGGTGGCGAACTGCTACACGGCGCTCGACCAGGGCGTAGAAGTGCTGCCAGTGCTCAACAAGATCGATCTTCCTGCCGCAGAGCCTGATCGGGTGATCAAGGAAATAGAGGACATCATCGGCATCGATGCGCACGACGCGGTGAGGACGAGCGCGAAGACGGGAGAGGGCGTGGAAGACGTGATCGAGGAGATCATCGCCAGGATCCCTCCTCCAAAAGGAGACATCGACGCGCCCCTCAAGGCGCTCATCATCGATTCCTGGTTCGACAATTACGTCGGGGTGGTGATGCTCGTCAGGGTGGTCGACGGGGTCTTGAGACCGAAGGAAAAGATCCTGCTGATGTCGAACAGTCTCACCTATCTCTGCGAGGAAGTCGGGGCTTTCACGCCGAAATCGATGAAGAGGGAGCATCTGAGCGCAGGGGAAGTGGGTTATGTCATTGCAGGCATCAAGGAGCTCAAGTCTGCAAAGGTCGGCGATACCATCACGCTTGCCGGAAGACCCGCCTCCGAACCCCTTCCCGGATTCAAGGAAATCCAGCCCCAGGTCTTCGCCGGACTCTATCCGGTCGAGCCGAACGAATACGATGCGCTGCGGGATGCGCTCGAGAAGCTGAAGCTCAACGACGCTTCGCTTCATTACGAGGCCGAGACTTCCCAGGCGCTCGGATTCGGATTCAGGTGCGGATTCCTCGGGCTTCTGCACATGGAGATCGTCCAGGAAAGGCTGGAGCGTGAATACGACATGGATCTCATCACGACTGCCCCCACGGTCGTCTACCAGGTCGTCACCAAGGACGGGAAAGTCACGGAGATAGAGAATCCTTCCAGGATGCCCGATCCATCGAAAATAGAGGAGATCAGGGAACCCATCATCAATGCCACCATCCTGGTTCCCCAGGAATATGTCGGAACGGTCATGACGCTCTGCGTGCAGAAGCGCGGCGTGCAGAAAAACATGCAGTACATGGGCAGGCAGGTGATGCTGAATTACGACATGCCGCTGAACGAAGTGGTGATGGATTTCTTCGACAAGCTGAAGTCGGCGAGCCGCGGCTATGCCTCGCTCGATTACGAATTCAGGGAATACCAGGCATCCGACCTCGTCAAGCTGGACATCATGATCAACGGGGAAAAGGTCGATGCGCTCTCATTGATCGTTCACCGCTCGAACAGCCAGTACAAGGGAAGGCAGCTCGCCGAGAAGATGAGGGAGCTGATCCCGAGGCAGATGTTCGATGTCGCAGTCCAGGCAGCGATCGGTTCGAACATCATCGCAAGGGAAACCATCAAGGCATTGCGCAAGAACGTGCTGGCCAAATGCTACGGCGGGGACATCACCAGAAAGAGGAAGCTTCTCGAGAAGCAGAAGGCTGGCAAGAAGCGGATGAAACAGGTGGGCAGCGTGGAGATTCCTCAGGAGGCCTTCCTCGCCGTGCTGCAGATCGAAAACAAGTGATTCGGGGAGAAATATGGATTTTGCTTTGATCATGGTCATCCTGCTCATCGTGACGGGCGGGATCTGGCTTCTCGACCTGTTCACGCTGAGGAAGAAAAGGGCGTCGGGCGAAAAGGAGCCCTGGTGGGTGGAATATCCCAAGAGCTTCTTTCCGGTGATACTCGCGGTCTTCATGCTGAGGTCCTTCCTTGTCGAGCCCTTCAAGATTCCCTCCGGCTCGATGATCCCGACCTTGCTCGTC
The DNA here is from genome assembly GCA_021848825.1 of Pseudomonadota bacterium. Classification (GTDB taxonomy): domain Bacteria; phylum Pseudomonadota; class Gammaproteobacteria; order Burkholderiales; family JABEVD01; genus JABEVD01. The sequence goes on from JAJZTQ010000003.1 coordinate 112,940, forward strand.
GGCGACTTCATCCTCGTCAACAAGTATACCTACGGCATCAGGATCCCCGTCATCGACAGGAAGGTCATCGACATCGGCGAGCCGAAAAGGGGGGAAGTGATGGTATTCCGCTACCCGAACGACCCTTCCGTAGACTACATCAAGCGGGTCGTCGGGCTTCCTGGGGACACCGTCGTGTACAGGGACAAGCACCTCATCATCAACGGCGTCCCCGCTCCCCAGGAGCCTGACGGGAAATACAGCTATGTGGAAGGGGGGTTGAGCTATGTGAAGCTCGACCGGATGAAGGAGGACCTGGGCGGGCATGTCCACGACATCCTGATCAATCCGGACGTGCCGAACGTGAGGCTGGAAGGGGTGAGGGACTTTCCTTACAGGGAGAACTGCACCTATACCGAGCATCAATTTACCTGTCATGTTCCGAACGGTTATTATTTCATGCTGGGCGACAACAGGGACGGCAGCAGCGACGGGCGATACTGGGGCTTCGTTCCGGAGCGCAACATCGTCGGAAGAGCTTTCCTGATCTGGTGGAATTTCAGCGATCTGAAGCGGATAGGCACGCTGGTCAATTGACAAGGAGGCGGCATGAACGGTGAGAGAGGATTCAGCTATTCCGGTTTCCTGGGCGCGACGATTGTCCTGATCGTCGTGGCGATGCTCGGATACAAGTTCATCGTCCCCTATACCGAATACCGGACGATCGTCAATGACATGAAGGAAGTCGTCAATAATCCGGATCTCGCAGATGCATCAGGCCCCGAGATCAGGAATGCCTTCGCCAAGAAGGCGCTCATCGACGACATCCAGTCCGTCAGCGCGGAAGATCTCGAGATAAAAAAGGATCCGCTTTCCCTTCACGTCAAGTACGAGAAGAAGGTGCCTGTTTTCGACGGAATCGGCTTCTATCTGGACTTCGACGCGGAAGCGGTCAAGGGCGGCCATTGATGGAAGGATTCTCTTCGAGAATCGGCTACGAATTCGCTGAAAGGAAATTGCTGAGGCAGGCGCTGACCCATCGAAGCTACGGCATGCCCAACAACGAGCGCCTGGAGTTCCTCGGCGACAGCGTATTGAATTGCGTCGTTGCGAACATGCTTTTTCTCGCCTTTCCCAATCTCACCGAAGGGGATCTCTCCAGGCTACGCGCGAATCTCGTCAACCAGCAGAGCCTCTGCGAACTTGCGCTGCAGCTGGAACTGGGAAAATCGCTTCTTCTCGGGGACGGGGAAATCAAGAGCAGCGGGATGAACCGGCCTTCCATTCTCGCAGATGCGATGGAGGCCGTCTTCGGCGCGATATTCGTCGACGGCGGATTCGATTCGGCCTCTTCCGTCATCGCCCGGCTTTACCAAAAGTCGGTATGCGAAATAGACGTCAACGCCTCGATCAAGGATCCGAAGACGATGCTTCAGGAATATCTTCAGGGAAAAAGGATACCGCTTCCCAAATATGCAGTGATCGAAACGCTGGGGGAAGCGCACAAACAGCATTTCAGGGTCGAATGCCATGTACCGGAGCTGGGCGTCAAGACCGAGGGAGAAGGGGAAAGCCGAAGAAGGGCTGAACAGTCGGCCGCCCGGGAAGCATACAGGGTGATCGCGAATTCATGAGAGCCGGCTATGTCGCCATCGTGGGCCGTCCGAACGTCGGGAAATCGACGCTGCTCAATCGCCTCGTCGGGCAGAAGATCAGCATCACTTCCCATCGTCCCCAGACCACAAGGCACAGAATCACGGGGATATTGACGACGAGTGACGCGCAGTTCGTTTTCGTCGACACCCCGGGCTTCCAGACGAAGCATTCGAGCGCATTGAACAGGGCGATGAACAGGAGCGTGAAGCGCAGCCTGGAGGCGGTGGATGCCGTTGTTTTCGTGATAGAGGCGCTTCATTTCGACAGGCGGGACGAGATCGTGCTCGATCTTCTTCCCGAGGACAGACCTGTCATCCTCGTCATCAACAAGATAGACAGGGTGGAAGACAAGTCGCTTCTCCTGCCCTTCATGGAAAAGGTTTCGAAGCGGTTTTCGTTCTCCTCAGTGGTTCCCGTCAGCGCGGAAAAGGGCATACAGGTCGAAGCCCTTTCCAAGGCAGTGGAACCCTTCCTGCCGGAAGGGGAGGCGATCTTCGGCGAGGACGAGATCACCGAAAGGAGCGAACGATTTCTCGCCTCCGAACTCGTCAGGGAGAAGCTTTTCAGGCTGCTCGGCGAGGAGATCCCCTATTCCACTGCGGTCGAAATCGAATCCTTCGAGCTGGAAGGGGAAATGCGACGGATCCGCGCCCTGATCCTCGTCGACAAGCCCAACCAGAAAGCCATCGTCATCGGAAAGAAGGGCGAGAAGCTGAAGGCCATCGCAAGCAGGGCGAGAATCGACATGGAGAAGCTTTTCGGGGGAAAGGTTTTTCTCGAAATATGGGTGAAAGTGAAATCCGGCTGGGGGGACGACGAGCGCCTGATCAAGAGCCTTGGCTATGAAGAAGGCTGACCGCTTCGATAACCAGGAAGCCTTCATCCTGCATGCCTATCCCTTCAGGGAAACGAGCCTGATCGTGGAGGCATTCAGCAGGAGAGAGGGCAGGGTTGGGCTGGTGGCAAGAGGGGCGAGAAGGCCCGCGTCGAGTTTCAGGGGGCTGTTGCTTTCGTTCCATCCCCTTCTGCTGAGCTGGTACGGCAAATCAGAGCTCAGGACGCTGCACGGCGCCGAAAGACAGGGCGGACGGCCGGGGCTCCAGGGCATGGCGCTGATCTGCGGCCTTTATCTCAACGAACTCGTGATGAGGCTCCTGCCCAGGGATGACCCCCACGAAGCGCTTTTCAGCAATTATGCAGAAACCCTTTCCGCCATGACGGAAGGGGGAAACCTGCAGGGCATACTGAGGCGATTCGAAGTCGATCTCCTGAAGGAGCTCGGCTATGCGCCGATGCTTTCTCATGATGCCGTTTCAGGCGAACCTCTTGAGCCTGAAAGGGTTTATAATTACGAACTGGAGCGCGGGCCGCTCAAGGAGTCGGCTGATGAAAGCCGTTCGGTCAGGCTCTTCGGCAAGACCCTGCTCGACATGGCTTGCGGGAATTATTCGGATCCTGTCACCCAGCAGCAGAGCAAGGCCCTGATGCGCATGTTGATCAACCATCATGTCGGCGCGCAGCCCCTTCACACGCGGCGCCTGCTTCAGGATTTGCAATCTTTATGATCAAGCTAGGCTTCAACATAGACCATATCGCCACGGTGAGACAGGCGAGAGGCACGAAATACCCGAGCCCCATCCATGCCGCATTGCTGGCCGAAAATTCAGGCGCGGATTCGATCACCCTTCATCTCAGGGAAGACAGGCGGCATATCCAGGATAGGGATGTCGAGATATTGCGGGAAATCCTCCAGACCAGGATGAACCTCGAATCGGCAGTTACCGATGAAATGGTTTCCTTCGCCCTGAAAGTCAGGCCCCAGGACATCTGCCTCGTCCCCGAGCGGCGGGAGGAATTGACCACGGAAGGCGGGCTGGATGTCGTGCAGCATTTCGAGAGGATAAAAAATGCCTGCTCGAGGCTCGCGGACGCGGGAATCAGGGTTTCGCTTTTCATCGATGCAATGGATGTGCAGATCGAGGCTGCCTCGAAGGCGGGGGCGCCCGTCATCGAGATCCATACCGGGCATTATGCGAATTGCTCGGGCGAGGAACGTGAAGCGGAGCTGGAAAGGATAAGACGCGCGGTGGATGGCGCGATCGGGCTCGGTCTGAAGGTCAATGCAGGTCACGGCCTCGATTACCACAATGTCACTGAAATTGCAGCGATTCCGGAAATAGAAGAGCTCAACATCGGGCATGCCATCGTGGCGCATGCGCTTTTCGTCGGCCTGGGTGACGCGATAAAGGCGATGAAGAAGCTCATGCTCGAAGCAAGATGATCTACGGAATAGGCACGGACATCGTCGAGATAGCAAGGCTTTCCGCTCTTTCGGAGCGTTTCGGGGAGCGCCTTTCCAGAAGGATATTGTCGATCGGTGAATGGCAGGCCTACGGCAACAGTTCCAGCCCTGTCCATTTTCTCGCCAAGCGCTTCGCCGCAAAGGAAGCATTTTCCAAGGCGCTGGGCACGGGACTCAGGCATCCTGTCACATTCGGCGCGATCTCTGTCGTCAACGACGGCCTGGGCAAGCCCGGATTCAGTTTCGGCCCTGATCTGGAGGCATTCCTGCTCGATCGGGGCATTTCCAACCACCATCTCAGCCTGAGCGACGAGCGCAATGTCGCCTGCGCATTCGTGATACTGGAGAAATGAATATGGCGCTAGGGGCCGTGATGCTTGACATAGAGGGACATGAAATCACGGATGAAGAGCGGGAGAGGCTCATCCATCCCAATACGGGAGGCGTGATCCTTTTTTCCCGAAACTTCCATTCCGTCGAGCAGATCATGTCGCTCTGCTCGGAGATTCATTCGCTGAGAAATCCTCCCCTTCTTGTCGCAGTCGATCACGAAGGAGGCAGGGTGCAGCGATTCAGGGAAGGCTTCACCCGGATCTCGCCCATGCGAGAACTGGGGCGGATATGGGACACCCATCCCAGTCAGGCCAGGCATCTCGCGAAAATGGCGGGGTTCGTGATCGCCTCGGAGCTCAGGGCGTGCGGCATCGATTTCAGCTTCACCCCGGTTCTCGACATCGACTATGGCAGGAGCTCGGTGATAGGGGACCGCGCTTTCCACAGCGACACCGAGGCGATCGCAACCCTTGCGCACAGCCTGATGATCGGCCTGAAGGAAGGCGGCATGGCGAGCGTGGGCAAGCATTTCCCGGGGCATGGTCATGTCGCCGCAGATTCCCATGTGGCGCTTCCGATAGATGACAGGACGTTCGACGAGATCATGGAAAACGATGTCGTTCCGTTCAGGCAGGCCATTGATTTCGGACTTGCGGCAGTGATGCCTGCGCATGTGATCTATCCCGAGGTGGACAGCGCTCCTGCAGGCTTTTCGAAGGTATGGCTGAAAGACATCCTGAGAGGCGAACTTTCTTTCGAGGGCGTGATATTCAGCGACGACCTCAGCATGGAAGGGGCGAAGGCGGGAGGGGGCATAGTCGAACGGGCTGAAGCTGCGCTTCATGCCGGATGCGACATGGTTCTGGTCTGCAACGATGCGGTTTCCGCAAATCGGCTTCTCGAAGGATTGAAATGGGAGATGCCTGCGCTTTCCATGCTGAGGCTCGCGCGGATGCACGGCAGGCCTCATCCCAGGAACTGGGTGCAGCTGAGGGAGGATCCAGCCTATCTCGATGCGGTTCGCCAGGTCGCAGGAATAGGGATGAAGGACGGGGAACTCGCATTGTAATGGGACATGCCCATCATCATCATGACAGGGATTTCGGCATAGGCATGGCGCTCAATGCCGCTTTCGTCTGCGCCGAACTTTTCTTCGGACTGGAGAGCCATTCTCTCGCGCTGATAGCGGATGCGGGGCACAATTTCAGCGACGTGCTTGCGCTCGCTGCGGCATGGGGAGCTTCCGTCCTTTCGAGGAAAAGCCCTTCAGCCCGCTTCACCTACGGGCTCAGGAGTTCGTCGATACTGGCGGGGCTCTTCAATGCCGTGCTTCTCCTCGTCGTCACGGGCGGCATCATCTGGGAATCGCTGGGGAGGCTCGCCCATCCCGAACCCGTGGCGGGAAAGACCGTCGTGTTCGTCGCGATTTTCGGATTCATCGTCAATTTCTCGACCGCGATGCTGCTCCATCACGGCAACAAGGAAGACCTCAACATCAGGGCCGCATTTCTCCACATGGTCACGGATGCGGCGATGTCGCTCGGCGTCGCGATCAGCGGCGCAATCGTTCTCTACACGGGATTCTATATGCTCGACCCTCTCGTGAGCCTGGCGATCTCGTTGGCGATCGTCTATGGCACGAGGGATCTGTTGAGGGATTCGATGGGGCTTGCGCTCCATGCCGTGCCGGAAGGAATCGATCCCGAGGCGGTCAGGGATTATCTTTCCGGGCTTCCCGGCGTCATGGGTGTGCACGATCTGCATATCTGGGGGATGAGCACCACGGAATGCGCCCTGACGGTGCATCTCGTGATGCCGGAAGGGCACCCGGGGGATGCCTTCATGTCGAAAATCTCGAAGGACCTGGAAGCGCTTTTCCACATCCACCATGCAACGATGCAGGTTGAGAGAGGGGATCCCGATCACCCCTGCCTGCTCGCTCCGGAACATCTCGTCTGAATTTTCGCGGTATAATGACCATATTATTGGTCATCTTTCGGGTGGAGAAAATGAATACGGTGAGCATTGCAAATGCGAAGGCGCATTTGAGCGAATTGCTCGATGCGGTGGAAGCGGGCGAACAGGTGGTCATCACGAGGCATGGAAGGCCGGTTGCGAGGGTCATTCCCGTCAGGGAGGCGAAGCGGCAGCTTCCGCTGGATCGCCTCGAAGCGCTTCGGCGCCAGCTTCCCGGGCGGCAAGAAAGCAGCGCGCTGGTTCTGCGCGAAATGCGGGACCAGGAATGATTTATGTCGACACCAGTTTCATTGTGCCGCTCTTCAGGGAAGAAGAATCGACCCCTGCTGTCGTCGAATTCCTTTCCGGGAAAGAGGCGGGATCGCTTTACATCAGCAAATGGACAATCGTCGAATTTGCAAGTCTGGTTTCCCGAGATGTTCGAATGAACATGCTGACGTCGCATCAGGGAGGGCAGGTGCTGGCGGAATTCGAAGCGACCGTCGATGCTTCGCTCGGGGTCTGGGTGCCTGGCGCGAACGACTTCGATCTTGCCGCAGAATATGTTTCTCTTTTTCCGACGCGTCTCAGGGCGCCGGACGCCCTGCATCTCGCCATCGCGAAGAACAACGATGCCGAATTCGTCGCCACGCTGGACGAAGGCATGCTTTTTGCGGCAGGGAAGATGAAGATCAAGGCGAGGACCTTATGAACCGATGTCTGGAAGAATGCAGGCTTTGCCCGCGATTGTCCGGTTTCCTGGATGAAGTGAAAGACAGGCATCCGGATTATCATTCGAGACCCGTTTCCCCATTCGGCGACGAAAATGCGAAGCTCCTCATCGTCGGGCTCGCGCCGGGACTCCATGGCGCGAACCGGACGGGAAGGCCTTTCACCGGCGATCATGCAGGTCTGCTGCTCTACGAGACGCTTTACCGATTCGGCTACTCGAACCAGCCTGTATCGGAAAAGGGCGACGGCCTCATGCTTGTCGACTGCAGGATCAGCAATGCGGTGAAATGCCTTCCTCCCGGAAACAAGCCCGAACCTGCCGAGATCAGGCAATGCAATGCCTATCTGTCGCAAGAGCTGTCGAGCATGGCTCAGGGCAGCGCGATCCTCGCTTTGGGGACGATCGCCCACAATGCCGTGCTCTCCGCACTCGACCTAAAACCGAAGGATCATCCTTTCGGGCATGGCAAGGTGCACGATCTCGGGAATTTGAGGCTATACGACAGCTACCATTGCAGCCGCTATAATACGCAGACGAAGCGCCTGACAGCCGAAATGTTCGAGGCGGTATTCAGGGAAATTCGGGAATATCTGGGGGAAAAGCCATGCCTTACGTCAACATCAGGATAGCCGGAAAGCTCACGCGGGCGCAGAAGAAGAAAATAGCCGAGGAAATCACCGATACGCTCGAGCGTATCGCCTTGAAGCCCAAATCCTATACCTACATTTCCTTCGACGAGCTTGCCGATGAGAACTGGGCCATCGCCGGAAAGCTTCTCGACGAGGAAGAGTAGGAACCTCCGGGCGAGTCGCACATGAACCGCGTTGCCGGAAAAATCGAGATGATCGCGCTGAGCGCGACGAAGGTCGTAGCGGGCCTACGATGCCAAGAAGCGCAAAAAGGCGAGCGCTCGATTTTCACGCAACCCTTCCGGGACGGGGCATTGCGGGTGGCTCTCTTTGTCGCTTGTCTTGCGAAGGGAATAGCCATTCGCTGCGACTCGCTTCGCGATACTCATCCCGCAAAGCCGACCGTCGCGGTCACGCGGGACTTGCCCGGAGGTTCCTCGTGGATCTGAAGGCATTCGCGTCCACGCTTCCGCTGAAGCCCGGCGTCTACAGGATGCTGGACGCGCAGGGGTGCGCAATCTATGTCGGCAAGGCGAGGGAGCTCAGGAAGCGGGTTTCCTCCTATTTCCAGAAAGGCGACCAGTCCCCCAGGATCAGGCTGATGGTTTCCCAGATAGCCAGCATCGAAACCACCGTGACCAGGACGGAAGCGGAAGCCCTGATCCTGGAGAACAATCTCATCAAGTCGCTCGTCCCCAAGTACAACATCCTTTTCAGGGACGACAAGTCCTATCCCTATATCTGCCTGACCCATCACGATTTTCCAAGGCTTTCCTATTACCGGGGATCGCTCGAAAGGAAGAGCCGCTATTTCGGCCCCTTCCCCAATGCGGGTTCGGCAAAGGAAGCGATCCATTTATTGCAGAAAATCTTCCGCCTGAGGACATGCGAGGACAGCGTATACAGCAACCGCTCCAGGCCATGCCTGTTGCACCAGATACAGCGATGCAGCGGACCCTGCGTGAACCTGATATCGAAGGAAGCCTACAGGGAAGACGTGAAGGCGGCATCCGATTTCCTGAACGGAAGGCAGAACGAGCTTCTGAAGGATCTCGCCGAAAAGATGGAAAAGGCGTCCAGCATGCTCGATTTCGAGCAGGCCGCGCTCTACCGCGACCAGATCCAGTCATTGCGCAGGGTTCAGGAAAAGCAGTATGTCTCGAGCGGAAATGCGGTGGATGCTGATGTCATCGCCTGCGTTTCCCAGGGGGATTCGATATGCGTCAATCTCGCCATGATAAGGGGAGGGCATCATCTCGGGGACAGGAGCTTCTTTCCGAAGAACGCCGAAGGATGGGATGTATCGGACGTGATGGAAGCCTTCCTTTCGCAGCATTATCTCTCATCCCCGCTTCCTTCCCAGATCATCCTGGAGGAAAGAATCGATCTGGAGCTTGGAAAGACGCAGATCCTTTCCTCCCCGCAGGGGGAGAAGCGGATATGGCTGGAAATGGCGAAGGAGAATGCGAAGCTCGCCCTCTCGCGTATGCTGGGCGAGAAGCTCACCGAAGAGGCGAGGCTGGATGCATTGAGGGAAGCGCTCGGGCTGGAAGAAGCGCCTGCCAGGATAGAATGCTTCGACATCAGCCATACTTCGGGGGAGGCGACGATCGCGTCCTGCGTCGTGTACGAGAAAGCCGGATTGAAGAACGGCGAATACAGGCGCTACAACATAAGGGGAATCCCGGGCGACGATTATGGCGCGATGAGGATGGCGCTCGAGAAGCGCTACAGGAAGGCGGTCGAAGGGGAAGGTCCCCTGCCTGATCTCATCCTGATAGACGGGGGGAGAGGGCAGGTTTCGGCTGCATCTGAAGCGCTTGCCAATCTGGGGCTGGACCGGGTGAAGCTCATGGGCATTGCCAAGGGAGAGGGGAGGAAGCCTGAGAATGACAGGCTGATTTTCCCGGGAGTCGAAAAACCTTTACAATTGGAGAAGGACAATCCCGGATTGCTGCTTGTCCAGAAGATAAGGGACGAAGCGCATCGATTTGCGATTTCCGGGCATCGCGCGAAGAGGGGAAAAGCCAGGACGGCATCCAGGCTGGAGGAGATAGAAGGCGTGGGCGGAAAACGCAGGCAGAATCTCCTGACCCGATTCGGGGGGCTGAAAGGCGTGCTTTCGGCGAGCATGGAGGAGCTTGCGCAGACGGAAGGAATAAGCCGTGCGCTTGCGGAAAAAATATACAGACACTTACACTGAATGCCCTATACCATTCCGAATCTGCTGACCTGGCTCAGGATCCTGATGATCCCGCTTTTCGTCGGCATGTTCTATTTTCCCGATGCATGGGTTGCGCCCGACAACAAGAATCTCTTTTCGGCCCTTCTCTTTCTTTTCGCATCCGTCACCGACTGGCTGGACGGCTATCTCGCCAGAATGCTCGAGCAGACGTCAAGCTTCGGCGCATTCCTCGATCCTGTCGCCGACAAGCTGATGGTCGCTGCAGCGCTGATCGTGCTGGTGAAGCTCGGGAGGGTTAACGAACTCGTCGCATTCATCATCATAGGCAGGGAAATAGCGATATCCGCCCTCAGGGAATGGATGGCGAAGATAGGGGAGAGCAGGAGCGTCGCGGTTTCCTTCATAGGAAAGGTCAAGACCGCGTCCCAGATGCTGGCCATCCTGCTTCTTCTTTTCGACGGCAGCCTCTTCGGGCTCGACTGCCTCTGGGCGGGAACATGGCTGATCTATCTCGCAGCCGTTCTCACGCTCGTCTCCATGGCCTATTATCTCAGGATGGCGCTTCCGCTGGCAGCGAAACATTGACCGGCTGCTTCTGCAGCTCCTCGACTTTTTCCATTGATTGTGATAGAAATTGGTGGGAGGAGAAAATCTTGAGCATCTCGGGCCCCGGTCTTTATTCGCAGCATGCCATGGACGAAGCGATCGTCTATCAGCCCGCTCAGCAGGCCAAGGCGGCCGTTCCTGCTTCTTCTTCGGATACCCAGGCGAAAGACGCGCTTTCGAACGCGAGCTACCAGCCCACCATTTCGGCATATGGTCAGGCGCAGAATGCGATGGCCTATCTCAATTCCACCGTCAGAAGCATGGAGGAATCGGCCAATACAGGGAATGCTTCGGAAAACCAGTCCCCGGAAATGCAGAATCCGGACATCGCCAAGGCTGTCAGGGTCGTTCAGGGATTCATCGATGCCTACAACGGAACGGGAAATGGCGCCTCCCTTCAGAATCTGGAGGCGCTGAAAGGAATAGGCATCACGAGCTCCAACGGCACCCTTTCTCTCGATGCGCAGGCGTTCCGAAAGGCGGTATCCACCAACCCGAAAAACACGGTCATGGTTTTTTCCGCGCTTGCGGATACCGTGCAGCCGGCTCAGCCCCATTCTGAGCCTTCATCGAACCTGCCCCTGTCGCAGTATGGCATGGTTTCGAGCCTGGGCAATTCCAAGCCTTGACAAAAGGTTTCCCGCGCTTATAATAGCGACTCTCTCAAGCGGGAATAGCTCAGTGGTAGAGCACAACCTTGCCAAGGTTGGGGTCGCGAGTTCGAACCTCGTTTCCCGCTCCATTTTCATACATCATCCCCATTGCCTGTATTTTTCGATCGTGGCCCAGCCATTGATTGTATCGATGTCAAAATTGCGAGTTGACATCATCCCGGAAGGTCACGTAAAGTTCGGGAAAAATGATAGGGGTAGCGATGGTTCGGGTATTCCTGGCGGCAGTTTTCTTTCTTTCTTGCAGCTCGGTTTTTGCAGCAGGTCTGTTGCAGGCAGGTCCGATGGGAAACCCATCCCAGTCCGTCATGGCTTTCACCCAGTCTTCCAGTGATGCCGCTGTCGCGCCGGGCGCCTTTCCCTCCGCATCGGGGATTCCGTCACTTCAATCGGCAAGCAGGCTGGATCTTGCCAGCCTGTGCACGCCTGATGCCATTGCGCAGAATCCGCTTCTCGCCAGCAAATGCAGTCAGCAATCCAGTCAGGTCAAAAAAGGTCATCAGCTCTTTCCTCCCCTCAAGGAAACGGAATTCCAGAAGTTCGTGAAGGATACGACAGGGGAGATCCTGCCGCTTTACGGATACAGCATGTTCGATTCCGCGCCAAGCACCTTCGCTCCAGTGGAAGGCGTTCCAGTCACGGCCGATTATGTCCTCGGGCCTGGCGACGAAGTCGTCGTCAAGATATGGGGGCAGCTCGACGCCGATCTTCACCTCCAGGTCGGCAGGGATGGCGCGATATACATCCCGAAAGTGGGAAGCGTGAATGTGGCGGGTATCCGCTTCCAGGATCTCAAGGGATACCTGAAAGAGGCTGTGGGCAGGTATTTCAGAAACTTCGATCTCGCCGTCAACATGGGGCAGCTGAGATCCATCCAGGTCTATGTCGTGGGGCAGGCGAGAAGGCCGGGAAGCTATACGGTGAGTTCGCTTTCCACACTCGTCACCGCCCTTTTCGCTTCAGGCGGCCCTTCTTCCTCTGGTTCCATGCGCCATATCCAGCTGAAGCGGGGAGGAAAGGTCGTCACCGAGCTGGATCTCTACGATTTTCTTCTCAAGGGCGACAAGTCGAAGGACATGCCGCTTCTTCCGGGGGATGTGATCTATATCCCGCCCGCCGGGCCTGTCGCCGCAGTCGCAGGGAGCGTGAAGAATCCTGCGGTCTACGAGCTGAAGGATGATTCCGATCTCGCCAATCTGATCGAAATGGCAGGCGGCTTGACCACGACAGCTGCCGCTCAGAAAGTCCAGGTGGACAGGATAGATTCGCACAAGGACAGGATGGTCCAGGATTTCGACCTCGACAAGAAAGGGCTTGCCAGGCGGATCATGGACGGCGATCTTGTCCGGGTTTTCTCCATTTCACCCAAATTCGAGAATGCAGTGACCTTGAGAGGGAATGTTGCCTATCCTTTCAGGGCGTCCTGGAAGAAGGGAATGAGGATAACCGACCTGATCCCGGACAGGGACGTGCTCGTCACCAAGGACTACTGGGTGAAAAGGGACAGGATGCACATAGAAACGAAAGTCACCGGAATCGAGGCCGTCAATCCCTATGGCCAGGGTTCGTCTGATGAGAAGTCGAAAGAGAAGTCGAAAGAGAAGTCGAAAGAGAAGTCGGCCTCGGCATGGCTGCAGGGCGAAGTGGGGCAATCCCTCGCCGGAATCAACTGGGATTATGCGGTCATAGAGCGATTCGACCGGAAGACGCTCAGGACCAACCTGATTCCCTTCGATCTGGGACGAGCTGTTCTCGATCACGACCCCTCCCAGAACCTCGAACTGGAACCGGGGGATATCGTCACGGTATTTTCGGTGGACGAAGTGAAGGTTCCGGTGGAAAAGCAGACCAGGCTCGTCACTGTCGAGGGAGAAGTGAACTACTCGGGCGTCTATCAGGCAAGGCCGGGCGAGACGCTGAGGCAGCTCGTCCAGAGGATAGGAGGGATTACGCCCGATGCCTATCTTTTCGGCGCGGTATTCACAAGGCAATCGACAAGGAAGCTGCAGCAGCAGCGCCTCGACGAATCGATAAGCAGGATGGAGCAGGACATCGCCAAAGGCACCGCCACTGCCGCGCAGGGAGCGATGGACCAGAAGGCGCTGGATGCGGCGAAGCTGCAGGCAGACACCCAGCAGGCGATGCTGGAGAAGATGAAGAAAATCAAGGCTACGGGAAGGATAGTGCTGGAAATGCCTCCGGGCGCCGATTCGGTCAAGGACATCCCTGACATCGCGCTCGAAGACGGCGACAAGCTCTACATTCCAGCCAAGCCTTCGACAGTCGGCGTATTCGGGGAAGTCTACAACGAGAACAACGCATTCTTCTACAATGCTGGGAAGCGCGTGTCGGACTATCTGGACCAGGCGGGCGGACCGATGCGCGATGCGGATACCGGAAGGATATTCCTTCTGAGGGCGGACGGTTCGGTGGTCAGCGCACAGGCGGACAGGGGGATATTCTCCGGCAGCTTCGACAGCATGCATCTGATGCCAGGGGATGCGGTCGTGGTTCCCCAGAAGATCGACATGACGCCAATCGTCAAGAACTTTGTGGACTGGACGCAGATCGTCCTCAACATGGGTGTGGGGCTTGCTTCGCTCAAGGTGCTGGGGCTGATATAAGAACGTCGGCGCGAGGTGAGATGAGTGGCCAGGTACAAGCAAGGAAAAGAGGTGCATTTGCGATAACTTCTTGCTCTTTGCGGCTTGCCCCTTCCAGCTTGCTCCTTGTTTCCGCCCTTCGGCTCACCGGAATGACAAATGCAACAAACTGAAAATATGGAACCACATTCCGACGATGAAATCGACATTCTCGATCTGCTGATCGTCGTCGCAAAACACAAGAAAATGATCCTGCGCAATACTTTCATTGCAGCAGTCATTGCTATTATTTACAGCTTGCTCCTCACCAAGATTTACACTGCTTCCACCACGATCCTGCCTCCCCAGCAGAGTCAATCGACTGCTACAGCGATGCTCGGCCAGCTTGGGGGACTGGCGGGGATGGCAGGCGCTTCCCTGGGAATAAAGAATCCGGCTGACCTTTATATTGGCATGCTGAAAAGCAGCAATGTGCAGGACGATCTCGTCAAGCGCTTCAATCTCAAGGCGCTCTACAACGCAAAAATCGATGAAGATGCCAGGAAGGCGCTCCAAGGCAGCACCGTCGTATCTGCCGGGAAGGACGGGTTCATCAAGATCGAGTTTTCTGACAAGGATCCGAAGCGGGCCGCAGAAATTGCCAATGCCTATGTCGATGAACTCGACAGGGTGACATCAGGTCTTGCCGTGACCGAGGCTTCGCAGAGGAGGCTTTTCTTCGAGACGCAATTGAATTCAGTGAAGGAAAACCTTGCGAAGGCCGAGTATGACCTCCAGCAAATGCAGGCAAAGAGCGGGATGATTCAGGATTATCCTCAGGAGAAGGAGATCGCCGAATCGAATGCAATGCTGAGGGCTCAGATCTCGGCGAAGGAAGTCCAACTCTCGGCAATGGGGATTGGGGTCACGCAAAGCAACCCCGAATATCTGCGCCTGAAGCAGGAAATCGCGAGCCTCAAGGACAGACTGAAAGGCGCAGATGCGGCCGACGTTTCTAGTCCGGCGATGTCGAAGGAAAGCCTGGAATACATCGAGAAATTCAGGAACGTCAAATACGATCAGGCGGTTCTGGAGATGCTCTTCAAGCAGTACGAGGCTGCCAAGATAGACGAGGCAAAGGATTACCCTGTGATCCAGGTTCTCGACAGGGCCGTCCCTCCGGAAAGGAAGTCGAAGCCGAAGCGTGCACTCATCGTCATGCTTTCGACAGTTACGGCATTCATGATTTCGATATTGTGGGCATTTTTCAGGGATGCCGCAGAAAAAGCAAACTCCGATCCTGAGCGATCAGGAAAGGTTCGGGAATTGAAGGCGATGCTCTTCATCAGAAAGAAGAGGGCTTCCGTTTGAACAAGATTCTGGTTACAGGCGCTGACGGATTCATCGGTTCCCATTTGACCGAAGAATTGGTCAGAATGGGGCACGATGTCCGCGCCTTCGTGCTCTACAATTCTTTCAATTCATGGGGTTGGCTGGACCATTGCGGGAAGGACGTGAAAGGTAAGTTCGAGGTGTTTGCCGGAGATATTCGCGATCCCCATGGCGTTAAGGAGGCCATGAAGGGCTGTGACATCGTCATGCACTTGGCAGCCCTTATCGCCATCCCGTATTCCTACCATTCGCCTGATACCTACGTCGACACGAACGTGAAAGGAACGCTGAACGTCGTGCAGGCCGCCAGAGAACTGGGGGTGGGAAAGGTGGTTCATACCTCTACCAGCGAGGTTTATGGAACGGCAAGATATGTTCCGATCGACGAGAATCATCCGCTGCAGGGGCAGTCTCCCTATTCCGCGACGAAGATAGGGGCGGACCAGATCGCGATGTCTTTCTACAATGCATTTGGCACACCCGTTTCCATCATCAGGCCGTTCAACACCTACGGCCCGCGCCAGTCTGCACGCGCTGTCATTCCTACGGTGATCACCCAGATTGCGAGCGGAAAAAGAAAGCTGAAGCTAGGTGCGTTGCATCCTACCAGAGACTTCAATTATGTCGCAGATACGGTTCGCGGGTTCATTGCCGTGGCTGAGTCGGAAAAGACGATCGGAGAAGTAGTCAATGTAGGCAGCAACTTCGAAGTATCCATAGGCGATACTGCAGCTTTGATCGCCATGGTCATGGGGAAAGACGTCGAAATAGAAACTGACGGAATCCGCCTCCGTCCGGAAAAGAGCGAGGTTGAGCGCCTATGGGCGGACAATGCCAAGGCGAAGGCGCTTGCAGGGTGGGAACCACGATACGGCGGGAAGGAAGGATTCGAGCGAGGCCTGGCGGAAACCGTTTCCTGGTTTTCAGAGCCTGACAATCTCAACCGCTATAAGGCCGACATCTATAATCTTTGAATAATGGCCGATTTCCCTCAAACCGTCGTCGAAGCGCTCAGATCAGTCATCGGCCAGGGAACCGTCTCTCTCCACGAGCCCGAATTCTCGGGAAATGAATGGGCCTATGTGAAGGAGTGCCTTGACACTGGGTGGGTCTCTTCAGTCGGCAAGTTCGTCGACAGCTTTGAAGGCATGCTTGCCGACTACACGGGGGTGAAACATGCTGTGGCGACGGTCAATGGCACGGCCGCGCTTCACGTATGCCTCAAGCTGGCTGGCGTCGAAAGGGACGAGGAAGTGTTGGTTCCAGCGTTGACCTTCGTTGCGACGGCGAATGCAGTCAGTTATTGCGGGGCGATTCCTCATTTCGTCGACAGCAGCGAAATCACGTTGGGAATTGACCCGGAAAAACTCAAGCCCTACCTCAAAGAAATCGCAGAAATCCGGAATGAGGGGTGCTTCAACAGGAAAACGGGGCGGCGTATCAGGGCCGTCGTTCCCATGCATACTTTCGGCCATCCGGTTGATCTGGATCCTCTTTCCGAACTCTGCGAAGAATATCGGCTTGTCCTCGTCGAAGATGCTGCGGAATCCCTGGGTTCTTATTACAAGGGAAGGCATACGGGAAATGTCGGCAGAATTTCGGCATTGAGTTTCAACGGGAACAAAGTGATAACTACAGGTGGGGGAGGCGCGATTCTGACGAACGATCCCGATCTTGCGAAGCTTGCAAAGCACGTCACCACTACAGCGAAGATTCCGCACAGATGGTCATTCTCGCATGACATGGTCGGCTACAATTACCGTCTCCCCAATATCAACGCAGCGCTGGGTTGCGCCCAGCTCGAACGCCTTCCTGATTTCATAGAAAGCAAGCGGAGGCTCGCCGAACATTACAGCCGGGCATTTCTGGGAATCGAAGGGATTCGTTTTTTCGCTGAACCGCCATTTGCAAAAAGCAATTATTGGCTCAACGTACTGCTCTTGGAAAAAGAGCAGGCGGGGAAACGCGACGAGTTGCTGGAAGCCACGAACAGCATTGGGATCATGACCCGTCCGTCCTGGACACTCATGCACCGTCTCGAAATGTATGGTCATTGCCCGAGGATGGATGATCTTTCAGTAGCGGAAGATCTTGAAGTGCGTCTGATCAACATTCCGAGCAGCTCGCGGCTGGGCGGAATGCGGGAAGCCAGAAGGAATGACCCCGCATGACCGATATCGAAAAAATCGAAAACCTCAAGGATTTGATCATTGAGGTCAGGGGCAATCAAGTCTTGCTCGACAGCGACGTGGCTCGTATCTATGGCGTCGAAACGAGGGACATCAACAAGGCCGTTGCGAACAATCCCGACAAGTTCCCCTCGGGATATTTCATCGAATTATCGAAACCTGAGAAAGATGAACTGGTGAAAAGTTTCCACCGGTTCGACAGGCTCAAGCACTCCACGGCCAACCCCAAGGCTTTTGCCGAAAAAGGACTGTATATGCTTGCCACGATACTCAAAAGCCCGCAAGCAACCCGCGCAACAATCTCGATAGTCGAGACTTTCTCGAAACTGAGGGAGTTGTCCAGAAACATCAAGGAGCTGTCAACGATAAAGGACAAGGCAGATCAAAAATCGCTCATGCATAAAAGCGGTGAACTGATCGCGGAAATATTCGATGACGATTTGCAAACAAGCGATACCGAAACATCGATCGAATTGAATTTCGCAGTTCTGAAGTTCAAGCACACGATAAAGAAGAAAAAGCCATGAGGAAGATCTGCGTGGTAACAGGAAGCCGGGCCGAATACGGGCTATTGTACTGGCTGATGAGGGAAATCCTGGATGATCCCGACTTGGAACTCCAGACCATCGCTACGGGCATGCACCTTTCTCCGGAGTTCGGGCTGACTTACAGGGCGATAGAGGCTGACGGATTTGCGATCGATGCCAAGGTCGAAATGCTTTTGTCGAGCGACACGCCCGTGGGGGTTGCTAAATCAGCGGGGCTAGGCGTCATCGGGTTTGCAGATGCGTTCGAGCGATTGAAACCAGATATCCTCGTTCTTCTCGGCGACCGTTTCGAAATTCTGGCGGCGGCGCAGGCTGCGCTCGTCATGAGAATCCCGGTTGCGCACATCGCGGGAGGTGACGTTACCGAGGGCGCTTTCGACGAGTCGATCCGCCACAGTATTACGAAAATGGCGCATTTGCACTTCGTGACTAATGAAATTGCTGCTCGCCGTGTGCATCAGCTCGGGGAAGATCCTTCGCGTATTTTCAACGTGGGCAGCCCGGGGCTGGATTTCGTCAAGCGGTTCGAGAGAATGGACAGGCAGAGGCTGGAAAAAGAGCTGAATTTCCGCTTTCTGAAGAAGAATTTGTTGGTGACATTTCATCCCGTTACGCTGGACGATGAGCCTGCGGAAGTGCAGTTCGAGGAGTTGCTCAAGGCGCTCGAAGGGCTCGGGGAGGATGTAGGCATCATATTTACCATGCCAAACTCGGATACCGGGAACCATGTCCTTTTCGCCTTGATAGAGCGGTTCGTGGCTATTCATGCCAATTCGAAAGCGTATGTTTCTCTCGGTCAGGTCAGGTATCTGAGCGCCATGGCGGAAGTCGATGTGGTCGTCGGCAATTCCTCCAGCGGCCTTTACGAGGCCCCTTCTTTCGGCAAACCAACCGTCAATATCGGCGATCGTCAAAAGGGGAGATTGATGGCTCAATCGGTGATTTGCTGCCAGCCTGACGCGGTTGCTATTG
The DNA here is from genome assembly GCA_021848825.1 of Pseudomonadota bacterium. Taxonomy (GTDB): domain Bacteria; phylum Pseudomonadota; class Gammaproteobacteria; order Burkholderiales; family JABEVD01; genus JABEVD01. The sequence continues at coordinate 131,673 of JAJZTQ010000003.1, forward strand.
CAGAAGCCATTACACTTGCTCTGGAAATGGACTGCTCTGGCGTTATCAACCCGTATGGTGACGGAGGCAGCTCGATTCGCATCAAGGAAACACTCAAGGAAATCGGAAACCCGGCACAGCTTTTGAAAAAGCGCTTTTTCGATTTTGGAAACGATCATGAGTAGGAGGGTTTACGTTATTGCAGAGGCTGGGGTGAACCACAACGGTTCAATCGCAGCTGCGCTTGATCTGGTCGATGCCGCCGCCGACGCAGGAGCAGATGCCGTCAAATTCCAAACCTTCAGGACGGAGAAAGTGGTCAGTCGTCTTGCACCCAAAGCGGAATACCAGAAAAAAACAACGGGGGCAGAAGAATCGCAGTACGAAATGATCAAGAAACTGGAACTGGACGAATCAGCCCATGTCGCCCTGATCGAGCGCTGCAGATCGAAAGAAATAGCGTTCCTTTCCACGCCTTTCGATCCGGAGAGCCTCGACATGCTTGCAAACAGATTCGAACTGCCGCTCATCAAGATTCCATCTGGCGAAATCACCAATGCCCCTTTTCTGCTGGAGATCGCAAGAACCGGAAAACCCGTGATTTTTTCTACAGGCATGAGCAACCTCGAGGAGATTGAAGAAGCTTTGGGTGTTCTCGCTTTCGGTTATCTGGATTCCCGAGAACCGCCTTCCATGAGCGCCTTCATGAAAGCGTTTGAATCGACCGAAGGCAATGCTATGTTGAAGGAGAGGGTAATCCTGCTGCATTGCACCACCGAATATCCTGCTCCTTTTGGGGAAATCAACCTGAAGGCGATGGAAACGATGAGGAATGCTTTCGGTTTGCCTGTAGGCTACTCCGACCATACCGAAGGAATCGCAGTGCCGATCGCGGCTGTTGCACTGGGGGCAGTTGTGATCGAAAAGCATTTTACGCTTGATTGCAATCTGCCTGGTCCGGATCACAAGGCGAGTCTCGAACCATGTGAGTTGAAGCAAATGGTGAAATCTATTCGTGAAGTGGAGGTGGCGTTGGGATCTTCGATCAAACAGCCAACCGCTTCAGAATTGAAAAACAAGGCGGTTGCCAGGAAGAGCCTAGTCGCCGCACGGGATATAAGCAAAGGGACGCCGTTTTCTGAGGAAAACCTTGCCGTCAAACGCCCTGGCGACGGGATAAATCCAATTCGTTATTGGGAATGGCTCGGGAAGGAAGCCCAGAGGGATTATTCACAAGACGAACAGGTGCGGGATTGAAGTATCCCGTGATAATCATTGGTGCGGGGGGGCATGCAAAGGTACTGATCAACGCCCTGCTTCTCAGTTCCTTGGAGATAATCGGGCTGACGGATTCAAATCCGGAGAAACATGGAACGTTTTTGATGGATGTCCCGATAATCGGCGATGACGGAGAGATCATGAGATATCCTGCTGATTCGGTCAGGCTGGTGAATGGCATCGGATCAGTGAATATCGTCCTCAAGCGCAGACAGGCGTATATGCGCTTCAAGGAGCAAGGGTATTGTTTTGCGGAAGTGGTGCATCCGTCTGCGGTTGTCGCATCCGATGTCGTTTTGTCCGAAGGAAGTCAGATTATGGCTGGCGCCGTCATTCAGCCTGGAAGCTCGATCGGGGTGGGGGCCATCATTAATACGGGCGCTTCGGTGGATCACGATTGCAGGATCGGTGATCATGCCCATATTGCCCCCGGCGTTACGATTTCAGGAGAAGTTGAAGTCGGTGAGAATAGCCATATCGGAAGTGGGACAGTGATCATACAAGGGGTGAAGATTGGCCGTGAATGCCTGGTTGCAGCCGGATCGGTGGTTGTTCGCGATGTGCCGAATGGTGCTGCCGTGCTCGGCGTTCCTGCAAGGGAGAGGAAGAGGTAGTTATGACTTCATGGAAAGATATTCTGCTTCCTCCCAATGCGTCGATCAGGGATGCGATAAGGGTATTGGACAACAGTGCAAAACAGATCGTGCTCATTGTTAACGAAGATAAGGTTCTGCTCGGCACGGTGACGGACGGTGATGTCCGGCGTGGCTTGCTGCGCGGATTGAGTCTGGACAGCCCAATCGACAATATCACTCGTCGTAAAGCGATGGTCGTTCCACCCCAAATGAACCGCGATATGGTTCTGCACTTGATGCAGGCCAATGCCATTGGCGCATTGCCGGTCGTCGACGAATCGAGGCGTGTGGTAGGCTTGCATCGTCTTAACGAGTTGCTCGCGCCAGCTAACCGCCCAAATATGATGATTATCATGGCCGGCGGGCGCGGAACAAGACTCAGGCCGTATACAGAGAATTGCCCCAAGCCATTGTTGCCAGTGGCCGGCAAGCCTATGCTCGAACATATTATCGAACGTGCCAAACGGGATGGCTTCCAGCACTTTGTTCTAGCCATCCATTATCTCGGTCATATGATTGAAGACTGTTTTGGTGACGGGAGTCGACTGCAGGTGTGCATTGACTATTTGCGTGAGGAATCACCTCTTGGAACTGCCGGTGCGATAGGCTTGTTGAGTCCGCGGCCTGCTGCCCCGTTCGTTGTTTCTAATGGCGATGTCCTTACGGATATCCGCTATGGTGAATTGCTGGATTTCCACAGTCGGCATGATGCGGCAGCTACTATGGCAGTACGTCTGCATGAATGGCAGCACCCCTTTGGTGTTGTTCGTACCGATGGAGTAGACATCATCGGCTTCGAAGAAAAACCTATTACACAGAGCCACATTAACGCTGGGGTCTATGTGTTGGAGCCTAGTGCTCTCGATCTCCTAAAAAGGAATGAGCGCTGCGATATGCCTACCCTATTTTCCCGCCTGCAGGAACGAGATGCCCGTACTATCGTATATCCGATGCATGAGCCGTGGTTGGATGTGGGCAGGCCGGACGATTATGATCAGGCGAATGCCGTCGAACATGATATTTTTCAACAAAACAAATAAATTGAGAATGATCAAGGGCAATCGCATATTGCCAATCATTCCGGCGAGGTGGTTCGAAAGGTTCGTCCGACAAGAGTCTGGGCGGGATATTGGGGGGAGCCGCTTATCCCGTGGGGCATTGGACGGGCATCGGGGCGCAAACATGTTGACTCTAGGCCAGTATGGGTTGTTCGAACTTGCGAAGAATGCATCGCCATGGGGTGCCTATGCGCTATTGGTGCGATCCAATGAGCTGGCCACGGTCCCTCGTCAAGTATGCACGTTCTGTTCAAGAGATTGGTTATGTAAAGAGAAGCAAGGTCTGGAGGGTGATTACGTGGTTTTACTGGAATCCACAAGACGATTGCGCGACGCAGGCGATATCGCTGGTGCCGCAGATTATTAACCGGTAATAAGGGCCTTGAAAGCGTCGTTGAGTTGTTCCCAGTTGAATGAGCGGCAGTGATGCAAGGGTACAAGGTTTTCCAATAGCTTCGGAGTAGTAAAGCAATGACAATAGATTTGAAGAACGTTCATTGGTGTAGCAATTGCCTGGCGATGTCGACCCGCCCCAGGATTTCCTTCGATGGGCGAGGCTGGTGCAATGCGTGCGTCTGGGCGGAGAAGAAGGCGACGCTGGATTGGGGCGCGCGGCAAAGGGAATTGGAGGCACTGCTGGACAGGCACAGGCGGAAGGACGGCAGGTTCGATTGCTTGGTGCCGGTTAGCGGCGGCAAAGATGGCTCCTATGTCGCCTACACCCTGAAACACAAATACGGGATGAACCCGCTGGCAGTGACCGTAACTCCAGCACTCTCGCTGGAGCTCGGAGATCGTAACCTGCGCGCCTTTGTAGAAAGCGGTTACAGCCATATGTCTATTAACCCGGGACATGAGGCAATGCGAAGACTGAACAAGATCGGTTTTGTCGAAATGGGGTTTCCTTATTATGGCTGGTTGATCGCGATCCACACTGCGGTGGCGCGCGCGGCGATGGGGTTCGGCATCGGGCTGATCTTCTATGGTGAGGATGGTGAGGTTGAATACGGCGGCTCCACCGAAACCGCGAGGAACCCGGTCTATGATGTCCAATATCAAAAAAAGGTCTATCTGGAGGGGGGGTACGAGAAGGTATTGCTGGCTTCGGGCCTGCCGGAAAGCGATCTGTTTTTCTTCCGCTTTCCGCAGGATGCAGAACTTGGCGCTCACCCGATTGAGTTGACGCACTGGTCCTATTTCGAAAACTGGGATCCATACCGCAACTATCTTGTGGCGAAGGAGCATTGTGGCTTGATGGAGGCGGAGGACTCCAATGCCGGGACGTTCACCAACTTTGCGCAGAATGACCAGGCCTTGTATGCACTGCATACTTATCTGATGTACCTGAAGTTCGGGTTTGGCCGCGCCAACCAGGATGCATGCATAGAGATACGCCGCGGCGCGATGGATCGCGCACAGGCAGTCAATCTGGTTCGACTCTATGATGGCCATTATCCGGAAGAATTTATCCAGCTTTACCTGGACTATTACCAGATGACAATGGCAGAATTTGATGCGGTACTGGACCGATACGCCAACCGCGAGCTGTTTGAAAAGTTGGATGGGCGCTGGAAGCCGAAGTATACAGTCGTATGAGAAATTCCCGTATTACTGTAATTGACTATGGGATGGGAAACATCTGGTCCGTGGTCAATGCGCTCCGATATCTCGGCAGCTTGGTGCATGTTAGCGGCGACCCTAAAGAGGTGGCTGCTGCAGATGCCTTGCTGCTGCCCGGTGTGGGTTCCTTCAGAAAGGCAATGTTGTCGCTTGAGATGTCAGGACTCGACCAAGCGATACTGGAAGCTGTTCAGGGTAAGGGAAGGAAGATACTGGGCATTTGCCTCGGGATGCAGCTGCTGGGAACCCGTGGGTCGGAAGATGGTGATACCCGGGGACTAGGGCTGGTGGCAAACCCGGTTGATAGATTTGCGATTGGAGAGATCGGCGCAAACAAGATACCACATATCGGTTTTGATGTGGTGCATAGTAAGCCGGGGTCAGTTCTTTTTTCCGGACTCTCTGAGACAGCCGACTTCTATTTCGTCCATTCGTACCGCATGCTTTCTCGTGGTTTGATCGGCACGGCGGCGACATGTACGTATGGAGTCGAGTTTCTCGCCGCGTACGAGCAGGGGAACATATTTGCCACCCAGTTTCATCCTGAAAAAAGCCAGACCAACGGCCTGATGCTTCTGAGGAATTTTTTGGCCGAGTGATGAGATGCTAAAAAAACGCCTGATCTTCACGTTGCTCTACAACCAGGGCAGCTTCATGCTGAGCCGCAACTTCCGTTTGCAGAAGGTGGGCAACTTGAAGTGGTTGCAAACCAACTATGACTTTTCTCATATCTCATTTTCGATTGATGAATTGATTGTTCTGGACATTGCGCGGGGCGAGCGGGATACCCAAGCATTTTGCGAAATGCTGAAGGCTTTGACGGAAGGGTGCTTTGTCCCAATTGCTGCCGGTGGGGGCATACGCACGGTAGAGCATGCACGTTCTTTGCTTCGTTCCGGCGCTGACAAAGTCGTGGTCAATACGGCACTGTATGACAACAGGGAACTGACTGCTGATCTGGCCAGTGAATTTGGGCAACAATGTGTGGTGGCATCCATGGATGTCAAACATCAGCGGGAAGGGGGCTATCAGGTCATGGTCGATAACGGAGCGAGGCGGCTGTCGGGGACTGCAGAACATTGGATTGAACAAGTCGTTAATGACAGCGTGGGGGAACTGTACCTGAATTCTATAGATCGAGACGGAACCGGCCAGGGCTATGATTTGCGGATGCTCGATCTGCTCCCTACTTCCATGTCGAAGCCAGTCATCCTAGCAGGTGGCGTAGGCAATTCAACGCATCTGGCAGAAGGATTGGCGGATGCTCGTATTGATGCGGTAGCGACAGCGCATTTGTTCAATTTCGTGGGCGATGGATTGAGGCAGGCAAGGAATGCCCTTATTGGAGGAGGGGTGGAGCTGCCGCAATGGGATTTGCGGCAGCTTGACGACATTCTTGGCAAGCAACAGGCTGGAGTGACGGCATAACGTGGAGCTCAAGAGGATACTGATAGTAGGGCTTGGCAGCATCGGCAAGCGGCATTTGCGGCTGGCACGGGAAATGTTCCCTGAAGCAGATATTCGAGTGCTGCGTCATCAGGATTGCGACCACATTCCTGATCTTGCCGACGGCTGTTTTTTCGATATCGGCAGGGCTGTCGAATGTGCTCCTCAGATAGCAGTGATCGCCAATCCAGCCCCCTTTCATGTCGCTACAGCTTTGACGCTGGCCAATTCTGGCGCGGATCTGTTGATCGAAAAACCGATCGCAGCGAATGTGGATGGCGTCGCTGAATTGCTTGCAACCGTGCGCAGAAAGAATGTCACCTTACTGATCGGATACAATCTGAGATTTATGCCGTCCCTTCGGAAATTCCGGGATTTGTTGAATGCTCAGGAAGTGGGGCGGGTGTTGTCGGTGCGTTGCGAGATCGGACAGTACCTGCCGTCCTGGCGCCAAGACAGGGATTATCGGCAGGGGGTATCGGCCCGGCAACGGCTCGGCGGTGGGGCGCTGCTGGAGCTCAGTCATGAAATTGACTATTTGCGCTGGATTTTCGGTGAGATCGAGCAGGTACAAGCCGTGGTTGGCCGACAAAGCTCGCTTGAAATCGATGTTGAGGACACTGCTCATCTGATTCTGGGTTTCACGCCGGAAGCGGACGGACGACAACTCGTGGGAACGTTGAACATGGATTTCGTGCGGCACGATACTACTCGTTTATGTACAGCCATATGCGAGAACGGCAGTTTGCGTTGGAACGGGCTGACTGGCGCCGTGGAAAAATTCGCAAGCGGTGAGAAGGAATGGCGGGAGCTATTCCGTCATCAGGGCCAGCGCGACGACAGCTACCTCGAAGAATGGCGACACTTTGTCGATTGCATCGAGGGCGAGGCTGAGCCTCTCATTACCGGAAAAGACGGCCTGAGGGTGCTCAAGGTAATTGATGCGGCGCGCCGGGCATCGGAAACCGGCTCTCGGGCGATGGTTGCCGCCTGTGCCGACGGAGAGGCAATGCGATGAAGGCAACGGCATTCATTTTCGCGCGCGGCGGCTCCAAAGGACTGCCAGGTAAGAATATCCGGATGCTTGCCGGCAAGCCGCTGATAGCATGGTCAATCGAACACGCCTTGACCGTCAACCGGATTGATCGGGTACTCGTTTCTACGGATTCCGAAGAAATTGCTGCCGTCGCCACACAATATGGCGCGCAAGTGCCTTTCTTGCGTCCGACCGAACTTGCTCGTGACGATAGTCCGGAGTGGGCGGCGTGGCGTCATGCCCTGAATTACCTCAAGCGATCGGAAGGCAGGCTGCCGGAGGTCATGGTATCAATACCGACTACGGCGCCGCTTAGACTGTCAATGGATATTGAGAATTGTCTGGGCGAATACGAGAAGGGTAACGTGGACATGGTGATTACTGTCTCGACGGCGCATCGCAGCCCATATTTCAATATGGTAAAGATGAATATTGACGGGACTGTAGGGCTGGTCATTCCGCCGGCATCTACAATTGGGCGCCGCCAGGATGCGCCGGAGGTATTCGATATGGCGACAGTGTGTTACGTAGCCCACCCGGAGTTTGTGTTGACGCATAATTCCATTTTTGAAGGGCGGGTGCGAGCGGTAAAAGTCCCGCCGGAGCGCGCGATAGACATTGATACGCTGCTTGATTTTCAAATGGCTGAATGCTTCATGGGCTTGAGGGTGCAAAATACATGAATACTGTGAGTGCACTGATGAAACTTGAGGGGCGGCGCGCACTGATCACCGGGGCGACGGGAAAACTTGGGAGTGTCATTGCCGACACTTTGGCCGAGTTGGGCGCCAGCCTGGTGCTGGTTGACCGCCCGGGTGCGGACTTCGAGACGCTTGGTGAAAGCCTCACACAAAGATGGGGCGTCAGAGTCCGGTCGTTGCCCTGCGATCTTGAAATCCAGAAACAGCGTGCCGAGCTGGTTGAAGCTCTGAAGAACGACGGGGAAGGGCTCAATATCCTGGTCAACAACGCGGCATTTGTGGGCACTTCTGACCTGCGAGGCTGGGGCGTTCCTTTTGAGCAGCAGACGGTAGAGACTTGGCGGCGTGCCCTGGAAGTCAACCTGACGGCTGCATTTGACCTGTGCCAAGGACTGTTTCCCGTCCTCAGGGCATCTGCTGAGCCTAGCATTGTCAACATTGCCTCGATTTATGGGGAATATGGCCCCGATTGGGGATTATATGAAGGGACAAAAATGAGCAACCCTGCTGCTTATGGCGCATCCAAGGGCGGACTTATCCAATTTACCCGCTGGTTGGCGACCACTGTCGCGCCGGATGTCAGGGTAAATGCTATTTCCCCTGGTGGGATTTTCAGGAATCAGCCTGAGGTATTCGTGCAACGGTATGCGGCTAGGACGCCTCTGGGGCGCATGGCGACCGAGGACGATTTTCGCGGCGCAGTTGCATATTTGGCAACGGATCTTTCCCGATATGTCACGGGGCAGACTTTAAATGTGGATGGAGGATGGGGGGTATGGTAGTACGGAACCGAAGAGAAATATCTGAGAGCTATATGATGGATAAGATGTTCGGTCTTGATGTGTTCTTAGGGAACTGGATTTCTTTAGCCTAATGTTGTTGCAATGATTTGCGGAAAATGTGCACTGCAACCATAAAGGAGACGTTTGTCATGGAACAGCAAAAGAGCAGGACCATAGAAAATCTGAAGGATGCTTTCGACGCCAGGAAGAACTACTATAGCAACCGTGCTTCATGTATTTATCCCGTCCATCTTCGTCCTGGCACTGATCTTCACATCGTATATCTGAATTACTGGACCCTGAAAAACGGGATTTCAGCAGATAAGCTGCTCATCAATTTTCGCGTCTACGACAAAGCGGGGTTTTTGGTTTTGCGAGAAACGCAGTCAAGTGTTGCGAGTCATAACCAAATATCGATTCGCAAGATATTGTCCGAGCGGACGATGTCTGATCTAGACAATTTCGATGGCATGGTTGAAGTGGAAACAATCTCCACTGCAAATATTCGATTTCCGTTCCCCGGGATCATCGGCATCTATCAGGCGGGGACGCTTTTTAGCACTGTACACGCGGCCGGGCGAGTGAAGAACCCGGACGAACCGCAGCGGGTCATATACACGCAAGAGTCGGATTGGACATGTAAATTCGGAGAAAACGTTACGCCGTTCTTTCATTATTTCAACGGGCCGACTGTTCCCCGGAAGGATACAATCTCGGTTGTATTAAGGGCGGCAAATGGGAAGCCAATCGAGACGAAGGACGTGTCAATTGCGCACTTGCCCGCCTTTGGCTCGGAGCTGTTTCTTGTTTCTGATCTGTTCGACAACGCATTGCTCAAGGATGGTTGCTTTGTATCTGTGTCTGTCGAGCACAATTCGATATTTCCGCGACTGGTGGTAGGGAATTACTTCAGGGATGCGCATTATCTCGAGGTGACACACTCATTCCCGATCATCGAGAAGAACGATTACTGTCGGCTAGATGAGAAAGTTTCATTTCAATCCATGCTTTGTGCTTACACCAACGCTGAATTGGATCTGAAGGTGCACGTGTTCCCAACAAATTGCGAGGGGGATTTTACTGCAAAGATCATGCATCAACGACATGATCACCCCGCATTGGTTGAGAAGGTCGGTTTCGTGAATTACACGCAAGAGATGCTGTCAGAGCCGATCACGTACCAGCTTGAAGACACGGAAAGATTCCTGTGCGTGCAGATGTCTGGCGCTCGCGTTCCTTCTCGTTTCAATGGCTCGTACATTTACACGGTGAAGCATTTGGACTCGGCATACAGTACAGATATCGCGGATGGCGCAGATTCGTCGGCCTACCCGCCCAAATACAGGCACTGGGGATATGCCTTGGTTGACGAGGGATTCGACACCGCTATTCTGGTTAGAAATAGCACCCACCATCCTGCATCAACTCGTGCTAGCAATGGGGTGCTGAAACTATATGGCGATGACTTCCAAAAATTCGTGAATGTTCGAGTGGAGGCGGAGTCTGCGGCCTCGATCAAGGTATCTGAACATATTAACCTCGGTAAACAGGAAAAAGGGCAGCGGCCGCGCTTTATCAGTTGGTTGCTTGAAATGGAAGAGCCTACTTGTGAGACGTTTTGGGTAGGATACCGTGAGACTGATGGCGCAATATTCGGCGACCATGGGATGTAGGCGTGACAAGGCGCGCGGCCAGAACTTGTGTTTGCAGCGCGGTAGGGAAATTAAGGACTAATGACAACTAGTAGAAAGGCATATGGCGTGTTTGAAGGAGTGGAATATTACTTGATAAATCAAGTAAAAAGCATTCTCTGCTATGAGAACCAACAATTCAATAATGCGCTGCGAAAAATCCTGCCTGCGGCGTCTGAACGATACTTGCACTGTTTTACCCGAAAAAAAGGAAAGTACAAACCAAAACACATTTATTACCATTCGGACGAGTACACTTCATATTTATACTTCGTCGCGAATGAGCTTTGGGTTCAGACGAGCGAACCCGAATATGCGGAAAAGCTCTATATGTTGAATCGGTTTCTGAATTCCGTTGATATATTCTACGATCGCAAAATGCCGGAAATATTCCACTTGGAACACCCGATCGGTGCGGTAATCGGGCGTGCTGAAATCGGAAATTATTTTGTGGCGCACCAAGGCGTGACCGTTGGCGGTAATATGGATCTGGAGTTGCCAGTGATTGGTGAGAATGTGGTGTTATATACGGGATCAATGGTGATAGGCAGATGCACTATAGGAGACAACTGCCAGATCGGAGCTGGGGTGATCTTGATGAATGAAGATGTCGAATTGGGTTCAACGGTGATTGCAGCGGAAAGAAAAAAATGCATTACATCACGCCGTGATTTTAAGTCACATTTTTTTAATACTTCCTTATGAATATATCTCTTGTTATTTTAAGCGGTGCTATGCGCTCAGGTACTTCGGTACTAGGAAAGGTTCTCGGCTCTTTTGACCAAGTCGAGTTCTTCTACGAACCAATGACCTTTGTCCGCCTGTTGTTAAACAAGTCCTCTCACGCGCTAGTTGACGATTATCTATATTTTGATTTGTTGATGCCTTCATTGGCCGGTAGGAATATCAACTTAAATCCGCATGATGACAGCTCGATTCACCACTACAAATCGAAGGCGTTTATTGAAAACAGACTCTCCAGGTCGTGGCCGTCTGATGTGATTCATGAAGCAAATGACAATGTTACTTGCCTGGTGAAATATCCATCCTATGTGAACGAGATTGCCGATTTTGAATCGAAATCCTTTCCCACAAAGAAAGTGTATATAGTACGCGAGCCAGTCGGCAATGTGCTGTCCCTTCTACGCAAGAAATGGTTTAGCGACAGCGTCATTGAAGGGGGGGTTCGTGGTGATTTTAAGCGCGTAGAGAATCGAAATGCGCCTTTGTGGTTGTCTGATCAGGACGTGGATGCTTTTTTTCGGTTGAATGAAACTGGGCGATGCCTGTTCTACTACAACAAGGTTTTGGGCGTGGATTTGGACAAGTATCTCGTGGTTGTGAGCTATGAAAGCCTGTGCAATCGCCCGGCAGAAGCGGTGACAAATATTGGTCGAAAACTGGGCATCAAAGCAGGTCAACTGACGGATGTTTTAGTTGAGGGAATGCGGCCGGAACAAATCCAATCCTTGGATATGACCGAACAAAATAAGCTTGTTTATGATGAGGCCATGTGGAATTACAAGCGAGTTCTAAATAGAGTCAATGTCTAAGAAACTTATCTTTATTGGTTCATTGCCGACTTCGAAATTATTTGGCGAGAAACTGGATGCATGGTGGTTTAGCAATCACGGTTTTGAGGTCGAGTTTTGGGACCTATCCAAGCTTTTCTTTACGAATGATAGGCTTTCCGCCTATTTCGGCGGAAAACACGACTATCGCTACATAGGTCCAGGCCATCGGATATTTGAGAATGTCGATGAGGCGAAAGGAGCGCTCTCGGAAATTGCCGACGGAACGATAGTTTGGCACATCAGTCGCTTCTACAAATTGGCCCCCGATGACTGGATTTTCGCAGAGTTGCGGCGCCGAAATATTTCCTACTGTCTGCAGCATTTCGATACGCTCATCGAGCCGACCTCTATTGGTCAAAAGCCACGATATTGGTTGCGCACGCAACGGCAAAGATACCTCAACAAGCAATTGGCTCCTGAGTTTGTCGTTGGGTCCGGCCGGCTGGGCAGGAAGCAGTCGCAGTCGGTGGTTCCACAGGCTCGATTTGTCAGCATCCCTTCGATCAAGGTACTGTGGCGGCCGTCAGAACCCATAGCAGATGGGGCGTACAATCTTTTTGTAGATGAAAATGTTGATTATGCGCCAGATGCGAACATGTTGGGTTATACGATTTCAAGCGACCCGGACGCCTACTATGCGCGAATGAACAAATTGTTCGACGATATAGAAGAGTGGAGCGGGAGTCCGGTTATCATCGCGGCATCAGGTAAATATCATTACAAGCAAGATAGATTCAACGGGCGACCCCTGATCTATGGACAGACACTTCGATTAATACAACATGCTCGTGGAGTCATTGGCCACATGTCACTGGCTTTGGAACAATGCTTAGTATCAGAAAAACCACTGCTCGTCGTGGATGACCCGAGCTTTACGGTAGAAAAACGTAGAGGGTATCCACTCTCCTTGATTCATTTATTGATCAAGCCAATCAACGTAGAGGAGGTCTCCAAGCAAACGTACCTCCAGGCAATGTCGCTCAAAATGGAAAATATGCGCAATTTGGTTCTCGATTATCTCAAAGAAGATTCGGTAACATCTGACTATTATTCCATTATCAGTAGCGAACTCGGCGTTGATGCGAAGTTCGAACGGCGCCAGACGTCCGAAAAGGCGGGTAAATGATCTATAGGTTACTGGGCATAACGGATCGCACGCGCCTAGTGTCGTTAATAGGCATGATGCTAATCGGCAATATCCTGGAAGTATTCGGACTGACCCTGTTAATCCCGATTATTGAATTATTCCAGGGCAAAGAGAGCTCGATAAGCCGGTTCACCGCTGTGATCTCCGGTTTTGTCACGAGACTGGGTATTAAAGCGGAACTGCCTGCTTTTCTCGTCCTGTTTTGCTTGCTGTTTTTGATCAAGGGCGCCCTGATGCTGTGGATACGCCACGTCAGTGTAAAGATGGCTGCGAATATGCAGCATGATCTACGGATGCGCTTATTGGGGGGGTTGTTGCTTGCCAACGCTGGCTTTGTGCATGAATACAAGCAAGGTGCATTGCTCAGCGTACTCGGGGATCACATCATTCGTACCGGCCAACTCCTGTTTCTCGCGGTGCAATTAGTGACGCAGTGGATGACAGTGGCGGCCTACCTGATATTTGTCTTGTTCGTCTCCTGGAAATTGACATCGGTATCGCTGGTGTTTGGCGCTTTGTTGGCGCCGGTCATTCTCTGGATGGGACGCAAAGCAAACTGGCATGGGAAAGAGTATACGCATTTGCAGGAGGAGGCGCAGCATCGTGCATTGGAAGGGCTGCAAGCGAAGAAGCTGGTGAACGCCATGAACTGGCGAGATGCATTGGAACGCCGCTACGGCGAAATAAGCACCGGCGTGCGTGATCACTGGCAATGGATGGCTTATTGGTCAAATGGTCAAGGTCTGGTTATTCAACCGCTGTCCGTAATCATTCTGAGCTTGATTATCTGGTTGTCCATGCGCTTCAACTTGTCCGTGGCGATGCTTGGCGGATTTGTGTTGGCCTTTACAAGGCTGTTGCCAGCGGTTCAAGCGGCTGTAGCTATCGGTGGGGATATACAAGCGAATAAACCAAGTATTGAGAGAGTGTTTGAACTGCTTGAACAGGTTGAGTCCGCACGCGAACATTGTGGCAGTGTGCCTTTTGAGGGAATGAAACGCGCCATCAAACTTGAAGATGTTCATTTCCGCTACCCTGGGCGGGACTCGCTCATCAACGGCCTGGATCTCGAATTTCCGAAAGGAGCCACCGTTGCACTGGTTGGCCGTTCTGGAGTTGGCAAAACAACCATTGTAGATTTGCTTATCGGCTTATACCTGCCTGAAGCCGGACGAATCATGATAGATAATACGGATCTTGTACAAATCGATTTGCGGCAATACCGTAAGCGTATCGCTTATGTACCGCAAGAAGCGGTATTGTTTCACGATACAATAAGAAATAACTTGATTATCGGCCTGGAACGGAGGGTATCTGACGAGGAATTACGGGCAGTGTGTGAGCAAGCTGGCGCTTGGGAGTTCATCGTTGCGCGTACCGATGGTATGGACGCACTTATTGGGGATCGTGGCGTGCAACTGTCTGGTGGTCAGAGACAACGTCTTGCCTTGGCTCGTGCTTTGTTGCGCGAGCCGGAAATTCTTATTTTAGATGAGGCTACCAGTGCGCTGGATCTGGAAAGTGAACGTTGGATAACGAGAACGCTAACTAATCTGCAGGACACTGGGCGATTGACCATAATTGTCATCGCCCATCGCTACAATACGATTCGTCATGCCGATCGAATAGTGGAAATAAGCCATGATGGTGCGAAATTATTGGGCAATTGGCAAGAGTCGGAGGCGTACCTCTTGCGTGAATCCCAGTCGCTTACGATTTCCTGACTGGGAAAGGGGCGCCGTGATCAATGCTGTTGGATAAGTTACGTATGCCAGATACTGGACGAACTGCTGCGACCATCAGCGGTACTCTATCCTGTTTCTATGGCATGTGTTTTCGTCGACTGAGCCTTGAATTATTTGCAAGCATTTTGGGCGATTTTGCAGACTGGAAGAGAAGGGTGGCGGATGGAAAATGGAGCTCTGGAAAAGTTTTACTCAACATGGTCAACAAAATCCGAGGCTGATGTAACGTACGATATTGAAGCCGCAATGCGCAAAGCAGACGTCATAGTGAGCGATTTGCCGCGTGAATTCGTTGAAAGATTATACAGCGTTCTTGATTTCGGCTGCGGATATGGGGCGTTCCTGACTCGCTTCAAGCAGAAAGCCGGCGTTGAGATGGGCTTTGGGGTCGACTTTTCCGGGAGTGCAATCCATATTGCGCAGGAGAAGTATCAGCATGAATCGCTTAAATTTTACAAACTTGCATCACTAGATTTGGCTGAAAATCTAGCATATCTCAATTCCATCGTACCGCAGGGTGTGGATTGTGTCTTACTCATAGACTTGTTGGAGCATGTTCCTGATTGCAGAGCCCTTGTGGATGGATTATCGAAATTCACAAAGTATTTTGTCATCAAACTGCCGGTAGAATCCTCTTTAATGGATAACTATTTCCTTACGAAGGAATACCCGAGTCCCTTGCACAGCAATGGGCATCTGCGTGAATTTGATCCAAACAATGTTCATTATTTTATTCGGCAGTTGGGTTTAACCCCGATTTACGAAACGCTTTATGTTTACCATATCGATGATGCGTTCCCACCTTGCCCGGAGAATGCTCCTCTTAAACAAAGGATAGTGCGCAAGGGGCTTAAAATATTTAAACATATGGCTTCTTGGTTTCTTCCGCGCAAGATCTTTATGAAGCTGGTTGGAGGGGGTGGATATTTTTGTATTGCTACCTTTGACCATGCGCATGTATTAAACCCCTAGGGAGAATGCCTTGACTACAACGCTGGCTCAACAAGAGGCGGAGGATCGCTTTCCTCGGAGCTTCATAGACGATATCGCTAAGATCGACGTCGCGTCGAATTATTTCTCTCCAGTATGGGAAGAGACGGTTACCAATGTCGGAAAGTTTGAGAAAATGCTCGACATCGGGTGCGGGAATGGCATATTTTCCGGCGAAGCCAAAGCGAGAACCGGATGCATCCTTTACGGGGTAGACGGAAGCGATTACGCTTTGCAGCAGGCGCAATCAGTAGGCTTTGAGCAACTGGAGCATATCGATGACTTCAACATTGACAGGCTGCCGTTTGAATCCGAACAGTTCGACTTCTGCCTATGCAAGGACCTGCTTGAGCACTTGCTGCACCCTCAATTCGTTCTGACCGAGGCCGCGCGCGTGCTGAAGCAAGAAGGCTATCTGTTAGTGCACGTACCCAATCACTTCACATTGCAGGGTAGACTGCGCTTCCTGTTCGATAACGATATCGATACTTACCACTACTTCCCCGGTGCCAAGCGTTGGGACTTCCCACATATCCGGTTTTTTACGCATCAAAGCTTGGTTGAGTTGCTAGCGCTGGAGGGGTTTAAGGTTGTTAGAGATTTGAGCCACCACTTCGCGGTCATACCGGGCGGACGGCTATTGCCAGGCAGCTTCAGAAGGAAATTGACAGCCCGTTATCCTTCCTTATTCGCTCAGGGGTTTACACTGTTGGTGCAAAAGCATTCTCGCTCTTCCGGAATCTAGCTGTTTGTAGGCACAGTCAAGTGAAGATACTCATTTTTACAGAGAATGGCTATTGCGGAGGTTTGGATTCATTTCTTGTTACGCTGGTCAACCACTGGCCTAATGATGATGACGATCTGACTATTCTCTGCAATGCATCTCATCCTGGTTTGCCGGTGATCAGGGCCAGTGTTTCCAGGCCATGTACAGTGGATACTCACAAGGTGCCTACTTATCTCGATCTGAGGCGCCGTACCGAAGGGAATTCATTCCTTGAATTAGTCAGAAAGATTTTTTCCCCGTTACTTAGATACTCGTATTTCTGGTTTTACCTTAGAAGGCTTGGATCCTTGTTCCATCAGATCGATGCGGATCGTTTGATGGTCGTGAATGGAGGGCATCCCGCTTCCGACATATGCCGCGCGGCTGTCGTTGCTTGGGGTACAGAAAATCACAAGCCAGCCGCAATATACAATTTCCACAACCTCGCCACTCCCGTGCGTTGGTTTGAAAAATGGCCAGAGAAGGTGGTTGACCGGCTTGTTTTCCGTCATTCCAGAGCAATCATAGGGGTATCAAGGATATGTGCAGAGTCGTTAAGAGAGCGGATGGGAGACGATGGTATGGCCAAAGTGTCTTTCATTTACAATGGGATTTCGCTGCCTGTTTCGTTTTCGCAAACTCCCGATTTAAGGAGTGAACTCGCAATTCAGGCCGATTCCCCGCTTTGTGTAATGCTCGGCACGTATGAGCCGAGGAAAGGGCACGACTTCTTGCTGCAGGCATTCCAGAAAGTGGTAGCAGAGGTTCCGAATGCGCGTCTGCTGATTTGCGGTTATGGTTATG
Source organism: Pseudomonadota bacterium (assembly GCA_021848825.1). Classification (GTDB taxonomy): domain Bacteria; phylum Pseudomonadota; class Gammaproteobacteria; order Burkholderiales; family JABEVD01; genus JABEVD01. Next base: position 148,925 of record JAJZTQ010000003.1, read on the forward strand.
CCAAAGAAATCGATGCGGTCAGACGCCTTGTCGAGAAATATGCACTTACCGGCAATGTGACATTGCAGGGATTCAGAAACGACGTTGGTTCTATATTGAAGCAATCCGATTTGCTGCTGGTTGCCTCCCAGGCCTATGAATCATTCGGCCTCACAAGCGTAGAGGCAATGGCTAGCAAGGTCCCAGTGATTGCGACTAGAATTGGCGGCATACCTGAGGTGGTCAACGACGGAGAAGGCGGGTTCTGCATGGAAGCGAATGATGTCGCAGGCTATGCAAATCTTGTCGTGAAATTCCTGACAGATCCTGCGCTTCGAAAAGTTCAGGGAGATAGAGGATATCAGCGTTATTGTAGGATGTTTTCAGGTCAACGGATGGCCGCGGATTATGCTGACGTCGTCCGGTCCTCCTGATGAAAAAATTGATCAAATAATTGAGAAAATGGACGTCGCAACACTGACAATGAAGAGACGCGATAACAATAAGTCTAAATGGTGGTTTCTGTGACTCTGGCAGATCTTGGCGTGGGTACGTTCGATGGCTTATGGTCTTGTTCAGAGTCTGTGGCGAATTTGGTCCATGAATGCCGGCAATCAGGTGTCGGCGTCAGGGAAAGATTTGTTTTGGAGGGGGAAAAATGAGTCAGCTCCTTTTCGAATCCGTGACGCGCCGGGAAACGCGTAATTTTTTGATGCTGGATGGGGGGAGCTTATGAAGGTTGTGATCTTGTGCGGAGGGCAGGGGACGCGCATTCGCGATGTTGCAGACAACATACCGAAGCCCATGATCCCGGTCGGGGGACTCCCCATACTTTGGCACATCATGAAGTATTACGCGTCCTGGGGTCACAATGAATTCATCCTTTGCCTCGGATACAAGGGTATGGCCATCAAGGATTTCTTCCTCAATTACGAAGCGCATACCCGGGACTTCACGCTGCACCTGGGCAAATCCAAAATGATCGAATACCATACGCTCCACGACGAATCGGACTGGCGTGTGACGCTCGCCGATACCGGGCTCGGCGCCATGACGGGAGCGCGCATAGCGCGCATACGGAAATACGTCGGCGATGAGGATTTCATGCTGACCTATGGAGACGGCGTGGGCGATGTGGACCTTCGGCAGCTTCTCGAATTTCACAGGAGCCACGGCAAAGTCCTGACGGTGACCGGCGTCCGGCCTCCCGGCCGATTCGGCGAACTGGTCGGCGAAAACGGCCGGGTCGTCGAGTTCAACGAGAAGCCGCAGGCTACGGGAGGCAGGATCTCGGGCGGATTCTTCGTGGCGAATTCCAGGCTGTTCGACTACCTCGAAGACAGGGAGGATCTCGTATTCGAGCAGGGCCCGATGAGAAAACTCGTTGAGGATTGTCAGCTCATGGTGTTCGAACACGACGGATTCTGGCAGCCCATGGATACCTACCGGGATTACATCTACCTGAACGGATTGGCGGATAACAATGAAGCGCCCTGGATCAAGTGGTGACATGAAAAGATACGAAATATTCAGGGGACGCCGCGTTCTTGTTACGGGAGATACCGGTTTCAAGGGGTCATGGCTCTGTCTCTGGCTGCATCAAGTCGGGGCGCAGGTCCTGGGCTATGCCCTTCCGCCCTTGAGGGAGGAGGATCACTACAATCTTCTGGGACTGGATGAATTGATCGAGCATGTCACCGGCGACATCCGGGACGGCGAACTGGTTCTTTCGACCTTCGAACGGTTCCGGCCCGAGATCGTCTTTCATCTGGCTGCCCAGCCGCTCGTGAGGTATTCCTATTCAGAGCCGAAGGAGACATTCGATGTCAATGTGGCAGGCTCCGTGAATATCCTCGATGCGGTCAGGACATGTCCTTCGGTGAAGGCGCTGGTTTACGTGACTTCCGACAAGTGCTATCGCAACAACGAATGGATATGGGGCTATCGAGAGATCGACGAGCTCGGCGGGCACGATCCCTATAGCGCATCCAAGGCTGCAGCGGAACTGGTGTTTTCTTCATATCAGGATTCCTTCTTTCTTCAGCGCCCGGATTTCGGCGCTGCATCGGTGCGAGCCGGCAACGTGATAGGGGGAGGGGACTGGGCGCTCGACAGGATCGTCCCGGACTGCATCAGGGCGCTGAGGAACGGACAGCCAGTGGTACTGCGGAACCCCTCGTCCACTCGCCCCTGGCAGCATGTGCTCGAACCGCTCTCGGGATATCTCGAGACCGCTGCGCGCCTTCTGCAAGAACCCAGGGCGTTTTCTGGGGTATGGAATTTCGGCCCCGATACCCGTTCTGTCAGAACGGTCGGCGATCTTGCCCGGATGATAGTTTCAGAATGGGGTGGGGGCAGCATCGAAATCGCCGAATCTGGAAATGCGCCTCATGAAGCGCGTCTCCTGCATCTGAATTGCGACAAGGCCAATCAGCTGTTGCAATGGCGCCCGAAATGGGGTGCGGACCGAGCCATTTCCGAAACCGTGAGATGGTACCGGAAGGTGCACGAAGGGAAAAATGCCAGGGAAATTTCAGCCCGGCAAATCATGGAATACATGGAGACTTGAATGATCGAAGGCGTCAGAATCACCCCCCTCAAACAGATCCTCGACGAGCGGGGGAAAATCATGCACATGCTGAGATGCGATGCGGATGGCTTCGCCGGATTCGGGGAAATCTACTTTTCCTGCGTTCATCCGGGCGCCATCAAGGGATGGCATATCCACAAGGAAATGGTGCTCAATTATGCGGTTCCTCACGGCAACATCAAGTTCGTGCTGTATGACGACAGGGCGGGGAGCGCGACTCGCGGCGAGCTTCAGGAGATTTTCCTCGGTCCCGACAATTACTGCCTGGTCACTGTGCCTCCCATGGTCTGGAACGGCTTCAAGGGGATAGGAGGGGAAATGGCCATCGTTGCAAACTGTTCGTCCATTCCCCACAGAGCCGACGAGATCGACCGGCTCGATCCCTTCGATCCGTCCATTCCATACGACTGGGATATCAAGCACAGATGAGGAAAAGGGTTCTGATCACGGGAGGCATGGGGTACATCGGCGGAAGGGTGGCGGCGAGTCTGCTCCAGGAAGGCTGTGGCGTCGTGCTCGGCGGCCGAAATGCCGGAACTCCTCCTGACTGGCTTCCGCAGGCGGAAGTCTTTCCCATGGACTGGCATTCAGGCGAAAGCCTGCGCTCCGCCTGTCATGGGGTCGATACGGTCGTCCATCTTGCTGCGATGAATGACAGCGAGTGCGCAAGGGACCCCGTCGCTGCGCTGGAAGTCAACGGGGTGAACACCGTGCGCATGGTCGAAGCGGCGAAAGCGGCGGGGGTGTCGCGCTTCATCTATTTCTCCACTGCGCACATCTATGGAGCGCCGCTCGCCGGATGCATCGACGAATCCACCCTTCCCCGTTCCCGGCATCCCTATGCAAGCAGCCACCGGGCTGCGGAGGATGTCGTGCTTGCTGCAGCAGGACATCTGTCTCCAGTCGTGTTGCGCCTTTCGAACGGCTTCGGCGCGCCCATGCATCGCGGCGCAAATTGCTGGAAGCTGCTAGTGAACGATTTGTGCAGCCAGGCAGTCGCTGACCGTACCATGACATTGAGATCGTCCGGCTTGCAGAAGCGCGACTTCATCACGATGCGCGATGTTGCCGGAGTCGTCTCGCATATGATGGATCTGGACAGGACGGTTCTCGGGGACGGGATCTATAACGTCGGCGGCGGCAGATCGATGCGCGTGCTGGAAATGGCCGAGGCAATCCAGAGAAGATCCGTGGAAGTCCTGGGATATCTGCCTGAAATCGTTCGACCGGAGCCGGCCGAGAGCGAAGCAAACCCTGATCTCGAATATCGAATCGGCAAGCTTCTGGCTACAGGCTTTTCGTTCCAGGGAGATTTCGAAGGGGAAATCGACTCTACGCTTCGCCTCTGCCGGGACGGTGCGCCATGAAGCAGCCCACAGTAAGCGTCGTCATTCCGACCTATAATCACGCGTCTTTCCTCAAAAAGGCGCTGCAGTCGGTGATCGAACAGAGCTTCCAGGACTGGGAAGCGGTGGTGGTCAACAATTTCTCCGAAGACGATACGGCGGAGGTGGTGGCTTCGTTCGGGGATCCGAGGATCAGGCTTGTCGATTTCAGGAACAACGGCATCATAGCGGCATCAAGGAATCACGGAATCGGGCTTTCACGCGGCGAATATGTGGCATTCCTGGATTCCGACGACATATGGTATCCGGACAAACTGCTCAGGTGCATCGAAAAGCTGGGGGAGGGGAATGATGTAGTTTGTCATGGAGAAAACTGGACACAAGAAGGCGTTCCGTTCAAAAAGGTATTTTATGGTCCGCTGGCCGCAACTGGCTATGAAGCTTTGCTGAAAGACGGCAACTGCCTGTCGACATCGGCAATAGTTGCCCGGAAATCCGTTCTGGAAAGCGCAGGCAATTTCAGCGAGGATCCGGAAATCGTCACGGTCGAGGACTACGACCTCTGGCTAAGGCTCGCCGAAAGGAAAAGCCGGTTTGCCTTCGTGGAGGAGATTCTCGGAGAATACACGCTCCATCCGGGAAACCAGAGCAAGGCCGTGCTGAGGAACATGAATGCCGAACTGGCCGTGCTGAAAAACCACTATTCTTCCCGGGGCGAGATACCGAAAAGCCGTCAGGCGCTGCTTTATTTCCGCTCGGCTCGCGCCTTGCAGCGGCAGGGAAGCCATAGAGAAGCTTTGCTCTGGCTTTTCAGGTCGTGGAAAACCTTTCCTTTCATCTTGCGCGCCTACGTTGCGAGCCTCATCAGCATGGCACACTTGTGCAAGGGCGGCTAGGTCTTGGAATACTTTTTTTCGCATGCGCGGACTGCGCTGAAGTACGGATTGAAGGCGCTGAACCTCGACGCAGGCGACGAGATTCTGGTTCCTGCCTATGTTTGCGATGTCGTGATCCATCCCTTGAACGAGTTGGGAATAAAACCGGTGTTCTATCCGGTTTCAGGCGATTTGAAGCCCGCATGGGAGAGGCTTCCCGAACTCGTGACCGGGAAAACAAAAGGCGTTCTCGCCGTTCATTATTTCGGACAGCCCCAGGAAATCGCGAGATTCATGGAATTCTGCAAATTGCATGGAATCCTTCTGATCGAAGACAATGCCCATGGCTTTGGGGGCAGTCTCCAAGGGAAGCCTTTGGGAACGTTCGGCGATATCGGGATCAGTTCCCCCAGGAAAATCCTCGGATGGCGAAACGGCGGCATATTGCATCTGAATTGGGAGGCGGCTTTCCCGGAATTGCCTCTCCAGCCCGGCAAGCTGCGCTGGAAACTGAGATCAGCGCTCAAGCGCCTCGCATGTTCCAATGGGGCAATCTGCAATTCGTTGAGGCGCATGCCCGATTTTCATTCGCAGGATGTCGGAAGGGAACAGCCCATTCCTTCCTGGAAAATGGACGGAGAGTACGGGAGCACCCTCCGGAATCTGGATGTTTTGCCGCTCAGGGAAAAAAGAAGACAGGTATGGCGGGTATGGAAGCAATGGGCCGAAGGGAATGGTTTGACGCCCGTTTATCCGGAGCTCTCCCCGGAGGCCTGTCCATTGGAATTTCCAGTGCATACCCGATCGGCGGAAGAAAGCAGGAACTGGTTCGAATGGGGCTGGAAGCGGGGACTTTACGTACATTCCTGGCCGGCATTGCCGAAGCAGGTGATCGAGTCGGACAACGAAACCATGAGGCTTTGGGAGACGCTTGTCTGCTTTCCCATCATGCCCGAAATGGATGCAGGCCGGCTTTCGAAGAGGCTCGGTATCTGATGCATGTACGGCTCTGCAGGGAAATTGCGCCGCTCGAGGAGGTCTGGCTGAAACTCCAGTCGGAGGGGGCTTGCCATGTTTTCCAGACCTTCGGCTGGATAACCGACTGGATGGAAACTGTAGGAAGGGCGCAGGATATCCAGCCTTTCATCGTTACGGTCAACCTGGGCGAATCGCCTTGCGCGATCATTCCATTGTGCGTTCGTCGAGTATTTGGGGTTCGAATTCTGACCATGATGGGAGGTTTTCATGCGGATTACGCCGGGGCGGTGGTGGGGAAGGATTTCTGCGCGGGTGGGTTGTGGGATGAGATCGCGATTCTGGCCAGGAAGGAAGATGTCGATCTCATATGGGTGCGCAACATCCCTGAGAAAATAGAAGACATGCCCAACCCTCTTTTCGCCGAATCGTGCCTTCTGAATGACGCGGCGCATGCCGTATCGATAGACGGTTCCTGGCTCGATTTCTACGACTCGAGAGTGAAGCCGCGCATACGCGCGGACTCGAGGAGGCAGCTGAAGCGACTCTCCCAGATCGGCGAATTGAAATTCATGATCGCGCAGGACGGGAACGAAAGAAATTTTCTTACCGAAGTCATGATCGAACAGAAGCGGGCGAGATACAGGGCGATGGAGGTCAAGGATCAGTTCGTCGACTCGGTCAACAGGGAATTCTACCTCAGAAGAAATAAAGCAACGATAGGCCCTCGCCCCCATGTTTCGGCACTGAAACTCGATGACAGGATCCTCGCCGTACATTGGGGGGAGATCCATCACGGCAGGTATTATTACCTGATGCCGTCGCATCATCCGGAATGGGAGAAATATTCCCCGGGGCGCCTGCTTCTCGAAAATCTTCTACAATGGTGCTTTGCCGAAGGATTGAAGATTTTCGACTTCACCGGCGGAGGGGAAGCGTACAAGCTCGAATGGGCGAGTGTCGAAGTTCAACTATTCAAATATGAACTTTCCTTGACCTTGAAAGGCAAACTATTCATGATGGCTTCCGACTATTACAGGAAACACGGGCGAAGGATCTTGTCTTCGCTGGGAAAAATATGGAAGCGCTGAAAAGTCTCGTTCGGTCATCCTATTATTGGGTGGCGAGGATGCCCGGGATCAAGCTGCTCTCGAAACCCTGGAAAGGAACGGGCGCCATACTCTGCTACCACAGGGTGCTTCCCGGGGAGCGGGTAAGGTCGGATGTTTCGCCGAACAGGGGGCTTGCCGTTTCCGTCGAGCGATTCGAGGAACAGATGAGGCATCTCTCGGAAAACTATAATGTGGTTTCCATGGATAGAATGGTCGAGCATGTCGAGAATGGCGGGAAAGAATTCCTCGTCGCGGTCACCTTCGATGACGGCTACAAGGACAATTTTCAGTATGCTTATCCCATACTGAAAAAATACGGCATCCCCGCCACCATCTACGTCATCACCCGGTTTCTCGAGGGGGATACTTCGATGTGGTGGAAGGAACTTTGGGAGAGATTGGCGGAAGTCGGAGAATTCGAAGTTGAAGTCTGTGGCGAAAGGCGATCGTGGCGAACGCAAGGTCATTCGGCGAAAGTGCAATGCTTCAGGGAAATGCGGAAAATATTGCTTGGTTCAGAGAAGGAAATCTATCTTGATCTGTTGCGCCAGATCTCCGGGGATTCTCCGAAGCAATATCCGGAAGACTGCATGACAGCGGAAGAAGCCAGGCTTCTCGATAAAGATGATCTGATCACCATCGGAGCCCACACCCATTCCCATTTCTGTCTCGCAAGTCTTTCGGAGAATGAGGTTGCCGAGGAGATGATGAAATCCAGGGAAATCCTGGAAAAGGCACTGGATCACCCGGTAATGCATCTGGCCTATCCTTATGGCAAACCGGATGAAGCAGGGGAAAAGGATTTCAGAATAGCGAGGGGATGCGGGTTTTCATCAAGTGTCGTCACGAAGGTAGGGAACATTTCAAGCGGTCATGATGCCATGTCGTTGCCCAGGCTCGAAATCAAGGATCAATTGGATGGCCGGCGATTCGAAGGCGTCCTATCCGGTTTCTCGGCGATGGTGGGGAGATGATCGATGCAGGTACATTGAAAGTGGATGGTTCCAGCGGAAATATGGGAGGGCATGCGGGCTTGTCCACCAGAATGGCTACGAGCTGGGTTATCCTGTCCCTTTGCTTCAGTTCGATATCCTACTACATTAATCACCTGTTTTTCCCCACGAGTGCCTTTGTCGAGATATTCATTCTGGTCAATTTCGTGATCCTGATCCTGTTCCAGAGGAGCAGGATGCTTCATCTGCCTTCGAGGGTCGTGACGATGGGCGTCTGGGCGATGTACTCCGTAGCGATAATTACCTATCTATTGCTGATATCCGTTCTCAAGGATTCTGGCTTCGACAAAGAGTTGTATCGCCTCTTGGTGATCCCCGTCATGCTGTTTTCACTTTCATTGTTGCAGGTGGACTACATCAAGATCTTTCGTGCAGTTTACATTCTGGCCGTGATCGCAGGAATATACGAGATAGTGGAAATTTGGATGTTCAATTATGTACTAAGCGGAGATTTCACGAGCTTCTTTCTTCATTCCGCCTTGGCTTCATACGATAATTCTCAATATACGCGGGACGTGAATTTTTTCGGGTTGTTTACCTTTTTGAGACCATTCGGACTATTCGGCGAAACCCAGAAGTCACCTTTTATATTTGCCCTCGGGGCAATTGCCCACTGGTATGTCTCAAAGAACGATGGCAGGAACATGGGCAAAGCGTCGTGGCCGCACTTTTATAGCCTCATGATGCTTTTCTTCGCATTTATTTCCGATGGAACAACCGGGTTTGTAACGATGATTGTCGTTTATATGGTTCTGTTCGGCAGGGATGTAATAGGGCGCTTCGGCGCTTACTTTTTCATGCTTGCTGTGTTTGCCGCTATTGCTGTTTTTTTCAACACAAATCCGGGATACGGGAGTCCACTGTCGAAGGATGTCGATGCCTTTTTCAATGAAGGACCTCTGGAGATTCTCTTCGGAGCGGGTTTTTACGATCCTCAAAATGCTATTTCGATTTTGGGGATGGCGCACGAGCATTATTTCATGCGCATATTGATCCAGATGGGTCTGTTCTTGACCGCCGCATTCCTGGCCTTTTTCATGGCAACGATAAGTTCGAAAAAGGAGCTGTCCAGATGGAAATGGGCCAATGTTCTTACGCTCTTATTGATGACATCGCATTATTCCATTCTTAACGTCTATTTCGTGATGATTGCGGTTTCGATGTTCATGCTGGCGTTGGCAAATCATCGAAGTTGGAATATTCCGCATCAGAGAGTCAAAGAACGTTCACTTGATTTGAAGCCGAAGAGATGTGCAGAGTCCTGATGCTCTCCAGCCGTTCCGATCATGGTGGAGGTCCCAAGCATATTGCGACGCTGGTGACTTCCTTGTGCAGAAGTCATGAGTTTCTCGTCGCTGCACCTGAAATAGGACATTACAGCGATGTCTTTTCACGGACCAGCCTGGCAAGGTTCGATCTGCCGCACAGACGGTTTTCTTTCTTTGCTTTGTTCAGGCTTTGCCTTTTTGCGAGGCGATATAAGGTCGATGTGATTCATTCCCACGGCCGTGGCGCCGGATATTATTCGCGCCTGGTTCGAATGATTCTCCCGGGCGTCAAAGTGATTCATACCCACCACGGTTTCTATTTTCAGCGTCTTGATGGAATGAAACGTTTCGTTCTAATTCAGATCGAAAAATTCTTTTCAAGATTTACAGACACATACGTATTCGTATCCGAGTCGGAATCTCGAGCCGCTGCAAGCGTAGGTCTCTACTACCCCGAAAAAAGCCATCTGATTTCAAATGGCATCAGTGTTTATCCGTTGCTTGAAAGGAAACCGCCTTCAGGCGGAAAAACCATCATTACTGTCACTAGACTGGAAAAGGAAAAAGGGAACGACATTCTCCTGCAGGTTATCGCCGAATTATCTCGCGCGCGTGATGACTTTTCCATTAGAATCGTCGGCGACGGCCCTGAAAGGCAGGGTCTGGAAATGATGGCGGCTGAACTCGGGATACTCGACCATGTGGAATTCCTCGGCGTGCGAGAAGATGTTCCTCAACTGCTTGTGGCGTCAGATATCTTCGTATCGGCTTCTTTGGGTGAGGCGCAGGGAATTGCGATAATGGAAGCGATGATGCATGGCGTTCCAGTTGTGGCGTCCAGGGTGATGGGCCATATCGACATAATCGAGCATGAAAGGAACGGTCTGCTTTTCGACTTGGATTCAGTCGAAGATGGTGCCGGGTGCATTTCAAGAATGATAGAAGACACGGGGTTATGGGAGCTTATAAGGTCGAGAGGCCATCAGCATGCATCGGAAAAATACAGCAAGGAAACGATGGCAAATAAAATCGCAGCGCTTTACCGACCTGAATGACTTGAGGTTTGAGAATAGTGTGGCATCACAGAAGGTGTGATAGTCTTTTAATCAATATTGAAAACTAATGAGGTTAAGGCTGGGAAGGACGGTGGAAGACGCCGGTTACCGAAGTGGTTTGTCAGTCTGCACCATTTGCGATTATGCTTGGCGACGCGCAGAATGGCGTTGGCGATTTCTAGATTGGAGTTAGCTCGGTGCATCTATTCTGATGCAACCCTGAAAATGCGGCCAAGATGATTATTTATCTTTATCCGTATTGGGCGGGCCCGAATCAGCAATTCAACGGGAAGGAAGTATTCCAGTCGGTCAAAAATTCACACAACCTGCGCATAGCGATCGTTCACGAGTGGCTGACCATATACGCGGGCGCCGAACGCCTGCTGGAAAAGATGCAGTTCGATCTTGGCGAATAAGATCCCGTCATCAGCAGCGAATCTGCTCCGCAAAAGCGCTTGTTTACTTTCCCGGTTTTGTATGATTAAATTTACTCATAGTATTGAGTAAATTGAGAATGTCCTATCGTCGACCTGCATTCAAGGTACTTTCCGGCCGGCTTGCAGAGCCGCGCCGCTTCATTCACGTGGTGACCGGGCCGCGCCAGGTGGGCAAAACCACGCTGGTACAGCAGGCCTGCGACAGCGCGGGTTTGCCCGTGCAATTTGCCAGTGCGGATGAGCCCACCTTGCGCGGCGCGGAGTGGATTGCGCAGCAATGGGAGATTGCGAGATTGAGGTGCAATGAACAGGGCGGCATTCTGGTGCTGGACGAGGTGCAGAAGATAGGCGGCTGGTCGGAAACGGTCAAGCGTCTGTGGGACGAAGATACGCGGAGGAAACATGCGCTGAAGGTGGTGTTGCTCGGTTCGGCCCCATTGCTGCTCCAGCGAGGTCTTTCGGAAAGCCTGGCGGGACGCTTCGAGGTGCTGCATCTGCCGCACTGGTCTGCGGCAGAAATGAGCGAGGCCTTCGGCTGGTCGGTTGATCAGTGCATTTTTTTCGGGGGCTATCCCGGTTCGGCGCCCCTGATCGACGATCAGGATCGCTGGGTCCGATATGTGCGGGACTCGCTGATCGAGACAACCTTGTCGCGTGACGTGTTGCTGTTGTCGCGAGTGGACAAGCCGGCTTTGCTGCGCCGCATGTTCGAGCTGGGATGTCGCTATTCCGGGCAGATTCTCTCCTATACCAAGATGATCGGGCAGCTGCAGGATGCAGGGAACACGACTACGCTGGCGCATTATCTGGATTTGCTGAGCGCTGCCGGAATGGTGACCGGCTTTTTCAAATATGCGGGCGAGACCGTGCGAAGCAGGGGTTCCAGCCCCAAATTGCAGGTTCTGAATACGGCGCTTTTCTCCGCGGTGTCGAACTATCGCTTCGACGAGGCGCTGAAAGATCGGGAGCACTGGGGCAGGCTGACGGAGTCGGCGGTGGGGGCACATCTCGCCAATGCTGCGGCAAGCGGGCAATGCGAGGTTTTTTATTGGCGGGAGCGCAACCGCGAAGTGGATTTCGTGGTTCGCGCAAGGCGCAAGCTGATAGCGATTGAAGTGAAAGGCGGGCGTGCCCGTGATGTATTGCCGGGAATGCAGGCATTCGCGGAGGCATTCAAGCCGGACCGCATGCTCCTGGTCGGAGGCGACGGCGTCGCCGTGGAAGAATTCCTGCTGTCTCCCCTTGAAAAATGGTTCTGAACACAGCCTGCAAGGGGCGATTACCCGCTGTCCGCCGACAGCGTTGCTCGGCAACAGGAGAAACTGGTAGCATGAATCCCTTTCCCTGGAACACGTAAGACCGGGGAAGGTCTCAATGGAAGGAAGCATTCTAGTTGGTCAAGAATTCACACAACCTGCGCATAGCCATTGTTCACGAATGGCTGACCGTGTATGCAGGCGCCGAGCGCGTGCTGGAAAAGATGCTGGATTGTTTCCCCGAGGCGGATCTGTTCGCTGTCGTTGATTTCTTTCCTGAGGGCAAGCGGGATGTTATCCGGAACAAGCCTGTTGTCACCTCATTCATCCAGAATCTGCCGTTTGCTGAAACGAAATACCGAAATTATCTGCTGCTGATGCCATTGGCCATCGAGCAGTTCGATCTGTCCGCTTACGATATCGTGATATCGAGCAGCCATGCCGTCGCAAAGGGAGTGATCACAGGGCCGAATCAGCTTCATTTGTGCATGTGCTACTCGCCTATCCGTTATGCCTGGGATCTTCAGCATCAGTATCTACGGGAATCCGGATTGGACCACGGAATCAAGGGCTGGGTCGCCAGAATGATGCTGCACAAAATGCGCATCTGGGATGTCCGAACGGGCAACGGGGTCGATGGCTTCATGGCCATTTCCAATTTCATCAGGAGAAGAATACGGAAAACCTACGGGCGCGATGCGACAGTCATCTATCCCCCTGTCGACGTCGAGGCATTCTCCGTAAATCGAGAGAAGGAAGAATTCTACCTCACTGCCTCCAGGATGGTTCCCTACAAGAAAATGGACCTGATCGTTGAGGCCTTTTCGTCCATGCCTGACAAGCGTCTCTTCGTCATCGGGGAGGGGCCCGATTTCGAGAAAATCAGGGCAAAGGCCGGTTCGAATGTGACCCTGCTGGGATATCAGCCGCATGAGGTGCTGGCGGATTACATGCAGCGTGCGAAAGCTTTCGTTTTCGCTGCCGAAGAGGACTTCGGAATTGCCCCGCTCGAGGCTCAAGCATGCGGAACGCCCGTGATTGCCTACGGCAAGGGTGCGGCTCTGGAGACGATCCGGGGTTTGCATCAGAGCGACCCAACGGGGGTTTTTTTTCAAGAGCAGTCTGCAGAGGCAATTTCAGACGCCGTTGTCGAATTCGAAGCGAACGCGGAAAAAATCGCGCCTGAGGCTTGCAGGAATAATGCCCTGCGCTTTTCCCCTGAGCGCTTCAGGGCAGAGTTCACGAGTTTTGTCGTGGAAGCCGCAGAGCTGTTCTTCGGAGCGAAATGACAGGATGTTCATACTCCGCTCGGAGATCTTTCGCTCGATGTGTAATTGAATTGCAACAATGCATCGGTTATAGTTCGGGCTGATGCGGATCGGCATAACGATTGAGACAGCAAGAGCTGCCATGCAGCAGAACCTGTGACAAAAATAAGCAAATGCCGGGTTGATTTTTGCGGATCCTGCCTATAATGGAGATACCGTTTTCGATATGGAATCTTCCGGGAAGTGCCGGAAATCCCTGAATGTGTTGGATTCTGAATAAGAACAAGGATGATCGGGTGATCGAAACTGCTCCGGAAATGCGCTGTCTCGTGACGGGTTCCTCCGGTTTCATAGGCAGGAAGCTGTGCAGGAAGCTGCTGGATGACGGATTCGAAGTGAAAGGTGTTGTCAGAAGGGAGACCGCCTTTCCTGAATTCGAGGGGCTTCGCTTCACAACAATAAGCGCCGGAGAGATAGGCGAAAAAACAGACTGGGGCGATGCGCTCGACGGGGTCGATATCGTTTTTCATCTCGCAGCCGAAGGGGGATCCCGGCATGACTCGGAAGAAGAACGGATGCGCAAGCTGAAAAGCGTGAATGTCTCGGGCACTTCATGCCTCGCCCATGCCGCCTCGGCAATGGGCGTTCGCCGCTTTGTTTATCTGAGCTCTATCAAGGCCAATGGGGAAAGCACCCCTTTTGACGAGCCTTTCACCGAAAGGACCCTCCCGTCCCCATCTACGCCCTATGGCGTCTCCAAGCTGGAAACCGAACGAACGCTCTGGGGTGTTTCCGAAAAAACGGGATTGGAGGCGGTTGTCGTTCGTCCCCCCCTCGTGTATGGCGAAGAAGTGAAAGGAAACTTTCTCGGACTCCTGAAGCTTGCATCCAGCGGACTGCCTTTGCCTTTTTCGAGGGTCATGAACCTGAGAAGCCTCATTTACGTTGAAAACCTCCTCGATATCCTCGTTCTATGCGCCATTCACCCAGGGGCGGCGGGGCAGACGTTTCTCGTGCATGACGGAGAGGATATTTCGACGGGGGAACTGATCGAATGCCTGGCCGAAGGCATGGGGGCGCGCGCTAGGCTGGTTTATTTTCCATCACGCCTGATTGAAGCAATCGGGCGTCTGAGCGGGAAGGCGCATCTCGTCGATCGTCTGATCGGTTCGCTCAGGGTGGACAGCGCCCGGATACGGAATGAACTCGGCTGGTCTCCGCCCTATTCTCTCCGGCAGGGATTGGCCAACACGGCATCCTGGTATCGCCTCCAAGGCATGGGCAGAATCGCTGCATAAAGACAACAAACAGGGAAAAAAATGACGGAAGGGTACACAAGATATCAAATCATCAAGAGGATATTCGATATCCTGATTTCGCTCATGCTGCTCGTCGTCTTTTCCCCGGTTCTGCTGCTCGCCGCAATCATGGTCCTTGTTCTTGAGGGAAGGCCCGTATTGTACGTATCGAAGCGACTTGTTTCCATGGAAAAGATGGTCTCCATTCCCAAATTCCGCACCATGGTCAAGGACGCGAAGTCCGATAAATACAAGCTGGAAGAAAGGTTCATGCGGGATGGCTTCCTGGATATCCCCCTTACCTGCGAAGTGTATACGGGGATAGGGAGAATCCTCGAGCGTACCCAGGTCGTTGAATTGCTCCAACTCCTCATGGTTTTGAGAGGGTACATGAGCTTCATCGGCAACAGGCCGCTCCCTCTTGGCAATGCGAACATGCTCAGGAAATTCCCGGGATGGGACGGGCGTTTCAAGTCCCCGGCTGGCATTTCAGGAATTTCCCAGGTCGTCGGAAAATACAGCCTCGAGCCTCGGGAGAGGCTCGATCTGGAAAGGATGTATTCGCAGGTTTACAAACATGGCAACGTGGTGAAGTGCGATCTCGCCATCATTTACCATACCGCGAGACTGCTCTTGACGGGAAAAACACTCCCCTTGGAGAAGGCGAAAAAACTGCTTTTCGATTCGATGAGATCGGAGGAATCGAGGCAAGCCATGGAAGAGGAATTGAATGAGTGGGAGCTGGATTCGATGCTTCAGCAAGAAAGCGAAAAGTGATTCCCTTTTGAGGGATTGTATATGGGTGAAACTGGTGCATATTTCCAATCGGGCGGCCATGATCGATAGAAATGTGAAGTTTTTTTGAACGGCTTGAATTTCGTGAGGGATGGTGTATAGTTTCAGCATGGATAACTAAGAAGGGGAGAGTCCCATGAAAAGAACAGCAATATTGATCGCAGCCTTGTACGCCCTGTCCGTGGTTCCTTCCGCTATGGCGACTGCCCCGACGGTGAACCCTGACTCCGGCGGTGCAGTTGGCGGTGGCGGTGGCGGTGCTGGTGCAGGCGGTGCGGGCGGTGCGGGCGGTGCCGGTGCTCCTGGTGGTGACGCAGCAGGCGCAGCAGGCGAAGCAGGCGCCGGAATAGGCGTCAATACCGGAGCGCTCATCGGCGCGGCTGGTCTTGCAGGCGTTGCGGCAGCCGTTGGTTTGGCGACCGCTTCGAGCTCGAGCGTAACTCCTTCGACTTCGACTTCGACTTCGACTTCGACGCAGTGATCTGAAATTCCAGGAATGCCCCGGCGCGACAACCGCGCCGGGCTTTGTTTTGCCATTCAGGACAGCCATTTTAAAATATCTGAATGAAATTCCGGCTGCCCTTCCTGCTTTGCTGCAGCATTTTTTCGGGTTGCTCAACGCTCGGCGACAACCCCATATTCACAACGACCGCTCAGCTCGCCAAGAGGGAATTCGGAAGCTCGAGCGGCAAATCCGGGCGCCTCGCATTCGACCCCCATTACCATTACTTGCAGCTGATCGTAAACGGCCAGGCCGTTTACCTGGCGCTGGGCAATGTCGATCACGGCACCGAGGTCTGGTACAGCGCCCAAGGTGAAGTGCTGCGCATCAGAAACGGGCGGATGGCGGGGATCATGGGAACCTCCACCGAATGGCGCAACGTGGTCCTTCCCGAATTCCCTTCCTGGTCGGAAATCGAAAGACTCAAGGTTTACAGGTGGGCGCGGCGCATGGATATCATGCCCGGCTACAAATACGGCATGCTCGACCAGCTCACTCTGCATGCGATCGCGCCCGTCGCCAGCAGCAATCTCCATGAAATCGATCCTTCAAGGCTCGCCTGGTTCGAGGAGAGTTCGAATCATCTGCCGCCTTCGAGATATGCGGTGGACCTGGAGAAGAACCTGGTCGTCTACGCCGAGACCTGCCTTTCCCAGGATTTTTGCTTTTCCTGGCAGAGATTGCGATGAAGAAGCGGCTCCTCCTGCTCTCCCTCCTCGTCTCTTCCCAGCTCCAGGCGAAAAGGCTTTCGGACTGGCTTCTGGAGCAGAAGCCTTCGCCCGATGCCTATCCCCTCGGCCTTTCATGGACTGTCCCTGCCGAAAAGGTTCCACAGAACGACCTCAAGCACGGATTGCTGAAAGCGCTGGACGGGATGGGAAAGAATCGGCTCGCGGCACTGGTTTCCTCCCTCCCCGTGACGGGGAGGGTCCCGGTCGGAAATGCCGATGCGCGATGGCTGCAGGTGAACCCTGCCATGGATCCCGTGATCCATCCGGAGGACAGGATTTTCCTGCCGGAGAGGCCGAAGACAGTCGCCGTCCTGACCCCGGATGGCAGGCTTTGCAGGGTGATCCATGCCGCAGGATTGCATGCCGGAGACTACATCAGGCGATGCGGCGCCGATTCGGGTGTGGATTGGGCCTATGTCGCCGAGCCCGACGGAAGGACAAGGAAAATCGGGATAGCGCTCTGGAATTTGCAGAAGCAGGACGAGCCCGCGCCGGGTTCGTGGATCTGGGCGCCCGATCGCAGTTTTCCGGATGAATTCTCCGAAAAGCTGGTCGCTTTTCTGGCCACCCAGGGGCCGGTCCCGGATCTTTCGCCCATCACGCCCCAGGCTTCTCCATTTTCTTCTCCTTCAAAGTCGCCGGTCATCTCGACCCTTTTCCCTGATCAGGATCTGCCGGTCACGGCGAACGACTGGGGGGAGGCGGGGCTCCTGCAGACGCCCACTGCCCGGATGAGAAGGGCGGGGGATTTTTCCTTCACTGTCAGCAGGGTCTATCCCTATACCAGGGGAAACATATTCTTCCAGCCCTTTTCCTGGATGGAGGCGGGGTTCCGCTATACCAACATCAGCAACAGGCTCTACGGCCCTGTTTCCTTCAGCGGAAACCAGGCATACAAGGACAAGAGCATAGACGTGAAATTCAGGGTGAACCGCGAATCGGCATGGCTCCCTGACCTTTCCATGGGATTCAGGGATATCGCGGGTACAGGCCTCTTTTCAGGCGAATATCTCGTCGGTTCGAAGCGGACAGGACCTTTCGACTGGAGTCTGGGACTGGGTTGGGGATATGTGGGGAACAGGGCGGATCTCGGCAATCCCGTAGGCGCCATTATTCCTTCGTTCGATGTCAGGAAGGTGTCGGCCACCACCGGCAATTTCGCATTCGGATCCTATTTCCATGGCCCGACCGCCGCATTCGGAGGCGTCCAGTATCAGACGCCCTGGGATCCCCTGATCCTGAAGCTGGAATACGACGGGAACAATTACCGGAATGAGCCTCTCGACAACCCGCTGCCGCAGAGCAGCCCATGGAATTTCGGGGTTGTGTACAGGTGGGGGAGGAACATCGACATCACGACAGGCGTCGAGCGGGGAAACACGGCGATGTTTTCGGTCAGCTTCCATGCGGATCTCGACAGACTCTTCATGCCAAAGCTGGCCGATCCGCCCCCCGTCCCGGTAAAAGCCCTCCGCCCCGATGTGAATCCTGACTGGATGAATACCGCGAAGGACATCAAGGCGCAGGCGGACTGGCAGGTCTCCAAAATCCAGAAGGATGGAAACGATCTTTCGGTGACGGTGGATGATGCCCATCCCGTCTACTGGAAGAACAGGCTCGACAAGGCAGTCTCTGTTCTCCACCGGGACAGCCCGTCGGACGTGGACCATTTCAGCATCGTCTACAGGGAGCACGGCGCCAAGGTGGCTGAGCACGATGTCGACAGGCAGGCATGGGTCGACAATCGCACCGAGTATCTGCCGCCATCGGAGAAAAAGAACCCTGTCGTGGCAAGGGATCCCGATGCGGAAGCGCAGGGTGTCGAACTCTTCAAGTCGGATCCGCCCATGTTCGACCCACATCTCGGGATGAACTTCAACTACTATCTCGGCGGACCGAACGGCTTCGTCTTCTACCAGTTCGCGCCTTCAGCCAGCGCAACGCTGAATTTCACCCGGAACACATGGCTGCAGGGATCGGTCCAGTATGACGTACTGGACAACTACAACCAATGGACGGACGACGGCACCAGTCTGCTTCCGAGGGTCAGGACCTACGTCAGGGAATACATGACGACCTCCAGGTTGACCATGCCGAACCTCCAGTTCACTCATGTCGGAAGGCTGACTGAAAACCAGTATTACAGCGTCTACGGCGGCTATCTCGAGATGATGTTCGCCGGTGTGGGGGCGGAATGGCTCTATCGACCTTTTGATGGCAGGACGGCTTTCGGGGTGAATGTCAACGAAGTGCAGCAGCGCGATTTCGCCCAGAATTTCAATCTGCAGAATTACCGGGTATTGACCGGGCACGGCACGCTTTACTGGGACACGGGTTGGCAGAACGTGCTCGGAACGCTGAGCTTCGGCCGCTACCTTGCAGGGGATATCGGCGCCACAATCGATTTCTCCAAGGTTTTCGACAATGGCGTCACGGTGGGCGCCTTCTTCACCAAGACGAATGTCTCGGCAGCACAGTTCGGAGAGGGAAGCTATGACAAGGGTATTTACCTCCAGATCCCCTTCGACGCGATGCTCATGAAGTCTTCAGACACAGTAGCCAATTTCGTTTGGAAGCCGCTGACGAGGGATGGCGGCGCGATGCTCGCGAGAGCCGTCACCCTTTACGACGTGACGAGCGTGAGGGATCCAAGGGCATTGCAATATCAGCCCGCCGCCGTGCCTGACGACTATCAGCCGCCGGAAAAAAGGAATGATGAATGGAAGCCAAAGGTAGACCTGCCTGTGCCTTCCATCCAGCCCAAGCCTGATTCGAACCAGTGGCAAGGCAAGGGGCAGGATTATCGCAGGAGCCTGGAGGAAGAACTCTACGGCGCCGGATTCGGCAACATCCGTGTTTCGCTCGACGGCAGCAGCAGGCTTTCGGTCTTTCTCTCCAACGAGAACCTCCGCCCGGACAGCCTTGCGGTTGGAAGGGCTGCAAGGATCATTCTTTCCCGCGCCCCGCTTGATGTACGCGAAATCAGGATCGAATTCGCAGAGCATGTCCATGCGGACGTGATCTACGAATTCCTCGATCCTGACAGGCTCAAGGCCTATTTCGACGGCAGGATAGGAAAGGAAGACCTGAGGCAGTACGTGAAGGTGCAGTATATGAATCCGACTGCCGTGCAGAATGATCCGCTTTACGAGCTGGACGACATGAAGCCGACAGATACGAGCTTTTCGCAGGCTTTCATGCCGGACACGAGGGTCGTATCGCGCGTCGAGCGGGATGTCTTCAATGCGGGCAAGATCGCATCTCAGACTGACTGGGTCAAGACAGGCGCGATCGGGGCGGGGCTCGTCCTGGGAAGCGCGCTTTTCGACAAGAGCGCATACAAGTTCGCCTTGAATCATGCGTCCAGCAGCATCCTCAGGAATTTCGATTCAGTCGGCAATGCCCTTCCCTGGGTGGAGAGCGCAGGCGTCGCATTGGCAGCCCTGGGAAGCTCGGATCCGCAGCTTTCGAGGACAGGCTATGCGTCATCCGAAGCTGTGGTGACTTCGTTCGGCCTGGTGCTCGGATTGAAGACTGTCATCGGACGCGCGAGGCCCTGGACCGGCCAGGGCAATCACAGTTTCCATTTCATGGCGGGCTCTTCATCAAACGGAACGGACGGATTCCCTTCGGGGCATGCCATAGCTGCCTGGTCGGCGATCACGCCATTTGCAGAGGAATACCACATGCCCTGGCTTTACGGGCTTGGGGTGATCACCGACCTGTCGCGAGTCGGAAGCAGGAACCACTGGGTCTCGGACACGGTCGCGGGAAGCTTCCTCGGCTACGGCATAGGGAAGTATTTCTGGGAAGCATCCAAGGAAAACGAAGGCCCCCATGTATTCCTCATGCCTTACGGGGCGGGGCTTTCATGGGACCTGCCCTGATGCGTAGACGGCATATGGCCCTTGAGCCTATGATATAGGCTGGCTATATGCGCATGAAATTCAACATGATGATGAATTCGAGGATAATCCCGCTTGCGCTGTTCCTGTCAGGATGCGCTTTCTTCAGTCCGCACAGGCAAAACGTCCCCGATCAGGGGATTCACGAGGCGCTCGTCAGAGACAGGATCCGGTACGAGGCCGAAGCCTCATCCGGAAGGCCTGGCGCCTATGTCTGCAGAAAAATGAAGGTGGGCATATCGGAAGTCGACTGGATCAAGGGAACGGTTCGGCAAGTCATGGGGGAGAAGATAGAGGTGCAAGTGGACGATCCAGGGCGTTATCCTCACCAAGTGAACGGCGCCCAGATTTCGGAAGGGACCATTGTCCGCGATGAAGAAGTGAACTGGATCCCTTGCGTGAAATGAAGGGGATGGGGTTTCTTTCCAGGCTGGGATGCGCCATTGAAGGAATACGCATCGCTTTCAGGCATGAATCGAGCTTCAGGCTGCAGCTTGCAGCTGCCGCTTTCGCCCTGATGTCGCTCTTCTTTCTGCGGCCTTCCCTCCTTTGGTGCGCGCTTGTGGTCGTCATGATTTTTCTCGTGCTCGCGGCCGAACTCTTCAATACCGCAATCGAGCATGTGCTGGACGGCCTCCATCCGGAAAATGCGGAATTCGTCAGAATCGCGAAGGACTGCGCCGCGGCGGCCGTCCTGGTTCTGTCCATCGCATCGGTTCTCGTCTTCGTCTTCATGGTGATATCGACATGGTCTTGAGGATCCTTGCAGCCCTGTTCGCATTGCTGCTGGTTTCCCGTGCGAATGCCGAATCTCCGATATATATCGAGGAAATGACCTCCCCTGAAGTCTCGGCATCGATCAGGGCGGGCAGGAACATCGCGATCATCTATGCCGGGAGCACGGAGCAGAACGGCCCCTACATGGTGCTGGGCAAGCACAATTTCATTGCGCATCGCCTTGCCGGAATGATCGCGAGACAGCTCGGCAACGCGCTCGTCTACCCTGTTCTTCCGTTCGCGCCAACGGGAGACCCGGAAAAGCACAGCGGCCACATGCGCTATGCCGGCTCGGTCAGCCTGCGCATGGATGTCTACGGCGCAGTGATCAGGGATGTGGCGTTGAGCGCGATGGCTTCAGGCTTCAGGTATGTGCTGATCATGGGGGACCATGGCGGCGGGCAGAAGATGCTCTCGGCGGTTGCCGAGGCGCTGGATGCGGCTTCTCGACCTTACGGCGTTCGCGTTTTCTACATCGGGTCGGTCTATGCCGAAATGCCGGGAGGGCATGCGGGAAGGGAAGACCTATCCATGCTGATGGCCATCGAGGGGAGCAGCAAATGGGTGAGAGCAGGCCTCGTCGCTAAAACCGGCGCATCCAGGGAGGAAGGAGAGAGGCTGATCAGGGAGCGGGTGAATGCCGCAGTGAGCGAAATAAGGAAGCTTACCGCTGCGCCTTGAAGCCGAAAAGGATGCGGGCCGCGCCCTTGAATGGCCTGAAAAGCATGCTGCGAACGGTCTGCCATTGATCCGTCGTGCCGTCGTCGAGTCCGATCGAAAACGCCTCCTCTTTCCCTTCCGGAACGTAGAGCGTGCCGTAAAACCTGTCCCAGATTGCCAGGTCGAAACCCCTGTTGCAGCCCAGGTGCCTGGCTTCACGGCTGTGGTGGAGCTGATGATGTGCCGGGCTCACCAGCCATTTTCCGAGAACGGGACCGTAGGTCAGCCAGACAGGCGCATGGCGCAGATTCCCGATCAGGTTGCTCGCCCAGATCAGGACATGGAGCCCGAGAAAAAGATAGGCGTTGACCACGCTGCCTGCAAGATGATTGATTGCCCAGGAAACGAGGCCCACTGCCGTCGTGCCGCCCCAGGCCATGATCAGGAGATCGACGGGGTGAGCCCGGTATGCGGTGATCGGGGTCAGCACTTCGGCCGAATGATGGACCTTGTGGAATTCCCACAATGCCGGGATGTCGTGGAGCATGGAGTGGGCGACGAACCGGCCGAAATCGTAGGCGACGAAGAAAAGGAGCGTGTAGGCGAGCTTCCACCACAGCGATGCCGACTGGGCTGAATGACCGGAAAACCCGAGCAGCCGGTTGAGCCAGGCGACGAAATCGTACTGGTTGAAGAGAAGGAACCCGAACAGCGCCGGGAAAAGAAGCGCATTGACGAAATACAGCCGATAATCCGCTTTTGCCGAACGGTGCCACCAGAGCGCTTTCCCGAAACGCCCGGGATCGGGCGGGATTTTCCGGCAGGACAGCGCGGCGAGCGCGATCGCCGTGGACGAGACCAGGAAAGGCCAGTAGAGGAGCGAATCCCTCTGGATCGGGGCAGTGAATGCCTTTGTCAGGTTGAATGCGGTGAAGAAAACGGCATGGTCGTACGACTGCATAACCGTGGACGGGATCATCATTCGATGAGCATAACCCAACGGATGATGCAAATCAAAGTCATCTGATTCCGCCCTGGGAGAGGCGGATCCTGAGCTTCAGGTCGGTAGCGGAGTCGGCGTGCTTCAATGCCTCGGGAAGGCTGATCTTGCCTGCGGCATAGAGGTCGAAGAGGGACTGGTCGAAAGTGCAGACGCCCGGGTCCGTGCTCTTGCCCATAACCGCTTTCATCTCCTCCATGTTTCCTCTTCTGATCAGTTCGGAAAGGTAAGGGGTGTTGAGCAGGATTTCCACTGCGGGAACGAGTTTTCCGTCGAGGGAAGCGATCAGCCTCTGCGAGATCACCGCTTTCAGGTTGAGCGAAAGATCGAGAAGAAGCTGTTCCCTCGCGCTGTCCTGGAAGAAATTGAGTATCCTGTCTATCGCCTGGTTGGCATTGCTGGCATGCAGGGTGGAAAGGCAGAGATGCCCCGTCTCGGAATAGGTGATGGCATGCCGCATGGTCTGGCGGTCGAGGATCTCGCCTATCATGATGACGTCGGGCGCTTCCCGCATCGCGTTCCTGAGCGCAGAATCGAAGGACTCCGTATCGATCCCCACTTCCCTCTGGTCGACGACGGATTTCCGGTGACTGTGCAGGAATTCGATGGGATCCTCTATGCAAAGAATATGTCCCGAATCGTTCTCGTTGCGGTAATTGATCATCGCTGCAAGCGTGGTCGATTTGCCAGAACCGCTCGCGCCGGCAACGAGGATCAGTCCCCGCCTTTCCATGACGAGATCTTCCAGCACGGAAGGCAGATGAAGCGCCGCCATGGAAGGGACGTCGCTCCTGATGTACCTCACCACCATGGCGACTTCAGCTCTCTGGAGATAGACATTGATCCTGAATCGGCCTATTCCGCTCATGGAGACGGCAAGATTCATTTCCCTTCTTTCCTCGAATTCCCTTATCTGCGCTTCGTTCATCAGGGAATAGGCCATTTTCTTCGTCGCTCCGGGAACGAGCGCGATTTCGTCGACAGGGGAAGTGATTCCGCCGATTTTCATGTGAACAGGGGCGCCGACGCTGAAGAAGAGGTCGGATGCCTTCTTTTCGGCCATGAGCTTCAGGTAATCGAGCGGTTCCATTTCCAGCTCACGGCGAAGGATTGAGATCGAGAAGAGCGGATTGCACAGGGTCGTTATAGCTCATTTCGCTCGAAATCGTCACCGATTCAGGCTGATTGTCGAGACCTGTCCATGCGGTTTTCACTGAAATGACCTTCGTGCCGTATGGGTTAGTCGAAACTGACCAGGTCCTAGCATAGACAGCATTGACGCCGTTTACACTGTTGCCGACGGTATCGGTCGCCAGGGCGTCGAACCCGCTTTTCGTCGAATAATTCCGCAATGTTTCCATCTGCTGCTGGCAGAGCAGGACGGCTTCCGAAAGCTGCCAGGCATAGACCGACTTCCTGACCATGGCATCCTGGAGCTTCACTGCCCCAACCGTGCCCAGGGCGATCAGGATGAATGCGATCATGGTCTCGATCAGCGTGTAGCCCTTCATCAGAAGTCGCTCCATCCCCCAGGCGCGATCACGTAGATCCCCATCTCCCTGACATGATCGATCACGACCGGGTTGTAGGTCGGATCCGGCGTGCCCGAACCGGAGAAATTCCCATCGGTGATGACTCCGCCCCGGATGCTGGTTGTTCCGCCGCCGCTGTTGCTCCATCCCCCCATGACATAGATCACCCCGTATACGACGGTATTCCCGTTGAGCTTGAAATTGTTTCCGCCCGGATTGTCGACGACGATCAGAACGGGTTTTTCGGGAGAACCGATCTGGGCGGCGACGGATGCGTTGATGGTGAAGGGCGTCGATGCGTCTATCCAGATCAGCGATCCGTCCCCGTTGGGCGACTGGATCGAAATGGGGCAGGATCCGTTGCTGCAGATAATGTCCGCATTTGCCTTCACGCTAACCGGATTGGCGCCGAAGTACTGCCTGAAAAGATCGGCAGGGCTCATGGCGGCAAGCGCCCCATCGTTCTGGATCACCGAACCCTGCGGGTCGACCATTTCCGGTTTCTGCAGGGTGACAGGGCCGCCCGAATGGATGCAGACATGGGGTGTTGCGGCCTGGCAGGTGACAGTCACATTGCCGCTGAGATCGACTGTTCCAGTGGCGACGACAGGCGCATCGGGATTGCCCGAAAAGAGCGAGCGCAATCCCATCACCTGGCTGACCAGCGCCGTGGACTTGCAGCTGGAATTGCATGGGGAGCAGCCGTCGGAACAGCCCCTGCTCGATATGACGAGCTTCGAGAAGCTTCCGCTGTCGATGTTCATGACCGATGCCGACCATGTGCTGTAACTGCCTGATGCGGGAGAAAATGTCGATCCGTCTCCGGTGGTCTGCTGGGTGACGGCATTGGGGTCTATCCATCCGTCAGGCGTTTCGGCAAGCGTGACATTGTCGACATCGTCCTTGACGTAGTCTTTGCGCCGGGTTCCGAGCAGCCCGATGGTCGCCTGGAGCCCGGCTTCCGCAGCCTCGAAGGCTTCGGCCTGTTTCGCATTTCCTGCCGATACCCGCATGTCCGAGACAGAGACATGTCCGGAATAGACGAGCGCGATCAGGATCAGCATGAGCAGCATCAGGATGCTTGCTAGCGCCTGTCCCTTTGCCATCATGAGATCCAGTCGTTCCTGACTCTGACAGAGGCGGGGAGCGTCTTCACGACGGCAGGGTCCTCAGGAAGATGGCCTTGCATCTCGATATTCACCTTGCGCAGATTGATCGCCCTGCCTTCGACGTCGATGCTTGTCTGATCGAGCGAAAATGCAAGGGAAGTGATGATTTCGCTTTTCTCATCCGTGAGGTCGCTCCAGACATTCGATGAATCGCCGCACCCTGAAGGCATGACGGAACCGCCGGTCCTGGACTGGATGACGCCGTTCTTCAGCCTGAATCCGAAGACTTCCGTTGCCGGCTGGAGTATCCCGTCCTTGTTGAGGTCGTATGAAAAAAGGATGCATCCCGCGGTTCTCGTGTCGATGGGGTAATAATCCGTTCCGGAAACCGCTCCGACGAAGGGGTCGAGCGCCAGGCCGAATTTCCTCGATCCTATCGAAGATGCGGCAGCGCCGTCGTATCCCGCGCGGCGGATGTCCCGGCTCATCGCGAGCATGGCCGTGTCCATGTCCTGCCCGAGCAGCGCTTCGCGCAGGTATTGCGCATTTCTCGACATGATCGCGGTATAAAGCATCGTTCCGGCAAGAACGACGATCAGTCCCAGCGCCATGCCCGCCATCAGTTCTATCAGCGTGAATCCTTTCTTCAGCATGCCAGGAGAGATCCGGAAGGCGCATCGGGCTGACAGATTCTCGCCCGTCCGAGGGCACTGATCCTGACGCTGTAGGATCTGCCGCTGCCGGACGAGAATGTGGCCGTTCCTGCAGTGGAAGTGCTCCTGACGGGATTGAAGATGAGCGTGTCGTTCGGGAAATTTTCGGTCAGGACGGTTCCTGGAAAATCGCTCGCCGCTGCGCTCCCGATGTTGCAGGAAGCCGGGTTCGATTCGCAATCGCAGGCCGATCCTGCGTTGATGCCGTAACACCAGGCCGTTTCGGAAAAGGAGATGAATACGAAAGATTGCCGCCTCGAAGCTTCGGTTTTGGCCAGCTGAATGTCGGCGAGCAGGGTCTGGGCAGCGCCTTTCGTGCGGCTCGATTGCAGTGCCGATATGAAGGAAGGGAAAAATGCGGCAAGAAGGATGGCCAGCACGGCAATCGTCACGATGATCTCGACCAGGCTGTATCCCTTTCTCATTTCTTCCAGCATGTGGCTGCGTTCGGCGTGCCGCTCATGTCCGGCCCGTCCTGGTTCAGCACGAAAGAGGGGCAGGTCGAGTCGCCCGCCTGGCTCCCCGCGGCGGTCGCCGTGACCGAGTAGGTCAGTGCGGGTGTCGGCGCATCGAGCGCAATGCCGTAATATCCCTGAACCGAATTGCCGGAAAAGCCTATGATCGAAAGGCTGCTCGCATAGGCAGGGTGGTTCGCCCTGTATTTTTCCTGGGCCATCTGGATCTGAAGCAGGGTGCTGATCGCGTCCGATCTTCTTCCTGCGTAAAGATAATTGCGATAGGCAGGATAGGCGGCTGCAGCCAGGATGCCGACGATCGCCATGACGATCAGCAGCTCGATGAGCGTGAATGCTTTTCTGTCCATTTTGAACTCCTCGGTTCAATATAGTGCAGCAAAGCCGATTGTGCAGGAGGCCGAATGTTGGTAGAATCATCGGCTCGCCCTGAATGGGCTGCCTCATAGGCGGGGTGGCAGAGTGGTTATGCAGCGGCCTGCAAAGCCGTGGACGCCGGTTCGATTCCGACCCCCGCCTCCAACTGTCGATGTGCCGTCCCTGCGGAAGCAATCACATTGACACGATGAATGCATTTCAAATAAAGATTCTTGCAATCGTGAGCATGGTTGTCGATCATGCAGGCCTGTTTTTCTTCCCGAAGTATTTTGTTTTGCGCATCTTGGGTCGGCTGGCGTTTCCATTGTTTGCCTGGTTCATAGCGAATGGCGCCCGATATACGAGCAATGTGAAGGTGTATTTTCTGCGCTTGCTCGCACTCGCCCTGCTTACCCAAATCCCATTCTGGTATGCCAATCATCTGGCGGACATTCCCCAGTATTTCAATGCGGTTTTTACGCTATGCCTGGGACTTGCCGCCATCATGGTGATACAACGGGTGTCTAATCGATGGCTATGGGGCATCGCCACGCTTGCATGTGCGGCTCTTGCGGCAATTTGCAACACCGACTATGGAGCCGAGGGCGTGCTGTCAATCGTGGCCTTCTACATATTCAGAAATGATTTCAGGTATGTAGCGATTTCTCAGGCGGTTGTCATCGGTATTCTGCCCATGTTGGTCTCTCAGCTGGAGTCGAAAGAAATAATCGATCTTTCGCGCATCTACCTGAGCTCGTCGATCGAATGCGTCGGACTGCTCTCGTTGTTTGCCATTTACTTGTATGACAACAAGCCTGGAATACGGGCGAAGTATCTTTTCTACGGCTTCTACTTCTTCCAGTATGTGGTGATTGTTGCGGTATTCATGGTGCTGCTTGACGGGAAACCCTACTATCCGGTTGTTCGTCTGTTTCCTTCGCAGAATATCTCCCTGCTTTTCATAGGGAACCCGGAAAGTGACGCGAAGAAATGCAGCGTCGAAAATAAGCGTGTCACAGAAGCGCTGCGTCTGAAATGCCCCAGGTGCGTCGTGACCTTGTCCGAATGCAGAAGAAACCTGTATTTGTCCTGGCAGGACGCTATCGAGGACAAGCCTGACGAACTGTTCACCGTGCGCACGGATGCGAGCCACGTCATGATTGAAGCCGATAAATCCGTTGCACATGAGATATGCCAGGAGATGGCGAGACAGATCGATGCTCAGAAGGGGCAGCATGCCCAATGCATTCCACCGCGAAGCGGCGTATGAAGCAGGCGGTTCGTGGAGTAGAATGGGCGCGCCTCCCTTCTTCAGGGAGGCGCGAGGCCCTGCCCTGATGGTGCAGTCGGATCGGCCGACAGCCAGAGCATGCGCTTGCAAGTCATGGCGGCAAGATTTCGACGCCGCCTCGCGCCGGAATCAGCCGACAGGATGAACGCTTTAGACGGTTTCTGCCAGCAAATCAGTGCGCTGGCGTGACGGGGTTTTGACCAAATCCTTGTAGTATGGACTATCCTTGTAGTCATATGGAGGAGGAGCGATGAGCAAACATGCGAAGCCGGATCATTTCGAATACCAGAAGCTCGGCATAGACGCAGATTCAGTCAGGCATTCCCTAGCCAACAGGCTGACCTATACGGTGGGCAAGGATCCCTCCACGGCGACAAATCGCGACTGGTTCCATGCGCTTGCCAATGTCGCGAGGGACAGGCTGGTCGACCGCTGGATGGAAACCATGCGCAGCTATCATCTTGCTGACGCGAAGCGCATCTATTATTTCTCGCTGGAATTCCTGATCGGGAGAATGCTGGTGAACGGCATCAGCAATGTCGGATTCCTGGAAGAATGCAGGGAGGTGCTCGATGAAATGGGGCTGGATCTCGAGGAGCTGAAGGAAATAGAGCCCGATGCCGCGCTCGGAAACGGCGGGCTGGGAAGGCTTGCAGCCTGTTTCCTCGATTCCATGGCGACCCTCGCGCTTCCGGGATACGGCTGCGGCATCCGGTACGAATACGGCATGTTCAACCAGCGCATAGAAAACGGCGCTCAGGTCGAGCATCCCGACAACTGGCTGCGCTACGGCAATCCATGGGAATTTCCCCGCCCGGAAGTGCTTTATCCCGTCAAGTTCTTCGGCAGGGTGGTGGAATTCGCCGAGGAAGACGGAAAGATGCATCACCACTGGGTGGAAACGGAGGATGTCATGGCCATGGCCTACGATACCCCCATTCCAGGCTACGGCAACGATGTCGTCAACAACATGAGGCTTTGGGCTGCGAAGGCGACCCGCGACTTCGATCTCAGGTATTTCAACGAGGGCAATTACATCAAGGCGGTCGAGGAGAAGGACGATTCGGAGAATCTCTCCCGCGTGCTGTATCCGGACGACTCGACCCGGGTGGGGAGGGAGCTCAGACTCAAGCAGCAGTATTTCTTCGTGAGCGCGTCCCTGCAGGATATTCTCAGGCGATTTCTGGAAAACCACGACGGCTTTTCGACATTTCCCGAAAAGGTCGCGATCCAGCTCAACGATACCCATCCTGCGATAGCGATACCTGAACTGATGCGCCTTCTGATTGACATCCACGGGCAGCAGTGGGAAGAGGCATGGGACATCACCCTCAACACTTTTTCCTACACGAACCATACGTTGATGCCCGAGGCGCTGGAAACCTGGCCGCTTCCCCTCTTCGAAAGAGTGCTGCCGCGCCATCTCCAGATCATCTATGAAATCAATCACCGCTTCCTCAGGGATGTCATGCATCGCCATCCGGGCGATGCCGAACTGGTGAGAAGGATGTCCATCATAGACGAGTCTGGGGAGAGATATGTACGCATGGCGCATCTTTCCATGGTCGGCTGCCACAGGGTGAACGGCGTGGCCAGAATCCACACCGAATTGATGAAGAAGACGATATTCGCCGATTTCGAAAGAATCTTTCCCGGAAAGATCGTCAACATGACGAACGGCGTGACGCCCAGATTGTGGCTGAAGCAGGCGAACCCAAGCCTTTCGAAACTGATTTCAGACCATGTGGGGAGCGAATGGCCGAAGAATCTCGATCTTCTGGAGGCGCTCGTCCCGCTTTCCGGAAGCGCCAAATTCAGGAAGGCATTCAGGGATGTGAAGAAGATCAACAAGGAAAGGCTCGCATTCCTGGTCAAATCCCGCCTCGGCATCGAAATCGATCCTGCTTCGATGTTCGATGTACAGGTGAAGAGAATACATGAATACAAGCGGCAGCTGCTCAATGTGCTTCATGTCATCACCCGCTACAACCATATCCGCCACAATCCGGGGCTCGACATCCTGCCGAGGACCGTGATTTTTTCGGGAAAGGCGGCGCCAGGCTATGCCATGGCGAAGCTGATCATCAGGCTGATCAACGATGTCGCCGACATCATCAACAACGATCCCACCGTGAACGGACTGCTGAAGGTGATCTTCATCCCGAATTACGACGTTTCCACCGCGCTCGATATCATTCCCGCAGCCGACCTCTCCGAGCAGATCTCGACTGCGGGAACGGAGGCTTCAGGCACTGGAAACATGAAGCTCGCCATGAACGGCGCGCTGACCATAGGGACGCTGGACGGGGCGAACGTGGAGATCAGGGAGGCTGTCGGCGAGGAAAACATTTTCATATTCGGTCTCACCGCAGAAGAAGTCGCCGAAAGGCGAATGCAGGGCTTCAGGCAGAACTGGCAACAGAATCAGAAGCTGAGGGAAGTGCTTGACATGATAGGCTCGGGTTTCTTCTCTCAGACCGAGCCCGATTGCTATCTGCCCATCATCGCTTCCCTTACCCAGAACGGCGACCATTACCGTCTGCTCGACGATTACGACGCCTATGTCGATTGCCAGGAAAGAGTGGACAGGCTTTATCGCGATCAGGAGGACTGGTCCGGACGCGCGATACTCAATGTCGCCAGAATGGGGAGATTCTCGAGCGACCGGACCATCAGCCAATATGCCGAGGAAGTCTGGGCCGTCTCCGAGGTATCCAAATAGTCTGTTATAATTTTCGCCCTGCCAGCCCGGATGGTGAAATTGGTAAACACATCGGACTTAAAATCCGACGAAAGGAAACTTTCCTGCCGGTTCGAGTCCGGTTCCGGGCACCAGGATATTTTCAAGCCTTGTGAAACTGGTAGAGCCATGTTTCCGTGAGGGTTTCGTTCTGATGGCGAAGAAAGAGGCGGATCTCGACGGCTTCATCGCTGGCGGGCTCGGCAAGGTCGAAAAGCGCCCGCCAGAGTCCCTTCGTTCCTTCCGGATCGGGTTCCGTTCCGACATTCGATACCCTGCCGCCTGACGCCGTCACGACCGCTTCCGGTCTTGCGCCCTGCGGCAGCCCTGCAAGCAAGTCTCCCTTGAACTCCACAACGAATTTGTGCGAGCCCTTCGGGCGTTCGGCCGGCTCTCCTCCGCGCCCGATATGAGTCGCCACACATCGCGCAAGCGGCATGTCGATCGGCGCATCGGCCTGCCAGTAAAGGCGGTAGCGATATCGGTGGCTTGATCCTGCCTCTGCCTTCTTTTCCGGGACCCACATTGCGACGATATTGTCGTAGATCTCTTCTTCCGTATGCAGTTCGACCAGCTGCACCGCCCCTTTCCCCCAGTCGCCGATCGGTTCGATCCACAACGACGGCCTTCTTTCATAGTGCACGGCGTCCAGATATTCGCCGTATCGCCGTTCCCGCTGCATCAGGCCGAATCCCCTGGGATGGTCGTCGGAGAAAGCCGAGACGCCAATACCCTGCGGATTGACGAGGGGGCGCCAGATATGTTCTCCAGATCCTGTCCAGAGAAAAAGGCCGTCCGAATCGTGCACTTCAGGGCGCCAGTCCTGCTGGAACGGCTTGTCTTTTCCGGAAAACCAGTACATGGAAGTGGCGGGCGCAATCCCGAATCGGGCGATGTCGCGCCGCAGGAAGAGATTCGCCTCGACATCCATGATGACGCCCGTTCGCCTCGTCAGGGCGAATCGGTATGCGCCTGTCAGGCTGGGCCCGTCGAGCAGGGCATAGACGATCATCGTGTCTGCATGATTTTCGGCAGGTTCGAAATAGAAATGGGTGAACGCCGGGAATTCCTCCTGCATACCCTGCTCGACCACATTGACGGCAATGCCCCGTGCGGAAAGCCCGTACTGGTACTCATCGCCGATGGCCCTGAAATAGGATGCGCCGAGGAACGCGGCCCAGTCGTTTTGCCGCCAGTCGAGGCGAGACCCTTTCAGCCTGCTTTCCTGCATCTTGAAGCCGGCGAAATGCGTTTGCTGTCCAAGCCGGGTCGCCGGGCTGTCCTGAGGCATGTCGAAAAGATTTCTGTCGTAAAGGATTTCGCGCATCGGCGAATAAGGATGGGCGGGGTCTGTGGCCCTCTCCAGCCTGTACATCCTTACCGAAAACTGGAAAAAGCGGCCGGGATGGAAGAATTCGATCGGATACTGTCCCGGCCCGCCTGCGAAGAGCGCCTCCTCAGGCTTGAAGCTGATCCTGCCATGGGCTTCCCAGTCTATCTTCCCGAGAATGTCCCGGTCGGGCTGCAGGGATGGCTGGTAGGGCTGCATCGCCAGGCCCCTTGCCTTTTCCATCAGCGATTCCCATGAAAACGATTCCTCAGGACCCAGCTTCAGGTCTGCTGCAGGCGCATCCTGCCAGGGCAGTGCGGCAGAAGCGGCGGCAGAGGCCAGCAGCCCCAGGAATTGACGGCGGTCGAATTCAGGCATGGTGGTATTCTTCTTTTCAACAAACGGCTGTTTTCATCACGCCCTTGCCAGGACGGCGGGAACGCTGCACTCTTCCGGAATCAGCAGCCATCGCTGGCGGCGAAGCAAGCGTCCCCATCTTGGCTGACTCGTGATCACGGTGATGTGAGGCGCCAGCAGCAGCGGCAATCCTACCGGCAGCAGCCAAAGCACTGCCCGAGGATGGTAGCAAAGCGTGACCAGCAGCGCCAGGGAAGTGGCTGCGATGACAGGAGTGAAGCGGTCGAAGGCGTCCCGCCAGGGAACCGATCTGGCTTCGCGGGTCGGGGATTTCCACTCGAGCCTGAGCCCGGTCAGCGCCGTCACCACGAAAAGCGTATGGGCCACCATGCGGATCGGGGCCTGCAGCGCGGAAAGAAGCGCCTCCAGCAGAACGCTCTTCATCAGCGCAGCAGTACCGCCGAAGGCCGCCTGTTCTTCCTGCTTGAGGATCGCGATGACCGCGAGCACCCGGGGCATGAAAAGCAATGACAGGGTGAATGTCCACAGCATCTCCATGGAAGAAGACATGCCCAGCCAGGGGAGGAAGGTGACGACGGGGATGTTCGGCTCAAGCAGGCGCAGGGCGAGGCTCACTGCGACGAATCCGAGCCAAAGCGGAGCGGAAACATAAGCCATGGCGCCGGTGAATATCATGCCGCGATGCACGGCCTGGAAACCGGGTTCGGCGATCAGACGGAAATTCATCAGGTTGCCCTGGCACCAGCGCCTGTCGCGCTGCAGTTCTTCCATCAGATTGGCAGGTTGCTGCTCGTAACTGCCGTCCAGATCCGAAACCAGCCAGATGTAGTAGCCGGCCCTGCGCATGAGGGCAGCTTCGACGAAATCATGGGAAAGAATCTCGCCTGAAAGTCCGCCATTTCCCGGAAGTCTGGCCAGCGCACAATGCTTCATGAAAGGTTCGACCCGGATGATGGCGTTATGTCCCCAGTAATGCGATTCGCCCAACTGCCAGAACTGCATGCCGGCGGTGAACAGGGAGCCGGCTACGCGCCCTGCAAACTGCTGGATTCGGGCATGGAAAGTCGTAACCCCGCAGGCGCGCGGCGCGGTCTGGATGATGCCTGTCTTCGGGTTCGATTCCATCATGGCGACCAGCTTCGCGAGCGTATTGCCTGTCATCACGCTGTCTGCATCGAGAACGACCATGTATCGGTAATTTTTCCCCCAGCGGCGGCAGAAGTCGGCCACGTTTCCCGCCTTTTTCCGCGTGCGGCGCTGGCGCCTGCGGTAGTAAAGGCGGAAGCTTCCGCCCAGCCGCTCGCGGAGCGAACGCCATGCGGCCATTTCTTCACGTTGCAGATCCGGATCGTAGGTGTCGGAAAGCACGTAGACATCGAAAAGCGCCCCATGTCCGCTTGCTGCGAGCGACTCGCAGGTTGCCTTCAATCCGGCAAAGACCGGGCCCACAGGTTCATTGCAGATCGGCATGATGACGGCAGTCCTGGCATCCGCGCTCAGATTGTCTGGATTTGCATCGGCAGAGGAGAGCCTGTGCGGATCAGGATGAAGCAGGGCCCGGAATCCCATCAGCGCCGTGATGAATCCGGCCGTCACCCAGCCGAACAGCGCCACGAAAAGGGCGAGCTGGATGAAATGAAGGACGGGATGCGCATATTCGAAAGGCTGCGCATAAGAAAGAAGGTCGACTGCAAAGGCCGAACTCAATGCGATGATGATGATCAGCATTCCCCTTCTTCTGAAGGCGGCATGTTGCCATGGCTGGATCGGCTCATCGGCATCAGTCGAATTGTCCGTGAACGCGAGCTTCAGGCCTTGCCAGAATCCTGTCCATGGGCGAGGCACCATGCTGCCTCGACAGATCGGAGGAAAAGCAGGAGTAGATGATTGCAGGGTCATTCCAATTGCCTTTGTCATTGCATGAGGCAAGTATTGCAATGAGCGTGCCAGCGAGCTGCAACCTGCTGATTCGACGATGATCCTGGCATCCTGTTGAGCATTCCGGGCGCGGGAATTTTGCAGCAGGCGTCGTTCGAGGGCGACATGCGTCGCGCCCGGATTCCTGAATGTGAATGCAACTATCTGAAAAATATTGAAGATATCTGTGTCGTCGCGATGAGACAGGCAAAGGGCTTGGGGATTCAGCAAGCCTTTGCGTCAGCGCGGATAGGACCGCGATCCGAATCCGGAAGACCTGGCGAAGCAGTCGGAGTCATGCACAAGAAACGCAACGCATGGGTTATAATGGGGCAGCCGGAGATTTTTTTCTTCTGTGGCGGGAATTCATCATCTTTCCTGATGACCATGAGTCCAATCATGTTCATGCATAGAGTTCAATCCCGAAAATTTTGTGCCATTGAGTGCCGGAAATTGGCGTCATAAGGAGTGACGCGAAATCATGCAGGATTGTTCAAGTGACTGATTTTACTTGGTGCCGGGAGGGGGAATCGAACCCCCATGGTGTCACCACCGCGGGATTTTGAGTCCCGTGCGTCTACCAATTCCGCCATCCCGGCAAGGGAAGCGAAGGATTATCCTTCAAAGCGCATTTTTCTGCAACAAGGTCTCCCATGAAGCTCCAGGAATTCGATTATCACCTCCCTGATGAACTGATCGCCCAGCACCCCGCACCCAGAAGAACAGCGAGCCGCCTCCTGGTATTGAAAAATTCCGGATTGCTTTCGGACCATGTCTTCGATGAACTTCCGGGTTTTCTGAATCCCGATGACCTTCTGGTATTCAACGACACCAAGGTGATCAGGGCGAGGCTTTTCGGCCGGAAACAAACGGGCGGGAAAGTCGAAGCCCTGGTCGAGCGCATACTCGACGAACATGTCGTGCTTTCATCGATCAAGGCCAGCCATTCCCCGAAACCCGGTTCCATTCTCGATTTCTCCGGGGAAAAGGCCGAAGTTCTGGAA
The DNA here is from genome assembly GCA_021848825.1 of Pseudomonadota bacterium. GTDB lineage: Bacteria > Pseudomonadota > Gammaproteobacteria > Burkholderiales > JABEVD01 > JABEVD01. Next base: position 184,611 of record JAJZTQ010000003.1, read on the forward strand.
AGAAAAGGGGATTTCTACAGGCTTCGCTTCAGTTCCCAAGCATCGGGCGTGCTCGAAAGGATAGGGCATCTGCCGCTTCCCCCCTACATCGGCCATGAAGGGACGCAGCAGGACGAAGAGCGCTACCAGACCGTCTACGCCAGGCATCCGGGCGCGGTTGCAGCGCCCACGGCGGGTCTCCATTTCGACGACGAGATCCTGGAAAGGCTGAAAAACAGGGGGATAAACAAGGCCTATGTCACGCTCCATGTCGGCGCGGGAACCTTCCAGCCCGTTCGGGTGGAGAACATAGAGGAGCACAGCATGCACAGCGAGGTCTATTCGATTCCCGAAGAGACGCTCGATGCGATAAGGAACACGAGAGAGGCAGGGGGCAAAGTGATCGCAGTGGGGACGACAGCCTTGAGGGCGCTGGAATCCTTCGAAGTTTCCGGAAAAAGAACAGGGGAAACCTCGATTTACATCACGCCTGGCTTCGAATTCGGGATCGTCGACAGGCTGATCACCAATTTCCATCTGCCGAAATCTACGCTTTTGATGCTCGTTTCGGCCTTTTCGGGAATGGAAGAAACGAGGCATGCCTATCTTCATGCCGTGAAGGAAAAATACCGCTTCTTCAGTTACGGAGACGCAATGCTCATGGAAAGAAAAAAATGAATTTCGAACTCAGGAGAACGGATGGCCTGGCGAGGCTCGGTGTGGTCACGCTCGCCCATGGCGCGATCGAGACGCCGGCATTCATGCCGGTGGGGACTTATGGAACGGTCAAGGCAATGAGTCCGAGGGAGCTGGAGGAGATCGGCGCCCATGTCGTCCTCGGCAATACCTTCCATCTCTGGCTGAGGCCCGGGCTGGAAGTGATATCCGCCCATGGCGGGCTTCATCGATTCATGGGCTGGGACAGGCCGATCCTTACGGACTCGGGAGGCTTCCAGGTGTTCAGCCTGGGAGACTTGCGCAAGATCAGCGAGGAAGGGGTGAAATTCCAGTCGCCTGTGAACGGAGACAGCTGTTTCCTGACGCCTGAGGAATCGATGCGCATCCAGCGCATCCTGAATTCCGACATCGTCATGATCTTCGACGAATGCACGCCCTATCCTGCGGAATACAAGGAGGCGGCTGACTCCATGAGGCTGTCGCTGAGATGGGCTTTTCGAAGCAAGGCGGCTCACGAGGGAAACCCGAATGCGCTTTTCGGCATCGTTCAGGGCGGCATGTTTGAAGCGCTCAGAGAAGAGTCGCTAAAAGGGCTGACCGAGATCGGTTTCGACGGCTATGCGATAGGCGGGCTTTCCGTAGGGGAACCCAAGGAAGACATGCGAAGGATCCTTTGCCACACTGCCCCCATGCTGCCGAAGGACAAGCCGCGCTACCTGATGGGCGTCGGCACGCCCGAAGACATCGTCTCGGCTGTATCGAAGGGAATAGACATGTTCGACTGCGTGCTCCCGACCAGGAATGCGAGGAACGGCTGGCTTTTCACCCGATACGGCGACATCAAGATCAGGAATGCGAAATACAAGGAGGACACCCGCCCGCTCGACGAGACATGCGGCTGTCATACCTGCAGCAATTTCACCAGGGCCTATCTCCACCATCTTCAGCGGGTCAACGAAATCCTGGGGGCGAGGCTCAACACGATACACAATCTCTACTATTATCAGACGCTGTTGAGGGAGATAAGGGGGGCGATAGGGGAAGGCAAATTCGAAGAATTTGTCGAAGAGTTTGAACGTCGGCGCGCATCGGCATGATAGAATCGGGATTTTGCGTATGCGTCCGAGGAGAAAAGCATGTTCATAAATTCCGCCTATGCTGAAGGCGCGGCGGCACAGCCGGCTTCAGGATTGATGAGCTTCGCACCGCTTGTCGTCATCTTCGTCGTGTTCTATTTCATGCTGATCCGTCCCCAGATGAAGCGCAGCAAGGAAATGAAATCGATGCTCGAAGCGCTTCAGAAAAACGACGAAGTGGTGACCTCTGGTGGCGAGCTCGGGCGGGTGGTCAAGGTCGGCGAGCATTACGTGACGATAGAGATTTCGGCCAATGTCGAGGTGCTGGTACAGAAATCCGCGATCCAGTCGGTATTGCCCAAGGGCACGATCAAAGCAGCGAACTGAAAATGAACAGATATCCTTTGTGGAAGAATGCGTTGATCGCGCTTGTGCTGGTCGCAGGCCTGATCTATTCGCTTCCCAATCTATTCGGCGAATCGCCCGCAGTCCAGATTTCATCCACGACCGGATCGGCCAAGGTCGACACGGCGCTGGTGACCCGCGTCGAGAACATGCTGAAATCCGCGAATCTTCAGGATACCGGCGTCTATCTCGACCCCGCCACGCTGAAGGTCCGTTTCAAGAGCACCGACACGCAATTGAAGGCCAAGGATGTGCTCCAGAATCAGCTCGGCCAGGACTACGTGGTTGCGCTCAATCTGGTGTCGAGATCCCCCGCATGGCTCCAGAGCCTCGGCGCGCTGCCGATGTATCTGGGTCTCGATCTCAGGGGAGGGGTGCATTTCCTGATGCAGGTCGACATGAAGGCTGCCGTCACCATGGCGATGGACAGAAATCTCGGCGAGATCAGGGCTGATCTCAGGGATGGGGACATCCATTATTCCGGGATCATGAGGCAGGGAGACGAGATAGACATCAAGTTTCCCGACAAGGATTCTGCAGACAAGGCGTCTAGCGAAATTTCCAAGCAGTTTCCGGATCTATTGCTGACCGGGTCGGGTTCGGGCAGCGAATACGGCGTCACTTTGACGCTCAAGCCCGCCGCAGTGAAGAGCATCCAGGATTTCGCCATCCAGCAGAACATCACGACTCTCAGGAACAGGGTGAACGAACTCGGCGTGGCCGAGCCCATCATCCAGCAGCAGGGTGCGGACAGGGTGGTGGTGGAGCTTCCCGGCGTGCAGGATACGGCGAAGGCGAAAGACATACTCGGACGGACGGCGACCCTGGAAATCCACATGGTCGACGACGAGCATGATCTGAAGGCCGCGATTGCAGGGGAGGTCCCATTCGGCGACGAGCTTCTGAAGGACAGGGATGGCAATCCCATCCTCGTCAAGAAGAACGTCGTCCTGACAGGTGAGCATATCAACGATGCGAAGCCAGGGTTCGACAACAGGACCAACGAGGCGGCCGTTCACATCAATCTCGACAGCACGGGTTCCCGCATCTTCAAGCAGATCACCGCGGACAACGTCGGAAAGAGGATGGCCATCCTCCTGATAGACAGGGGACGCGCCGAAGTCGTCACGGCACCCGTGATCAGGGAGGAAATAGGGGGCGGGCGCGTGCAGATTTCAGGGCACATGACGACGAGCGAAGCGCATGACGTCGCGCTTCTCCTCAGGGCCGGCGCGCTTGCCGCCCCGATGGAGATCATAGAGGAAAGGACGGTGGGTCCCAGCCTGGGCGCCGACAACATCAGCAAGGGGTTCGATTCGACGCTTTTCGGCTTCATCGCGATCAGCATCTTCATGACCATTTATTACCTCGCTTTCGGTCTCGTATCGGTTGTCGCGCTCGGCGCCAACCTGCTTCTCCTCGTCGCGGTATTGTCGATTTCCCAGGCCACCCTGACCTTGCCGGGAATGGCCGGCATTGCGCTGACGCTGGGCATGGCGATCGATGCCAACGTGCTGATCAACGAGCGCATCAGGGATGAACTGAGGAACGGCGTATCTCCGCAGGCTGCGATCAATGCGGGCTACGAGCGCGCTTTCGGCACGATCATGGACTCGAACATCACGACATTGATAGCGGGCATGGCGCTTTTCATTTTCGGCTCAGGCCCGGTCAAGGGTTTCGCCTTCGTGCTCTGCCTCGGCATTCTGACGTCTATGTTCAGCGCCGTGCTGGTGTCCCGCGCCATCATCAATTTCGCCTACGGCAGGCGCAGGGTCGCCAAGCTCCTGATAGGATAAGGGAATACAAATGGAATTCTTCAGGATAAAAAAAGACATCCCTTTCATGAGCTACGGCAGGTTCACGACCGCCATTTCGCTCGTGACATTCATCGCTGCAGTCCTGCTGCTCGCAACGAGGGGGCTGCATTTCGGCATCGACTTCACCGGCGGAACGGTGATGGAGGTGCATTACGGGCATATCGTCGACATCGAGAAGATCCGCTCTTCCCTCAAAAGCATTCCCGACGTTTCGGTGCAGAATTTCGGCACTTCCCAGGATGTCCTGATCAGGCTGCCGCTGAAGGCGAATGTGTCCGGAGCGAGGGAGAGCGAAATCGTTCTTTCGGCGCTCAAGGGAGAAGATCCTTCCGCCCAGATGAGGCGGGTCGAATTCGTCGGCCCACAGGTCGGGAAGGAGTTGGTAGCCAACGGTTCGCTCGCCCTGCTGCTCGTTTCGCTGGGCATCATGGGTTATCTCGCGATCCGGTTCGAATGGCGCTTCGCGCTTGCAGCGATCATCGCAAACCTCCATGACGTCGTGATCATCCTCGGCTTCTTCTCCTTCTTCCAGTGGGAATTCTCGCTTCCCGTTCTCGCTGCGGTGCTCGCCGTGCTCGGCTATTCCGTCAACGAATCGGTGGTGGTTTTCGACAGGATAAGGGAGAATTTCAGGACGATGAGGAAGAGCACCGTTCCGGAGATCATCAACAATGCGATCACCAGGACCATGTCGAGAACCGTGATCACCCATGGCTGTACCCAGCTCATGGTCACTTCCATGCTCTTCTTCGGCGGGGCCGCACTGCATTATTTCGCGCTTGCGCTCACCATCGGCATTCTTTTCGGGATCTATTCTTCCGTCCTGGTTGCAAGTCCCATCGTGATGTGGCTGGGCGTCTCCAGGGCTGATTTCGTCAAGCCGGAGAAAAGGGCGGAGGCGGGCTGATGGATCTTCTCGACATCGTGCTCCATCTCGACAAGTATCTGCTTGTCCTGACCCAGCACTATGGCCTCTGGATCTATCTTATCCTTTTTCTGATCATCTATTGCGAAACGGGGCTTGTCGTCGCGCCTTTCCTTCCGGGGGACTCCATGCTTTTCGTGGCAGGGACGCTGGCGTCGACTGGCGCGATGGATGTCAACATGCTGGTTTCCATCCTCGTGCTTGCGGCATTTGCCGGCGACAACACCAATTACTGGATCGGAAGGTTCGTCGGGCCGAAGGTCTTTTCGCACGAGAAATCGCGCTTCTTCAATCATGCCCATCTCCAGCAGACGCATGCATTCTATGAAAAACATGGCGGGAAGACCATCGCGCTTTGCCGCTTCCTGCCCATCATCAGGACATTCGCGCCTTTCGTTGCAGGCGTGGGCAGCATGAGCTATCACCGCTTCCTGCTCTTCAGCGTGGCCGGCGGCCTCTCCTGGATAGCCTTCTTCGTCTATTGCGGCTATTTCCTGGGCAATACCCCCATCATCAAGCAGAATCTCTCGATCTTCATCATGATGATCATCCTGCTGACGATTCTTCCTGGCGCAATCGGCCTGCTGAGGCAGAAACTGAAGTCCTAGATTTTTCTGGCGAGTTCCGCAGCCTTCCCTGTATAGCTCCAGGGCGTCATTTCGAGCAGACGCTTCTTCTCATGTTCGGGCAGGGAAAGGCCATCGATGAAGGCATGGATCGAATCCCTGTCCATTCCGTTTTTCCCTCTGGTGAGCGCCTTCAATTGCTCGTAGGGATTGGGCAGGGCGTATCTGCGCATCACCGTCTGGATGGGTTCGGCGAGCACTTCCCAGGCGTTCTCCAGATCTTCCATGAGCCTGGAAGGATTCGCTTCCAGCTTCGATAGCCCCTTTGCGAGAGACTGGTATCCCAGCAGGGCATGGCCCCATGCTGCCCCTATGTTCCTCAATACGGTGGAATCCGTGAGATCCCGCTGCCATCTCGATATCGGGAGTTTCTCCGAGAAATGTCTGAGCAGGGCGTTTGCCATGCCGAGATTGCCTTCCGAATTCTCGAAATCTATGGGGTTGACCTTGTGGGGCATGGTCGAGGAGCCCACCTCGTCGGCCTTGGTCTTCTGTTTGAAATAGCCTATCGAGATGTAGCCCCATATGTCCCTGTCCAGATCGATCAGGATGGTGTTGATCCGGGAGAGGCAATCGAAAATCTCGGCGAGATAATCGTGAGGCTCGATCTGTATGGTATAGGGATTGAATTCGAGACCGAGGTTCTCGACGAAGCTTCTCCCGAAACCTTCCCAGTCGAAATCGGGATAGGCTGCGAGATGGGCATTGTAATTTCCGACTGCGCCGTTGATCTTGCCCAGCACTTCGTTTTCGGCAAGCTGTTTTTGCTGCCGCTTCACGCGGTAGGCGACATTCGCCATTTCCTTCCCCAGCGTGGTGGGGGAGGCTGGCTGGCCGTGCGTTCTGGAGAGCATGGGTATCTCCGCCAGATCATGCGCCATGGCAGCGAGCTTTTCCGAAATCCCGTCTATGGCGGGGAGCATCACCTCGTCTCTAGCCGACTTCACCATCAGCGCATAGGCGAGGTTGTTGATGTCTTCCGAAGTGCAGGCGAAATGGAGGAATTCCGAAACGGCTGCCACTTCAGGGTTTTCGGCGAATCTCTCCTTGAGCCAGTATTCCACTGCCTTGACGTCGTGGTTCGTCTTCGATTCTATGGCCTTCACCCGCTCGGCATCTTCCTTCGAGAAATGTTCGAAGACTTGCTCGAATTCCTGAATGGTTTCCTTCGAGAATTTCGGCACCTCGGCGATTTTCTCGGCCATGGATAGGGCCTTCAGCCATTCCAGCTCCACCCTGATTCTGTGCCTGATCAGCGAATGTTCGCTGAAGTAGGGACCGAGCAGCGACGCTTTTTCCTGATAGCGACCGTCGAGCGGAGACAAAGCGGTGATGGGGGATTGATTCATTTTTCTGCCTCTCAAATGGGATGTCATTTTAACACAACCGTTGGTGCTATAATTTCCGCTTTCGGAATTAACGGATCAAAAGATGAAACTAATCGGAAGTGTAACCAGTCCATTCGTCAGGAAGGCGAGGATCGTTCTCGCCGAAAAACGAATAGATTACGAATTCGAGATCGACATCCCGTGGAGCGAGGATACGCGAGTCGGGCATTACAATCCTTTGGGCAAGGTTCCCGTTCTGGTCATGGAGGACGATGAGACGCTTTTCGACTCGCGCGTGATCGTCGAATATCTGGATACCATTACGCCCGTCTCCAGGCTGATTCCAGAAGTCTCAAGGCAAAGGATACAGGTCAAACGCTGGGAGGCGCTGGCGGACGGCACCTGCGATGCAGCCGCTGCGATTTTTCTGGAGCGGAAAAGAGCCCCCGAAATGCAGAGCCAGGAATGGATCGCAAGGCAGAAAAAGAAGATAGACCAGGGACTCAATGCGATGGCGATCGAGCTCGGGGAGAGGCACTGGTGCATGGGGGAAGGGTACAGCCTGGCGGACATCGCGGTGGGCTGCTGCCTGGGTTATCTCGACTTCCGCTTTCCGGAGATCAAGTGGCGGGAAGAATATCCCAATCTCGCGAAATTGTTTGATAAGCTCATGAAGCGCGCGAGCTTCTCCGAAACCGCTCCGGCGGCGTGACCTTCAGGATAGCCGAGCCTGAGCCGCTCGCGTCTGATATGATATCTACGGAGTCATTGTCGGGAGGGCCTATAGGATGAATGATCGAATCACGATTGATCCGGAAATCTGCCACGGCAAGCCTTGCGTACGCGGCATGCGTTATCCTGTCGAGAATGTTCTGGAATGGCTTGCCAGCGGAATGTCGATCGAAGAGATCCTTGCGGATTACGAGGACCTGGAGCGCGAAGACATCCTTGCGGTATTGTCTTATGCCGCTCACGCGATGCACGTCAAGCGGATCGATCCATTGGCGGCATGAGGTTTCTCGTTGATGCGCAATTGCCGCGTCGCCTCGCTTTCTGGTTGATGGAATCCGGGCATGATGCTTTGCACACGCTGGATTTGCCTGCAGCGAATCTGACCAAGGATCGCGACCTTATCGCGCGGGCTGTTCAGGATGATCGCATTGTCGTAACCAAAGACAGCGATTTTGTGCAATCTTTCCTGCTCAGCGGTCAGCCTTTGCTTCTCCTTGTCTCGACGGGCAATATTGCCAACGCTGAATTGGAAAAGTTGGTCCGGACAAATTTTCCCGACATCGAGGCGGCTTTCAAAAGCAGCCAATTCGTAGAGATTACACGAAATTCTCTGGTGATACACAGATGATTCCGGTGATGAAGACGCGATAAAGAAAAAGCGTGTACTTTACAACGATTGCAATTGTATCTGCGCTGATTTCAGGGGTATCTGCACTGTTTACAGGCTGGGTTGTCTATCAAAACTCTGGGCGTGCGAAGCAAAAGGCATACAACTTGGTGTAATTTCGAAAGATCAGGCTACGCAACTTGAAGGAATAGCAAGCCTGAAGGATGACGCTTGGGCCTACTCAGGTGAATCCGAGTCAAGAGTCCAGGATTCCTATAGGGATGGACGATAGAGTTGAAGAGTGCTGTGGACTCTCATCGAGTCTGTTCGCTGGCAGTGTCTGCCGGGCCAAGGTCCAGTCTAGTTGTGCAGCATTTTACGATCAGACGATGATTCCGCCGCCCAGGCAGACGCGGCTCTCGTAGACCACGACTGACTGCCCCGGGGTCACCGCCCATTGGGGTTCGGCGAAATCGATCTTGCAGGCCTCATCCAGTCTCACGATGCAGCAGGGGGCGTCGG
>JAJZTQ010000017.1 GCA_021848825.1 Pseudomonadota bacterium
AAGGAACCTCTGAACAGGTCGCACATGAGCTGCGTTGCTGGGCAAATCGAGCTGATCGCCAGACGCGCGACGCAGGTTGTAGCAGGCCTACAACGCCAAGAAGCGCAACAAAGCGAGCGCTCGATTTGGCCGTACCTCGAAACTGCGCTTCGCTCCGTTTTCACGCAACCCCGTGGGACTGGGCTTTCCGGGCGATTCTCTTTGTCGCTCGGTTTGTGAAGGGAAGGCCCCTTCGCTGCTCCTCGCTTCGCGAGTTTCATCCCGCAAAGCCATAGTCGCGGCCATGCGGGACCTGTTCAGAGGTTCCCAAATGGGGACGTAGCTCAGCTGGGAGAGCGTCGCGTTCGCAATGCGAAGGTCGGGAGTTCGATCCTCCTCGTCTCCACCATCTAACGTTTTGACATATATAAACTTGTCCCGGGAACCATAACCTTGCCGCCCCGGCAACCTTATGCTTCCAAGCGGTTACCCTGACCAAGATCTGCTCGGGTGAAAATCGAGTCTGACCCTATTTCTCTCGAATGCCCTTTCCAAGGCGCTCGCAGTACCCGCAAACAGGATTACCGCGATCCTCAACGAGCAGCGCGGCATCACTCTTCCGGGGATGCTGGATCGTCGGTCATCTCCCGGCTGCGCCTCATTGCGCTTGCGGCTAGGCCGTGATCTCGAAAAGGGCGGATACGTTTTCGTCGGCAGCGATATGCTCGGGGAATATGAACCCTCTGGAATCGCGCGGAAAGTCGATGCCGATCTCCCTGAAGCAGATGTCGACGAATTCCGAGCAGATGTATGCATCGTTATCGCTGTGCCTGCCGAGACCGATGGTCACTCTCGCCAGGATCTGCGCGATTTCGTCCTTGTCGTAACGCTTGTTGAGGCTGTCCGCCGCCTTGCCAAGCATCTGGTTTAGCTTGTCGGCGTCCAGCTCAGCCCTGTGCCTGGCCAGGAACAGGCGTCCGTCGTAAGGCTTCCCGGAATTCTCGAAGTCCCCGAGGTAGTGACTCATCGGAACTGCCCGCACGCCGTCGTCCTCCACGCTTTCGAGGATCAGGACCCGGGCGTTCCATTTGAAGACGAAACCGACATGGCTGAACATCGAGTCGGAGAAGTGCTCGATCATCTTGCTGATGGCGTGATTGCCGCTTGCGAGAAAGATGTCGCCGGTCAGCATGTCGTTGCGGACATCCGGATAATGTACTTTCTTCAGCCCTTCGAATTTCCTCGTTCCCATGACCTGTCTCCTTCGCCAGAAATGCTTCGCGCCTTGCGCCCGACATAGTAGAAACTGTAGTAGGAGAACACAAAAATACAATGCCGATGGGGCGAGCAGGATGCCTTTTCATGCCTGTCCCGATTGAAAAGGAAATCGACTTCCGAGGCCAGTCTGGTTCTTCGACCGCTTCAGCTTTCCACCCTGTTTCTGCCGTTTTCTTTCGCTCTGTAAAGCATGCGATCTGCTTCTGCGATCAGCTGGCTCTCTTCGCTTCCCTTTTCCGGAACCATCTCGGCCACACCGATGCTGACAGACAAATAGTTGCTGACAGGCGAATATTCGTTTCGAATTTGAAGCTCGGCAACCCTCTTCAGCAGCTTTTCAGACAACCGCCTGGCCTGTTCGAGCGTTGTGTCCCCCCAGGTCAGTGCGAATTCTTCCCCGCCGTACCTTGCGCAAATTTCCCCTGGCCTGTTGGCGAATTCCCTGAGCAGCTCGCCTATCTGGATCAGGCACTCGTCGCCATATTGATGGCCGTAGTTGTCGTTCAATGTCTTGAAATGATCCAGATCTATCAAGGCCATGCTGATCGGTTTTTTCAGCCTGGCACACCTCCTCCATTCTTCGTGAAGAAACCCGTCAAAGGTACGGCGATTGGGAATGTTGGTAAGCCCATCCATTCTTGCCAGTTCCTTCATCTTTTCTTCGGTCAGCTTTCTTTCCGTAATGTTCTGATGAGCGATCACGAAATACTTTTTTCCGGAAAGCTCAAAAGGGGTCACGCGCATCATGAACCAGCGCTTCTCGTCAGGACTGTGGCACGGGTACTCGAAGTAGAAATTTGGACTGCTCTTTTCTATGACGCTTCTGATTCCGTTCAGGACCTGCACGCCAAATGCATCCCCCATTGCTGCCGCCTTTTCGCACTCCTCCAGGTAGTTTATCCCGATCCAGTCATCGCCGACGACGCAGGCATTGTTTTTTGCGAACGATGACCAGCTCTTGTTTGCGTATTGGATGCTTCCCTTTTCGTCGATGACTGCGATATGGTCAGCGATTGAATCGAGGATGAGGCTTAAGAACTGATACGAATTTTCCATGCGAGCCCAAATCCCCTGATAATCGAATCGTCGGAACCCGGCCATTTTCTGGTGCAGGTTTCCAACGGCTTTTCGCTCTTCCCTCAGTCCTTATGGCCAAGCTGGCGTGCCGGCGCGACATGCGAGAGCCGGATCTCCAGCGCGGTTTCCAGCCTGATCACCCGCTCCGTCAACGATTCGATCTTCTGCTGCTGAGCCACGATCGTTGCAGCCATGCGCTCAACCTTGTCGTTCATCTTGATGACTGTGGTGACGGCATCCCACATCTTGTCCGCAATGCTCATCAGCGCGCCGTCCTCCGCGATTCCATCGCGGCGATTCGCTGATTCGATGCCTCGACAAAGGCCAGAGCGTCATCGATGGCTGAGCTGGTCCGGGCGGTCGTTTTCAACATCTGGTCGATCATCCCTTCCAGCATCTTTTCGTCCTCGTTCGGCCTGAACGAAGAAGCGGCGCGGCGCAAAAACTCTCCCATCGACAGGTGGGCTTCCTTGGCCATCTTGGCGATCCTCGCCTTCTCCTGGGCGGTCACGAGGACCGGGATTCGTTCCGTAGCGGTTGCCATCAATTGCTCCTTGTTGCACATGGTCAGCACATGTTCAATATAAGAGGCGGGCGTGCGCGAGTCAAGCCCTTTCCATTCCTGTCGCCCCGAGGCTGAATGTCCGGATTTCGATCTACTTCCGCAATCGGCGGGGGATGCGTTCGTTCGTGAAAGACTCGGGGCGATAACCCGCTATGAAATCTGAAAAAGCCCGCCTGTTCATAGGCTTGGCAATGAAATAACCTTGCGCCGTATCGCAGCCGGCCGCCTTCAGCGCATCCCAGTCCTGCCTTGTTTCGACCCCTTCCGCGACGCTCTTGACGTTGAGCTTGTGAGCCATGTCGATGCTCGATTTGACCACGATTCTGAGCGCCCTGTTTTCTGAAAAATCCTTGACGAAAGACTGGTCTATCTTGAGTTCGCTGAATGCGATCCGGGTGAGCTGCTGAAGGTTGGAAGAACCGGTGCCGTAATCGTCGATGGAAAGGGAAAATCCGTTCATGCAGAGACGCGCAAGGTTTTCGAGCGCAGGGGCCACGTTGGTCATCGCTGCAGACTCCGTGATCTCGAGCATCAGGTACTGCGGATCGATTCCCGATTTCCTCACCGTATCGGTGATTTTTTCAGCGAGAGAAGTGTCGTCTAGCGAAGCAAGGGAGAGGTTGACGGAAACGGTAAGGGCATGCCCCATCTGCTGGAAAAGGCGGCAGGCCTCCGCCGATTTTTCCAGGATGCGGAAGGTCAGTCCGTCTATGTTGCCCGAGTTTTCCAGCAGCGGGATGAATGCGCCCGGGCCGATCACCTTGTCGTCAGGATGGATCCATCTCGCCAATGCCTCAGCGCCGACCAGCCTTCCCGTCTTCAAATCGACCTTCGGCTGGAAATAGGGCTCGAACCTGTCTTCCTCCACTGCCTGTATGATCTCTTCCAGGGCAAACCTTCTTTCGGAAAAGGAGGGAGCGGGGGCTGCGCTGTCGTGCCTGGAAAGCAGCGTCTGCAGGTCTGTCGGCTTGATGGGTTTTTCTATCGTCCCGAGCAGCCTGATTCCGTAAAGCCTCGTCATCCTGCCCACGGAAGAAAGCAGCTTGCCGTCGAGCGCGCTAGTCAGGATGACCGCAATGCTGCGTTTTTCCTCCCCCAGATGCCTCAGGAACTCCATGCCGTCCATTTCAGGCATGTTGAGGTCGCAAAGTGCAACATCGACCTGACCCGTATCGCCTCTTATGATATCGAGCGCATGCCTTCCGTTTTCCGCCTGTGAAATGCCTGCCACGCCGAGCGATTCAAGGATGCCTGAGATGATTCGGCGCTGGAATTCGTCGTCCTCGACGATGAGGACATTGAGATCGGATATTTTCATTTTTTTTCTCCTGCGAGGAACGACTGGAATTCGGAAACGGCTTCATCAAGTTCCGCTTTCGCAGCAAGCGAATTTTCCAGATTTCCGGCTTGTGCAGCTTTCTCCATGGCGTCGCATGTATCGGCGAGGACCCTGGCGCCGACCATGAGGCTCGACCCCTTCATCCTGTGGACGGTATTCGCAACGCCTGCGAGGTCTCCTTTTTCCAGCATGGCCGGAATCTTTCCTAAATCGGTCAGGATGTGCTGCAGGAAGTCGTCGAGCAGCTTCATCCTGGAACCCTCGTCTTTCACGATGGTGTCAAGTATCGCCCTGTCGATCAGCGTTTTTCCGTTCATCCATTTTGCCAGCTTTTCCTTCAGCTCCATCATGCCGGCTGGTTTTACCAGGAGATCGTCCATTCCGGCCTGAAGGCAATGCTCGGCCTCCTCCGCAAGGGCATTGGCAGTCCAGGCAATGATCGTCGTTCTCGGCATCGACTGCTCGGATTCGATCATGCGTATCCTTGCGGCAAGCTCGTAGCCGTCCATTTCGGGCATGTGGCAGTCCGTGATGACCATGGAAAACCCGCCTCTCCGCCATGCTGCGAGCGCTGCTTCTCCGTTCTCGGCCGACTCGGCCCTGAGGCCGAGCAGCCTGATCTGGCGGGCAAGCAGATCCCTGTTGACCGGATGGTCGTCGACTGCCAGGACGAGCGGCGCCTCGCAGTCTTCTTCGAGAAGGGGCTCGACCGCCCGCTGCTCCACTTCCGGATGAGGGTGCACCGGCATCTCGCCGGGCGCCGCGGACAAGGGAAGAACCAGGGTGATGCTGAATACGGATCCCCGCCCGGGTTCGCTTTCCAGGTCGATTCTTCCGTCCATCATGTCGGCGAGGCGCCTGCAGATCGCAAGTCCCAGCCCCGTTCCGCCGTACATTCTTGCGGTGTCAGCGCTTTCCTGCCTGTAGCGCTGGAAGAGCTTTTCCTGGATTTCCCTGGGAATGCCTATGCCAGTGTCCCTGACCGAAATGCGGATCCTGTCGCCGCTGTCGAGATGGGAAACGAATTCGGCGCAGAGTTCGATCTCGCCTTCATGGGTGAACTTGATGGCATTGCTGACGAAGTTGTTCAGGACCTGGGAAAGGCGAAGCGGGTCGACTATGTAGGCGGCGCCGAGTCTTGGGTCGGCGCGTTGGCGAAGAAGCAGGCCCTTCGCGCTGGCGACGCGCGAATAGGTGTCGACGGATTCCCGGAGAAGTCCGGGAATGGATGTCGATCTGGGCGAAAGCGCCAGCTTTCCTTCCTCTATCTTCGACCAGTCGAGGATGTCGTTGACTATCCTCAGCAGCCCTCTTCCCGAATTCCAGGCTGCATTGAGGGTGGAGCGCTGCTCTTCGTCCAGCCCCGTCAGGGAAAGAAGTTCGAGCATGCCGAGCATGCCCGTGAGCGGGGTCCTTATTTCATGGCTCATCGTGGCGATGAAATCGCTCTTGAACCGGGTTGCCGCCTCTGCAGCGATCCTCAGCTCGTCCAGCGCCTGCTCCCTCGCCTTCGCTTCGCCGATGTCGTTGATCACCCAGATTTCCCCGCGATTTTCCGATTCCAGCTGTTTTGCGAGGGTGCGGGCCCAGAATTCCGTTCCGTCCCGGCGAATCAGCTTCGTTTCGGCATCGAATACCTTTGCTTCCGAAAGATTTTCCATGGCTGCACGGAAAGTATCCGCCTGGAGCAGGTCCCTTGCGGTCAAGCCCGTGATGGCCTCGGGTCGAAGATGGAATATCTCCGCCGATTTCGGGTTGGCCCGCTCGATCTTCCCGTCCACGGAGAAGACGATGCCAGCCTGCACGTTGTCGAGAATGGCCTGGAGTTCCGAGGTCCGCTGCCTGACCCTGACCTCGAGTTCCGAGTAGACGTTGACGTTTTCCATGGCGACCGCCGTGGTGTCGGCGAGCGCCTGGAGGATCCTGACCTCCTCGGGCGAAGGCTGATGCCTTTTCGCCCAGTAGATGCCTATCGCGCCGACAGGCTGGATGGTCCTGATCGGCACCATTGCCAGGCTCTTGACGAAGGTGGGACGGTAGGCGTCCGCAGGGATGCGCGGATCGGCGTAGATGTCTTCGATGACTGCGGATTGCCTGTTGAGCATCGCCCAGCCGCTGATGCAGGCGCTCATCGGGAATCGCTGTCCCTTCCAGAGCGGGGCGATGGCGTCTTCCTCGGCATAGAAACACTTGTCTTCGTCGCGCAGGACGAAGGTCGCGCCGTCCGATCCGGTCAGCTTTCTCGCCGCCTTCCTGACGATCTCCATGACCGTGGCGAGCTCGCGGGCAAGCGAAAGCTGCTGAACGACCTCGACCAGCTGCTCCATGGCTTTTGCATACCAGAGTCGTTCCTGGTCGACTTTTCGGGATCCGTTCATAAGCAGTTCGGTCAGAAGGAGGGGTTCTTCCACGATGTGTTAAAAACATAACATATAGGATATTTTATTGTCTTTATCAAGAATACTGACATCATTTGCAGGGGTAAGGCATTGGGCCGCGACTCGATACTTCATGTTGACACAAACGTTCACATTGTCATACGATCATGTTCCCAACCAATCAAAAAACGGAGGATATACAGCATGAAATCTTTGAAGCTTGCAATCGTTGCCGCCGGTCTGATGACTGTTTCCGCAACTGCCAGCGCTTTCTCCACCGCACCCTGCAAGGCTTGCCACGCAATTGACCATGACGTCGTCGGTCCCGCATGGAAAAGGGTCGCAGAGAAATATGGCAGCGCCGACGCCCTGGCGAAGGTTTTCAAGGACGGCTTCAAGGTCGAAGACCGCAAGATAGCTTCGACGGAGCCGAAGTTCAAGGCCCAGGCAGCCACGATGACTGGCATGTTCAACACCTACATCAAGGGCCACGAAGACGACGCAGCGAAGGCGCTCTTCGCCGCAGTCAAGTCCGGCAAGATGTAAGTCTCATCGCAGTCCAAGGGCGGCCTTCAGGCCGCCCTTTTCATTTTCAGCGCCTGCACGCTCCGTGTCGTTCCCCCGCATGCCTTATCCGATATCGAAAATCCCGTCGAATGTAATGCCATATTAATAGTCATGATATAAGATAGAAAAATGATTTATAGATGATCAATATCGGGTGGCGGAATGAAAGGGATAGTGGACGACAGGAATCAGGAGTGGTTCAGGGAGATCATGAAAATGGTCAGGGAAACGCCTGGCTCGAGGAAAACGGTGCACGACCGGATTGCTTCGGAAATCGAGGGCGGAAAACCCGAAAAATCTTCCACCGGGAAGGGCGGGCGAGCGTAACTATTTTCCGGAAGGGCTTTATGGATCGATCTTTTGAAACTAACATAGCAGGATACGGTTTTCAAAAGGGAACGTCAGAATGCCCAGCCTCGATGAGACGGCTTCCGTACAGCTCCATTCCCCCCATTATCTGAAAAGCGTCGCGGAGCTGGGGGATGCAAGGGATCTGGTTGCGTCCCGAGACATTTATTCGACCGCAAGGGTCAAGCTCGTGGCAAGCGGCACGCGCTTCGACAGCACATTGTACGAAAAGCTTCTCAACCACAGGCTTCTTCCTTCCATCGACCAGTGCGTCAGCATGGAAGGGCTGGTCGACGGCAGGAGTCTCGAGGATGAGGCTGCGATTGTCCTGCTGGATCCGCGCCTGGCGAACCTGAAGAATGCCGGAGAGCTTCTTGGGCTTTTTTCCGCGATACCGCTTCATCCTGCAATAGCATTCAAATTGACGGTCATGCGCGAGCAGCGTCCCGAGCTCTTCCAGCACAGTGTTTTCGTGACGCTGTTGGCGAGCCACCTTGGCAGAGAGATGGGGCTGAAGGGAAGGCAGCTCGAGCGTCTGGCAACCGCCGGACTGCTCCACGACGTCGGCATCATGCATGTCGATCCCAGGCTTCTGGAGCGCTCGTACAGGATGAGCGACATCGAGCGGCATCATCTTTACGCCCATCCGCTGACGGCATGGATGATCCTGAACGAATATGCGGAATATTCAACCGACGTGCTGGATGCAGTGCTGCAGCATCACGAGCGCCTGGACGGGAGCGGCTATCCGCGCGGGCTGAAGGAAGGCCGCATAGGGCTGCCCGGGCAGATTCTCGCCGTATCCGAGATCGTCGCGGGCAGGCAGAATAAGAACGACGCGCACGACAGGCTGCGCCTCGGAACCATACTGAAGTTCAATTCCAGGCGATACGGGCGGCAATTGATAGGCCATCTCAAGGTGTTCTACCGTGAAGACGGCGAGCAGTACCTCTGCACCGAGGATGAAAAAAGACAGACAGGCGAGAAGCTCGATCGGATGAACAGCATTCTGGCGAGCTGGAGTCCGGATCAGGCATCCTTCCCGCTGGGCAATTTCGTCCAGGACAGAATGGATTCGCTGAAAATCGGACTGATGGATGCCGGGCTCATTTCCGGCGAGAAGAACGCCATTCTTCCGCCCTCCGGAGAAGAGCCGGAAGCGTGCGCAGAGGCGGGCATCCTCCTTGGCGAAGCGATCTGGCGGGTGAAGAGCATCGTGGGCGAAATCAGGAGAAGGTGGCCGGAGATCGACGGGGAAGCCGATCTGCCGAAATACGCATCCGTCAGGAAATGGATCCGGGACGTCGAAAGGATCCTGTCTTCATGATCGTGAGGAAGCGACAGAAGGCATGATGAAGCGCGCAGACGATGCCCTTCATGCCGCAAAGCATGCCGGCCGTAACTGCGCGAGTTCGGAAGAGGCGGAGAAACCGGCTTCGGAAGGCGGCATGTGTTAATATCGCATGCCATGAAATCGGATTTCCTCCAGCGCTTCCTTTTCGAGAATTCGCCCATCAGGGGGGAAAGAGTGCATGTCGATCTGTCGCTGCGGACCATCCTGGAAAACCACGACTATCCTCCTCTGCTGCGGAGTATCATGGGTGAACTCTGTTGTGCTGCGGTTCTGCTCGCGGCAACCCTGAAGCTCGAAGGCTCGCTCGTCCTGCAGATACAGGGGAAGGGCGCGATCAGGCTGCTCGTCGTCGAATGCAGCGGCGACCTCGCGCTTCGCGCAACCGCGAAATGGGAAGGGGAGCTCGAAGGCAGCCTTGCCGATCTGGTGGGAGAAGGGCGCTTCGTCATCACGCTCGACCAGAAGGAAGGCCCGGCCTATCAGGGCATTGTCGCGCTCGAAGGGGAAAGCGTGGCCGAGATCCTGCAGAACTACATGATCCGTTCCGAGCAGCTCGAGACGAGGATCTGGCTTGCTTCGGAAGGGAATTCCGCTTCCGGCCTCCTTCTGCAGAAGCTTCCCGAGGGCGTTTCGGCGGACGAAGATGCCTGGAACAGGGTCACTTATCTCGCAGCGACCATGAGCAGGGACGAGCTGATGAATCTTTCGACGGAAAGGCTACTCCACAGGCTCTATCACGAGGAGGATGTTCGCCTTTTCGAAGACCAGCCCGTCTATTTCCGCTGCAGCTGCTCGCGGGAAAAGGTGGCGGGAATGCTGAAGATGCTCGGCAGGGAGGAAGTCGAGTCGGTACTGGAAGAGAGGCAGACCGTGGAGGTCCATTGCGAATTCTGCAACAGGAAATACGAATTCGACAGCGTGGATGCTGCCCAGCTCTTCTCGGAATCCGTCCCCGTGGCGGCGAGCACGAAGCGCCACTAGCCGGCGCATTTCCGAAGGCGAGCGGACTGCGCTCGTGAATCCGCAGCGGGGCATCGCGTTCATCCTCGCCGCGGCGAAGCTTTCTCAGGCCCGGAATGGCGAAAAAGGAACAAGAACATGGGGGAAGACGATCAAATCCGCGCAGCGGCCTTCGCACACATTCGAAGGCTCATCGACACGCGCGGACATCTTGCTTCGGCCGACCTCGCTTCCGGATTCGTATTCCAGGGCGGGCGCATCCCGCTCGTCAATCCCCAGCGCGGGATCTTCAAGCCCCGCCAGATGAAATACCTGCTTTCCATCAGGACGGTATTCCCAAGGACCGGCAGGAAAATCTGGTATGACGACCAAAGGCGGGTCCATGGACAGATTTACGACGGAGAGGAGACGGTCGAATATGCATTCATGGGAAGCAATCCTGATGCTGCCGACAACCGCTGGCTGCGTGAAGCGATGGAAATGAATAAGCCTCTGATCTATTTTCTTGGTATATCTCCGGGCAGGTATCAGACATTCATGCCGACCTTCGTGACAGGATGGGATGCGAACTCGTTGAGAGCAAACATCTCTTTTGGCATTCCTGGCGAGGATACGATGCCGGGCAGCGCTGCCGAAAGGCGCTACGCGCTGCGAGAAGTCAAGCACCGCCTGCATCAGGCTTCTTTCAGGGACGCGGTCATCACTGCATACAACGGGCGCTGCGCATTGTCCGGATTGCCCGAGCCCTTGCTTTTGGATGCGGCACACATCATAGGCGACAAAGACCAGGATTTCGGGCAGCCCGTCGTTCCCAACGGCATCCCGCTTTCGAAGATCCACCACGCAGCTTTCGATGCGCACTTGATCGGGATCGATCCCGATTTCAGAATTCATGTCTCGAAGCGCTTGCTGAATCTGAACGATGGCCCGATGCTGGAGGCATTGAAGCAGTTACATCACAGCAGCTTACACCTCCCACATAGAGTACAAGATCGACCTGACAGAGGACGGCTTGAGGTTCGTTTCAAGGACTTCCAGCAGACCCTGTAGTCAGGTCAAAAGCGCAAGGTATCCCTGGTCTATTGGTTCAGTGACTTTCTTTTCCAGCCAGGCGTGAGCGCCAGCATTGACACCCTGTCGGTAGGCCCATTCTGCAACAGTCAAAATGCTGTCGGCGTTCGAGATGAGCCCTAACTTTCCCAGTTTCCCGGAAAGTTCTTCCCCATACTTATCGTTCCGCCTCAACCACTTCTCAAGATGCGCCTTCGCACCGAGCATATCTGACTTGCTACGGTTGCAAGACGCATGGGTGAGGACGAAGTTGTGTGCAAGGTCTCGTGGATACTTGATCCACGGAATGAAATGATCGACATCTACCTTCTCCCTGATTCTTCCCCCACAGTAGAAACAGGTTCCAGCCTGAATGGGGTCAAGGATCTTAGCGATTTCCGCCAAGCTCTCCCGATACGAACCAAACATGAAAGATTCCAAATCATCAGATTTGCCAATAATGGGAGCGTTGAGGCTGTTTTGTCGGACATGCGTGATCCAGCCTGACTTGGACAATTGATGAATCAGGCCGTGGAATCGCCTGAGCAGAAAGCCCGCGCCTGGTCGCAGAACTAGGGAATTTTCCCGAATTGGGTAGTCGTAAAGGAAAGGATCCAGCCGCCCGTCCAGATTCTGCAAATGTTTCACAGGCATGCCGCGAATAGTTGCTGCGATTCTGCTGATAACGTGTTCCCATGAAGCCGAGTTTTCAGCTTTCACCAGTGAATCTGCACCCGAATTTCTCAACCCGTGGAGATGGGTCACAATCTCAGCCTGTGTCGACCGATTCTGGAAAAGCAACCCGGCCTTTGTTCCCGATGAATAGGGAACAGTCTGGGGCCAGTAAAGCTCGGCGAACTTTAGGGCTATTTCTCTCATCGAAATCGCCAGTTCCTCACCATCGTCATTTCCCTTCTCGACGGCAAGGTCAGCAAGCGAAATCAACAGAGCATATTTGTAGGTGGCGGAAAAATTCCCATCTTCGAAAAGTCGCTGGATTTTCTGGATGAAAACCAGCTGGTCTTCTGCTGATGGGACTTTCATCTTTGTGACCAGTAATCTGCCTTGTCAGGAAAGATCCAACGGATGCCGCCCCGAGGGTCTTCCCTGTCGCCGAAGTATCTTGGGATGAGATGGAAATGCAGATGGCCGACAGTCTGACCAGCGGCAGGGCCATCATTGACGCCTATATTCCAGCCATCCGGGGAGTATTCGAGTTCGACTCGTTCCTTCGATTGGATGAGCAGCTCGCGAATTTCGCTATGTTCGTCATCTGTCAGGTCGAAGAAGGAGGGAATATGCCTTTTCGGGATGACAAGCATATGACCGGGGGAAACTGGGTAGCCGTCGAAAAAGGCGAGAGCAAGCTCGGATTCGATTATGACTCTCTCTCCAGGCACACTACAGAAAGGGCAGGGCAACTCTCTTCCTTTTTTCGATTGATTTCTTGATCTGCAATCCGCCAAACGGCCATCCTACTCCGTCGCGAGCATAATTTCATCTGCGAAATCTGGCAGGTGGTGTTTTTCCATAGAATAGGTAGGATGACGGAATTACTCAGCCATGAAAATGAGCGGTGATGGCAAGGCGACGAAAAGATGGTGGCATCGAAAAATTATTGACGTATCCGTGGTGGCTATCGGCGCTGATCTCTACGGGGTATTCTTGACATTCAGATGGCTGGTACCCGCCATCCTGGGGCATAATCCAATCCTGAAAGGTATCGCTCTCGCTGTTCAGCCACTGTCCTGGATTTTAGCCGCCCCTTTTGCTTTCGCGTCGTTCATCGCGCTGCTGGGGCAATTCGGCAAACATGGATTGAAAGCGGAATCGTCGATACTGAGCAGGCTGCACGGAAAAGAAAGCGAGTTGGATAGATTCTTTTCGGAATCCGCTAGGTCTTCAAAAAAGGCGGTGCCCGATGTTTCGGGAAAGCCTGCGGAGTGGTCGCTCGGAATTCGGGGGACATGATACAAAACCCCGGCTCACGAACCCCGGACAAGATTCTTCATTCCAGCGGACGTTCAAGCCTTTGGCCCGGAAGATTCTATCGCATGGAGGATGCCGTCCCAGAAGCGGATCCTCGCATCGACTGCGATCGACGCAGCCCTTTGCGCTTCGGCGAGCTTCGCTTCGTTTCCTGCGCAAAGCTCCTCCAGGAGAAGGATCGAAATCGGGCCGTGGAAATCCTCGTCGAGATGGATGTGGCGCTTCAAGTAGTAATGGAAAAAGGGCGCCTCCCTTTCCGTTATGCCCGTCCTTTCCAGGAAGGAGCGGAACATGCACGGGATGATGTGCTCTCTCCCCATCGCGAAGGCAGCCGCAACTTCGTGAGGCCTGTCGTTGTCGAGGAAGGCGAAGGTGCTTTTCACGAAATCAGTCGAGGGAGGAGGCGCAAGGTCCAGCGAAAAGGCGGCTTCCATCCCTTCCCGGCAAGCCGATTCGACGAAGGCGAGAATCCCCGAAGGATCTGCGCTCACTTCCTCCATTGCCCTGCAATAGAGCTCGAAATGGCTGGAATAGGTGGGTTTCCCCTGCTCTTCCGGAGCAATGTCCGACTCCTCTTCCAGGACCAGCTGATTGATGAAATAGCGCACCGCGGGATTGCCCCTAGGCGCCCATGGCCAGACAGACGGGGCTATCTTCTGCTGCAGGTATTTCACGACGGACATGAAGTCCCATACCGAATAGACATGGTGACTCATGAATATCCTCAGGTCTTCCAGCGAACGCACCGCCCCGTAAACCGCATGATTCTCGAGTTTCGGGCGCAGCTCATCGAGGAAGGAGAAGTCGAATCGTTTCATCTCTTTTTCATTTTCACGAACAGGGGTTTTCCTTATGCGGATGCCTCGGGATTCATCTCGGCGGAAAGGCAGGGCAGGTGCTGGGGAGAGAGTCGCTTTCGATTCCTTCGCAGGCGTTGCTGAAAGTGATGTTTCCATCGGCATCCGTCTTCAGCTTCCAGATGGTGTCGTAATCGTCGAAAGACCACTCCGGTATTTTTTTCGCGGCTTCGGGATTGCCGTAGAGGACCCCGATCAGATATTTGACCGCATTCTCGATGTTCCCGTGCTCCCACGAGACCAGCGTGACCGCATGGTCGAACGCCTTTTCTGAATAGGGCGTGTTCTTCGTGAATAGGCTGGCTGCGAGGGTCGGGGCGTCGTTCCACTGGAAGGAAGCCAGCATCAGCGTCTTGCGGTGCCGGATGGCATAGGGAGAGAGGGTGAGGGAGGGCCTGACATAGGAGCACTCCGAATCGCATCCGATGAGATCCGCCGGATTCGACGAAAAGAGGTTCTGTGCCTTCCCGCCGGTCTTGCGGAAAAGC
Organism: Pseudomonadota bacterium; assembly: GCA_021848825.1. GTDB lineage: Bacteria > Pseudomonadota > Gammaproteobacteria > Burkholderiales > JABEVD01 > JABEVD01. The sequence goes on from JAJZTQ010000017.1 coordinate 14,230, forward strand.
ACTTCGTCTGCGCCTATCGCCCGCCATTCTCCCTGGCAGACGAGATTGCCGTTCTCGAAGCCGCGATTCGGATGGGCTTCGGCATGCCTGACGAAATAGACGGTCTGATTGCTGTCGAATTCGAATCTCGACGAAGCAGGCCTTCTCACGGTGAAGGAAACGGGCTTCTCCGGACATTGCGAAGCGGGTTTCAGGTGCAGTTCGGGATAGCGGTCGTCCGGCTTTATGCCGTCGTCGAAGAGGGCGAATCCCGTTTTTCCGTTTTCCACGGACATGACGAGATATTGTCCGGGATTCATTGCCTTGACATGACCGCCGAAAGCCTCGATCGCGCTTTCTATCATCGATGCGGGCATGGCGAAGAAGTAGTCGCCGCGGGGACGGTTCTTCAGGATGTCGTCGACGATGTACGCAGGAGAATCGTAGTCGTCGATTCCCCCTTCCCTGACGAGCCTGTGCGAGATGCCCAGATCGACGAGCAGGGCATAGGGTGCGATGCTCTGGGTGGAAGCCATGTCACCAGGGTTCGATTCCGGATCGAGGGAATAGATGCGCCTCAGGTCTCCGGCTTTTCCCGCCGTGACGGATTTCAGCAATTGCCCGAGACGGAGCGCGTGATTGAGGCCCCTGACCGAAAGGCCGTTCGTCGCCGGATCCGCTTCCAGGCTTTGCACGAAAACGATATTCCATGCATTGCCGTCCAATGCAGGCATGGCGCCTGCGAAGGCCAGTGAAGGGAGGCCCGGCAGAAAGAAGAAGAGGAAGAGCAGGAAGCGCACAGGCGGGCTCATGGGTCGGATGATCTGTGAGCAGGTCGAATCATGGAGCGTCAGCGGTCCGCCTGAAGGCGGCGCCGCTTGCCGCCTTCCGATCCCGTGTTCGGCGTCGCGGCGCATCGCCCGGCACAGCCCCTCGTCGATTACCTTGCTCAGGGGCTTGGTCCTGGTTCACAGGGCCGCCTTCGTTGATCATCGCATCGATCTCGGATACGCAGCGGTCGACTGCCGGCCTGGTCTCGTTCACGACGCTGTGACGAGCCTGGCGATTTCGGACACATGCCTGCCCTGGAATCGCGCAATCGCAAGCTCGTTTTCGCTAGGGACCCGCTTCCCGTCCGGTCCCGCAAGGGTCGATGCGCCATAGGGAGAGCCGCCCGTGATTTCCGTCATGTTCATGAGTTCCCTGCAAGAATAGGGTACGCCGACGATGACCATGCCATGATGGAGAAGCGTGGTGTGAAAAGACGTGACGGTTGTTTCCTGCCCGCCGTGCTGGGTGGCGGTGCTGGTGAAGACGCTGCCGACTTTGCCGATCAGCGCGCCCTCCATCCACAATTTTCCGGTCTGATCGAGAAAATTGCGCATCTGGGCAGCCATGTTGCCGAAACGGGTTGGCGTGCCGAAGATGATCGCATCGTGAGCGGCCAGATCCTCGACGCTTGCAATGGGGGCTTTCTGGTCCAGCCTGGCGCCGGCCTCGTGCGCCTTTTCCTGCGGCATGATTTCAGGCACGCGCCTGATGGATACCTCGGCGCCGGGAACCCCGGACGCCCCTTCGGCGACAGCATCAGCCAGCCTTTCGACATGTCCGTACATGCTGTAGTAGAGAACAAGTATGCGTGTCATGTGGCGCCTCCTCGATTCATTATAGACAGCCGTATTCGGATAGAATTCCCTAATGTCGGGAAGGCGCCCCGGCTTTGAAAATCAGGATGGCAAGGGATCCGCTTGCGCCATAGGCAGTGGCCGCCTTCATCAGGCCTTCTGTGATGGCTTCAGGCCTTCGATCTGAAGATGGCTGCGGAAATTTCGCTCATTCGGGCAACTTTCCGCCATGACTCGTCCATCTCGCGAGATTCAATCCATGGCAGGCGAAGATGGGGCAAATACAAGACATATGGCCGCTGGACGAAGCGCCGGCTTGACTTGTGACGGGAGGTGGGCTTAATAGATAGGAATATGGCCTGATGCAGCAAGGCGGCAATTCGGGAATGGCTCAAGCGGAAGGCTCGACCGCTGCCATCATTGCAAATGGATACTTCATCAAGCGGCAAAAGACCGGCTGAAAAAGCACGGAGAGAACCTGTTCCGCGCGTCCTCGACAACCTGCTCGAAGGATGCATGCTGATTTCTTTCGACTGGAAATTCCTTTACGTCAACGAGGCGGCGGCGAGGCATGGCTACCAGAAGCGCGAGCATCTGGTCGGCAGGAGCATGCTCGAAATGTACCCCGGCATGGAAGATTCGAACGTTTTCCAGCGATACAAAATCGCCATGGAGGAGCGCATTCCGCAGCATTTCGAGTCTGCATACACTTTCCCGGACGGGACCACGAACTGGTACGAATTGAGCGTGGAGCCCGTGCAGGAAGGGATCTTCGTTCTTTCTCTCGATATCACGGAGCGCAGAAACACGGAAATCGAGCTTCGCAGGAAATCGGACGAAATCGAAAAGCTGCTGAAGGTGGTTCCGGTTGCGGTATGGCTCGCAAAGGAGCGGGATTGCAATTCCATTTCCGGAAACGACGCAGCCGGCAGGCTGTTCGAGCAGGATGCTGACGCCAATTTTTCGCCCGACTCGAATCCGGGGGCGAGGCGCTATTTCTCTTCAGACGGACGGGAGCTTTCTTCGGAGGACCTCCCGATGCAGCTGGCGATATCGGGCAACATGGAAATAGAGAACGCCGAACTGGAGGTGCTGCTTCCTTCAGGGAAAAGGATCTTCATCATGGGAAACGCCATCCCCCTCAGGGACGAATCCGGCCAGCCGAGGGGAAGCGTTGCCGCTTTTCTCGACATCACCGATCTCAAGAAGGCGGCATCGGAACTCAGGATAGCGGCCACGGCAATCGAATCCCAGGAAGGCATCGTGATCACCGATAGAAAGCGTTCGATCCTGCGCGTCAACCATGCCTTCGCGGCCATCACAGGGCATGAACCGGAAGATGCCATGGGCAGGAAGCCGGATTTTTTCGGGGCGGATCTCGACGAACAGGCCGAGGCGCTGGTTGCCGTCGACGGAAAATGGACAGGGGAGAAGGAAGGCTGGGACAGATCGGGTATGCCGCTCCACATGCTGCTCACCGTAACGGCGGTCGCCGATACGGATGGAAGCATCGCGAACTATGTCTACACTTTCATCGACATTTCCTCCAAAAAGCGCGCGGAGGCGGAGATCGCCCATCTCGCCTTCCACGACCAGTTGACCGGCCTGCCGAACCGCAGGCTGATGAAGGACAGGCTGGATCATGCCCAGGCGACCAGCCTCAGAAGCCGCAGGCATTGCGCGCTCCTTCTTCTCGATCTGGACAACTTCAAGACGCTCAACGATACCCAGGGTCATGCCATGGGAGACCTGGTTCTCGCCCAGGCGGCATCCAGGCTGGAAGGATGCGTCAGGGAAGAGGACACGGTCTCGCGATTTGGCGGGGACGAATTCATGGTGCTGCTCGAGGAACTGAACCAGGACCTGGAAGAGGCGACGCTGCAGGTCGCGAGAATAGGTGAAAAGATACGATTGTCGCTCGACATGCCCTACAGGATGGGAGACCTCGAAATCGGCATGACATGCAGCATCGGCGCCACCCTGTTTGTCGGCCAGGACCACGGCAGGGAGGATTTCGTCCAGCAGGCCGATATCGCCCTCTACCAGGCGAAGAAGGACGGACGAAATGCGATGCGCTTTTTCGACAAGGGCATGCAGGAATCCATCAACGCCAGCGCAGCCCTCGAGCGGGATCTCCGCAGGGCTATAGGCGAAGGGCAGTTCAGGCTTCATTGCCAGGCTCAGGTCGACCCGGAAGGACGCCTTGTCGGCGCAGAGGCATTGCTTCGCTGGGATCATCCCGAAAAGGGGCTCGTCGGCCCGGACGAGTTCATCCCTCTCGCCGAGGAATCGAGGCTGATCCTGGATATCGGGAAATGGGTCATCGAGGCAGCCTGCGAGCGGCTCTCTTCCTGGAAAGACAAGCCTGAGGCAGCCGATCTCGTTCTTTCCGTGAACGTGAGCGTCAGTCAGCTCAGACAGGCCTCCTTCGTCGAAGAAGTCGAAAAGGCCATCGTTCGCCATGGCATCGATCCCCGGCTGCTCGGGCTGGAAGTCACCGAGAGCATGCTTCTCGAAGACGGAGAAAGGGCAATGGCGCTGATGAACGCCCTGAAGGACATCGGCGTGCGTCTCTCGCTGGACGATTTCGGAATGGGCTATTCCTCGTTTTTTTTCCTCAAGCGCATCCCCTTCGACCAGCTGAAGATAGACAGGACGTTCATCGCGGACATCGAACGGGACGAGAACGACAGGGGGATCGTGCAGGCCATCATCGCCATGGCGAAAGGGCTCGGTCTCGAAGTGGTTGCGGAAGGAGTCGAGACGGCGGCGCAGCGCGATTTCCTGTACGAAAAGGGGTGCAGGATCTTGCAGGGCCGCTTTTTCGGAGAGCCGCTTCCGATGGCGCAGTTCGAATCCTCCATGAAGCAGCACTGAGCAGAAATTGCCATTGGATCTGTTTCACGTCATCATGGCTTCCACACGAATAACCATTCAATAATAGGGGGTATCATGGGGAAATCCTTTCTGCAGAGTCTGAGAGTCAAGCTTCTTCTCGTTTCGGGATCCGGAACCTTTCTCGTTCTCGCAGCCGTTTTCGCCGGGTACAGCATATTCTGGCAAAGCGTCGGGGCATTCAGGGAGCATGTCCTCGTGGACGCGATGCAGGAAAGAATGGTCAGGACCATGCAGACGGATTTCAAGAAGCAGGTCCAGGAATGGAAGGATACCCTGCTCAGGGGGAGCGATCCGGCTGCGCTGCAGAAATACTGGGGAAATTTCGAAAAGCGGGAAAAGGATGTGCACGAGACAGGCGAAGCGCTCGTCCAGGAGCTCGGGGATCCTGAAGCGAAAGACCTCGTCGAAAAATTCGTGAAGGCGCACGAGCAGATGGGGCTCGACTACCGCAAGGGGCTTCAGGCATTCAAGGATTCAGGTTTCGAAGCGAAAGCCGGGGACCATGCCGTCGCCGGGATGGACAGGCAACCGACCGAGCTTCTGACTTCGGCTGCAGATGCGATCGTCAGGCAGACCGACGCCTCGGCAAAGAGAATCGTGAGCCGGGCCGAAAAGGGCATCGTCTGGAGCGTCATCGGGCTCGCCTTCGCCATACTGGTCGCATTCGTCATCTACCTGAGGCTGATCCAGACCCATATCATCCTGCCGGCAGGAAGGCTCAGGGAAGACCTCGCGCGCCTCGCCGAGGGAAACTTCTCGGTCGAGGTGAGAAACTCGACAGGGGGCGAGATGGGGGATATCGCGCAGAGCGCCGAAGGGGTGAGGAAATCGCTCGGAGGCATGATCTCGGAATTCGAGCGCTTCATCGCCCACCTCTCCTCGCAGGCGAGGGGAGTTTCGGCATCGGCCCGCAAGATCACTGAAGCGACGGCGAACCAGAACGAAGCGGCTGCGTCGACTGCCGCAGCGGTCGAGGAAATCGCAGTGAGCATTGCATCGACCGGGGAGCATGCGGATGAGGCGAGAGCGCTTGCCTCGAAGAACTCCGAGCAGTCGACAAGGGGAACCGAAAAGATTGCCGAACTCACTCGGGAAATGCAGGTCATGGAAGCCACTTTTGCCGAAATTGACCATGCGATCTCCGACCTGATCCAGAGCACGATAGAGATCAGCCAGATGACGGGGCAGGTCAAGGACATCGCCGACCAGACCAACCTCCTTGCGCTCAATGCGGCCATCGAGGCCGCCCGCGCCGGCGAGCAGGGAAGAGGGTTCGCAGTCGTCGCAGACGAAGTCAGGAAGCTCGCGGAGAAGTCGGGAGAGTCGGCTCTCCGGATAGAAGGCATCATGTCCGTTCTGGACGGGCGTTCCAGGGAAGTGGAATCCTCGATAGAGAAGGGGAAAGCGATGCTGGAAGGGAGCCGCATCCTGCTTGCGGAAGTGAATGCAGTGCTAGACAGAGCGCACGAAATGGCATCCCGCACCAGCATGGGAATCGAAGACATCAGCCACGCCGCGAGAGCGCTCGGGGGATCGAGCAACGAGATCGCTCGAAGCGTCGAGAGGATTTCGATGATGAGCGCCGAAAACAGCGCAGCCATCGCCCAGGTTCAGCAGTCTCTGGACAGCCTGACAGGTTCCGCTGCAGAACTGCAGGAAAGCGTTTCGAGATTCAGGACATGACGCCCCTTGACTTCGAAGGAAGCCGTACTACGTTGAATTGAGGGGGGCGTCCCCTGAATCCGAGGAGGCTGAAATGATGAAAGAGACATGCATGCATGCGCACGAGCCGGGCAACATCGTGAGGGTGACGATCCCCGCGGAGGTGGCGTTCAATCTCGAGAAAATGCACAAGGTCACGGCAGGGATACTCGGCAGGCTGGGCTGCGCGGCATGCCATTCCGGATACGATATCCGCTTCCTGGTCGAGAGGGATTTCGTGGTGAATCCTGGGCTGGAAATCAAGCCTGCAGGGTGAACATCCCCGAACTGGGGGTCGGCCTGGTCTACTGGCCGGGCCTCGATCCTCTTCTCGATGAGGTCGACCTGATAGAAATCGAGCCCCAGTCCTACTGGCACGAGTACCGTGCGGACGACGCCGCGCTCGAAATGCTCAGGAACATTCCGCTTCGCAAGATCATTCATGGCGTCGGCTTTCCGGTGGGCGGATCTTTTCTCCCCGATCCTCTGCATATCCCGCCCCTTGTCGGGGTCGCGAGAGCGCTGGAAGCGGCATGGGCGAGCGAGCATTTGGGATTCAACAGGGTGAATGGTCCGGCAGGGATTTTCAATACCGGCTTCGTCCTTCCCCCCATTCAGACCGGAAAAGGCGTCGATGCGGCAGTATCGAACATCCTCATGATGAAGTCGGAACTCGGCATCCCTTTCGCATTCGAAACGACTGCGAATTACCTGGAGCCGTTGGAAGGCGAAATGAGGGACGGCGAATTCGCTGCGGAAATCGCGGAGAGAGCCGACTGCGGCATCCTGCTCGACCTGCACAACATCTGGGCGAACGAATTGAACGGGAGGCAGACGGTGAAGGAATTCCTCTCCGACCTGCCGCTCGATCGGGTATGGGAAGTGCATCTGGCAGGGGGATTCATGAGGGAGGGATTCTGGCTCGACGCCCATTCCGGAGAAATCCCCGCCCCGGTTCTGGAAATCGCGGAAGATGTCATCCCCCGCCTGCCGAATCTCGGCGCCATCGTTTTCGAAATGCTTCCCTTTTTCCTGGCCCTTTCGGGAACGGATCTCGTCAGGAGACAGCTCGATGCCATGCGCGGGCTATGGGAAAGGAGCAGGAGCCGCCTTCCCGATTCGTCTCACAGGATGCGGGAGAGACGTGAAGCGGACATTTCTCCCCAGCAGTGGGAACACGCGCTGGCGGCGCTCGTCTCCGGAAGGGATCCTGAAACCGGTCTGGAGAAAAAGCTCGCCCGGGAAGACGGGGTGAGGCTGCTCAGGCATCTCGCCGAGGAATTCAGGGCGGGGATGGTGGTCGATGCGCTGAAGCTGACGTCCCGGCTGCTGCTTCTGGAGCGGGGGGAGGAAGGCTTCAGGGAGATCCTTGCACGATTCTGGAAGGATACCTCTCCTGCGCTTTTCGAATCTTCCGAAGCTGAGTCCTTCGGCGCCTGGCTGAAGCGTGAAAACCTGGAGATCCCCCACCTCAGGGAGGTGCTCGATTTCGAGCTCGCCGTGATCCGCTCGCTGATCACCCGTAAAAACCAGATCACGATGTTCGATCACGAACCGGAAGCCGTCATCGAAGCGCTCAGGGCAGGAACGCTTCCGAAATCGCCCATGAAGGGAGTTTTCGAGGTCGAAGTGACGATATGAATGAAAAAGGGAACCATCGGTTCCCTTTCCGTTTCTGCAGGCAGAAGAATGGAATCGGTCTGCTATGCAGCGAAATGCATGATGATGCGGTTGACTGCGTATCCCCCGGTGATGAGGAATGTGAAAAGCAGGGCGGCGAGTCCCAGGGGCTTCAATCCGGCCTGCTTGATCGCGCCGACATGGGTTCTGAGCCCGAGGGCGGCCATCGCAGTCGCGAGCAATACCGTGTCGACGACTTCGATCACCTTCACAACCGATTCCGGAATGATGTGCAGGGAATTGATTGCGCTTGCCACGATGAAGAATACCGCGAACCACGGAATCGAGATCTTTCTTTCTCCTTCGCCGAACGAAGAGAGCAGCAGCAGGAAGGGTGCGAGCATCATCACCCTCAGCATCTTCTCGATGACTGCCGTGTCTGCGGCCTGCTCGCTTATGCTGTTTCCTGCAGCGACGACCTGGGCAACTTCATGGATGGTCGATCCGGCATAGATGCCGTAGGCCTGCTGTGAAAGTCCGAGATGGGGATAGAGGATGGGGTAGAGGAACATCGAGAGCGTGCCGAAAACCACCACGGTCGCGACAGCCACCGAAACCTTGTGCGCCTGCCCCTTGATCACGGGTTCGGTCGCAAGCACGGCTGCAGCGCCGCATATCGCGCTTCCGGCGCCTATCAGCATGGAAGTCTGCTTGTCGAGGCCGAATACCTTTCTGCCGAGATAGATGGCGAGAAGGAAGGTCAGGCTCAGCATCACCACATCTATCGCGGTTCCGGCCCAGCCCACCTGAAGGATCTGCTGGAAGCTGATGCGGAATCCGAAGAAAATGATCCCCGCCCTGAGCAGGGTCGACCTGGAAAAGTCGACGCCTTGCGCCATCGAGTTTGCGATTCTCGGGAAAAAGGTGTTTCCTGCGAGAATGCCGACAACGATGGCGAGGGTCAGTCCGCTCAGGCCGAGATGCTTTGCGAAGGGAAGCGAGGCGGTCGCCATGCCGATCGCCGCGAGCGCTGCGGCAAGGGCGATGCCCGGAATCTTGTTTTTCTGAATCATTAGTATCTCCTTATCTTGCGATGGACTTAAGCATAATTGCTGCTAGAATATGAATCAAATACATAAATCTCATATTTGAATAACTTCTGATTATGAACCTTCATCTTCTCAGGATTTTCCATGCCGTGGCGGAACAAGGCAGCTTTTCGCGCGCTGCCGAAGCGCTGTATATCAGCCAGCCCGCCGTTTCGAAGGCCGTCAAGGAGCTCGAAAGCCAGGTCGATCTCGCGCTCGTCGAGCGGGGAGGGGGAAAGGGGCTCAGGCTGACCGAGAGCGGGCTTGCGCTGTTTGAACATGCAAGGGGAATCTTCGCGCTGGAGCGCGCAGCCATCGAGGATATCCAGGCGAGAGTCGGCTCGCAGAAAGGGAGGCTCGTCGTCGGGGCGAGCACGACCATAGCGGGATACAGGCTTCCCGCCTATGCCGCCCGCTTCCTCGGCGCTCATTCTTCCGTTTCGCTCGAAATCAGGGTGGGCAATACCCAGGAAGTCAGCCGCGCCCTGGTCGAATGCGAAATAGATCTGGCGCTGGTCGAGGGCGCCGTGGACGACCAGAGAATCGTCGCAAGGCATTGGCGGGACGACGAATTGAGGCTTTTCGCATCTTCCCGGGAAAGCGATTTGCGCATCGACGACCTGAGGGAAAAAATATGGCTGCTTCGCGAGCCCGGGTCGGGAACGAGGGAGGTGAGCGAAAGAATGCTCAGGCTTTACGGCATAGAGCCTGCAAGGGTGGTCGAGATCGGATGCAACGAAGGCATCGCGAGAACCCTTGCCTCGGGAATGGGGGTCGCCATGCTGCCTTCCCTCGTTGCCGAAGAGCTGCTGAATCTGCAGAGGATAAGGGCGCTGGATTTCGATCCGGTGAACCGCCCGCTATTCCTGATCCAGCTGAAGGAGCGTCCGCTCCAGCCGCTCGTGAAGGCATTCGCCGAAATGCTGCTGGGCGATTCTGCTATGCTGGGGCATGGAAAAGACATGCGAATCGCATCTCGCTGATCATGTTCGAGCGCTCGCAGGGGAGATCGGCGAGCGGCATTTCCGCAGGCCCGGCTCCCTCGATCTGGCGGCAGACTATATCGAATCGCAATGGCGCGAGGCAGGGTACCCCGTTTCCAGGCAGAGCTACATGGCGATGGGGGTCGAGTGCTTCAATCTGGAGGCGGTCCTTCCCGGAAATTCGCTGAAATCGGAATCCATCGTGATCGGGGCGCATTACGATACCGTACCGGGCAGCCCGGGTGCGGACGACAATGCCAGCGGCGTGGCGGCCCTTCTCGAGATTTCGAGAATGCTGAAGGATGTTCATGTGAAGCGCACGGTGAAGCTGGTCGCCTTTTCCAACGAGGAGGCGCCATTCTATTTCTGGGGCGAGATGGGCAGCGGCGTCTACGCGAAGGAAGCGAGGAAAAAAGGCGAAGACATCCGGCTCATGATTTCGCTGGAGATGCTGGGCTATTACAGGGACGAACCGAAAAGCCAGCGCTATCCCCCGCTTTTCAGGTATTTTTATCCTGAAAGGGGAAATTTCATCGCTTTCGTCTCCAATTTCGCATCGAGGGGGAAGATGAAGGAAGCGGCTGCTTTTTTCAGGAAAAACTCGGATTTTCCGCTCGAGACTTCGGCGACTTTCAGCTGGATTCCCGGCGTCGCGTGGAGCGACCATCTTTCATTCTGGCGCACGGGCTACAAGGCATTCATGTGCACCGATACTTCCTTTTTCAGGAACCCTCATTACCATCTGCCGAGCGATACCCCGCAAATGCTGGATTATTCCCGCCTTGCGGCCCTGACCTCGGCGCTTTCAGGGATGTGCGCAGATCTTGCCTGCTGCGAAAGCCTCTAGGATGCGTCAAGCCTTTCCCAGAATTCCTCCCTGCCGTTCGACTTCGGGAAAGGCTCGTCAGGGACGGGCCTGCCTAGAAATTCGCAGAGCGGATCCCATCCCTGTCTCACTTCGAAAACGAGAAGCCTGCCGGGCGGGATCGTTTCCTTCACTGCCTGGCAATGATCCCTGTAGGCGTCGATGATCTCGTCCTTTTGCATTCCGGCCGAAATGCCGCATCTGGAAGTCACGCCGTGGCCCATTTCCAGGAAAGGCCTCATTTCCGCAGGCGCTTCCCGTCTTGTCTCGAGAAGCCTGAATATCGTCTGCGAAAAGCTCTCGTACCATCTTTCCGGTTCCCGTGCGGTCAGCACGAATTTCGCATCGGGATAGGCTTCCGAAAGCTCTTTCCAGAATGCCGCCGTCGGCCAGTCCACGGCAGAATTGTAGCCCCTGTAGGCGTTTTCCCAGTCGTGCTCTCCGTCCACCGCTGCGCTCCAGATCGGAACGTGAAGCGGCGGGTTCTTGATGACTTCCTCCATGTGATGGCAGGGGCCGAATCCGAGCATTTCGAGTGCGAGCTTGAGGGAATATGTGCCGGTGCGCCCGACTCCCGCGCCTATGACCTTCATGGCCTTCTCCTATTTCGTCGCGATCACCATCGAGTCGGGGCCTGCGAGATGCTCGATTCTGGTCGACGAGAAACCGGCTTCCATCATCCAGGACTTGCAGTCCTTTCCGGTGAAATCGAAGCCGCCGGGCGTCTCTATCAGCATGTTGAGGCTCATCAGCAGTCCGAATGCGTTCTTCGATCTTTCGTCGTCTATGAGCGCCTCGTAGACGACGAGCGATCCTCCGTCGGGAAGCGCTTCATAGGCCTTCGAGATCAGCATCTTTTTCGTCTGAAGATCCCAGTCGTGCAATATATGGCCCATCAACACCACATCCGCTTTCGGAAGATCGTCCTCGAAAAAGTTGCCTGGCTGGAACGAAAGGCGATCGGAAACCCCGTTTTCCAGTACATATTCCTCGAAGACTGGCGCAACTTCAGGGAGATCGAATCCCTTTCCAGAAAGATGGGGATTGGCTTTCGCGATCTGGACAGCAAGGTCGCCCTGGGCCGTTCCGATATCGACGAAGGTGCCATGATCCCGCCACGGAAAGGTCGAGGCGATGACCATGTTGGAGCCCCGGCTCACCCCCGTCATGGCGGAGAGGAATTCCTTGAGCCTTGCGGGATCGGCGTACAGCGATTCGAAAACGCCCTTGCCGTGTTCCCTGGATTCGTTCTGGGGCAATCCCGTCCTCAGCGCTTCCGTGAGACGGTTCCAGTGCCCGAAGAGGCGATGGTTCGCCATTTCCAGTATTCCCCCCACATAGGAGGGTTTCCTTTTGTCGAGGAAATGATCGGTTTCAGGCGTGTTGGAATAGACATCCCCATTCCTTTCCAGGAATTCGAGCGCAACCAGCGCATCGAGAAAATCGCGCGCCGATCTGGGGTGAAGTCCGATCCTGCCCGAGAGTTTTTCGAAAGGCGCCGGACCTTTCGCGAGCTCGGTGAAAATGCCCATTTCGACCGCGCTCAGCAGCGCTTTGGACGCCCAGAATGCCATTCCCGTCTGAAGTATCTTGCCCGGATTTTTCATGGATTTCCCCTATTGCCGAAACCTTACCGGAATTTGATGGTCTTTACCAGCGCGGGAACATTGCAGGATATAATTCAAAGCAAGGAGCATCGATGCAGATAGACCCTCTTCTTCATTCCAAGGCGGACAATTACAGGCTTCTGACCAATCTCGTCGTCCCCAGGCCGATCGCATGGGTCACCACCCTGAGCGAAGACGGCGTCGTCAACCTGGCCCCTTTCAGCTTCTTCAATGCAGTGGGATCGGATCCGATCTATATTGTCATCAGCATCGGTCTCAGGGATTCGGGAGGATCGAAGGATACGGCGAAGAACATCCTCGAGCGCGGGGAATTCGTCGTGAATCTCGTCACGGAAGCGCTTTTCGATGCGATGAACATTTCCGCAGCCGATTTTCCTCCCGGGATCAGCGAGCTTTCTGCCGCGAATCTCCATCCCGCCCCTTCAGTCAGGATCGGTGCGCCCAGGGTGATGGAATCGGAGGCGAGCATGGAGTGCAGGCTCCACAGTTCGCAGAAGCTGGGAGAGAACACCCTGATCATAGGGGAAGTGGTGATGTTCCATGTCGCGGATCCTCTCCTGGGGTCGGGACGCCATGCGGAGAATTTCGCGCCGATAGGGCGTCTCGGATCGCCTTCCGCCTATTGCAGAACGACGGACAGATTCAGCATTCCCAGGATAAGCCATGAAAAATGGTCGAAGGAAAACGGAGGAAGCAAATGACCCGGGAAGAAACCGGCATAACGACGAGAGACGGGATCTCCCCTGCCCGGGTTTTCATCCCTGAAGGCAAGGGACCCTGGCCCGCGGTGATTTTCTACATGGACGCATTCGGAATGAGGCCGGCCATGTCCGAAATGGCGGATCGCCTCTCCAGGGGAGGCTATCTCGTTCTTCTTCCCGACATTTTCTATCGCCTGGAAGACCAGGAACCCCGTGTCCCTTCGGACGCCTCGAAGAATCCCGCCCTTCGCGAGAAACTGATGAAAAAGGTGGCGACCCTGGATCGCGAAAAGCGGATCGCCGATGGACAGGCCTATATCGAATTCCTTTCTTCCAGGAAGGAAGCGAAGGGGAAATGCTTCGGCGTCATCGGCTACTGCATGGGGGGTAATGTTGCGCTCACGGTTGCAGGCGCCTACCCCGAGCGGTTTGCGGCGATCGCCTCCTTCCATGGCGGCAATCTCGCTGCAGACAAGCCTGAAAGCCCTCATCATTTCCTGAAGAACCTTTCTGGAAAGGTTTACGTCGCGGGCGCAGACGCGGATGCATCCTTCCCTGAAGAGCAGAAAGAGAGGCTGGAGAAGGCATTGGCGGATGCCGGCATAGACCATCTCGTCGAAACCTACAGCGGCGCACGCCACGGGTTTGCTGTTCCTGATTCGCCCGCCTTCGATCGGGATGCTTGCGAACGCCACTGGAAAGCCCTTTTCGACCTGCTGGGGAGCGCTCAATGGAACCGGTAGGGTTCGAGGGTCAGCGATGCTATGCTTTTTCCGAGGAGAACGACTTTGCCTTCGAGGCGCCTGTCGCCGGTGTCGCTGAATTCGAACCGGTATGTTCTTTCGATTCCCTTCTTCCTGATGGCGAGACCTGTGGATACCGTTTCGTCGAGAAACTGGAGATCGGCTTCGAGGCAGGCTCGTTTCCCGGCAGCCCGCGCTATTTCGTTCGCGCGAAGGCTGTCGAGCCAGAACCAGATCAGGAGGGAAAGAAGGAGAAATGCCATCCGGGCATTCTAGCATGGACCATGTTGCAGAAAAGGAGTCGGGATGAGTGACGCGATCGAAGGCCTTCCGCCCAGAATGCGAAGGCTCGTGGATGAGGCGAGGAAATTCCCCCCTGTTTCCGTGGCCGTTGTGGATGCGGGCGAAGAGCATGTGATAGAAGGAGCAAGGGAGGCGGCGCTTGCCGGTCTCATCGAGCCTGTTCTGATAGGCAGGCGCAGGGAAATAGAGCGGGTCATGGAAGGGCTGGACTACCCGATCATCGAGACCGATTCCGAGCAGGATGCGGCGTCGCTCGGCGTCGAGCAGGTGAAGGAAGGAAAGGCTTCAGCCCTGATGAAGGGATGGATACACACGGATGTGCTGATGCATCCCGTTCTCGCCAACCTCAGGACCGGAAAAAGGATCAGCCATGTTTTCGTTGTGGAGCTTGCGACCTACCACAAGCTTCTTTTCGTGACGGATGCCGCGATCAACATCGCGCCCGACCTGCTTGCGAAGGTCTCCATCGTTCAGAATGCGGTGGACCTCGCCCGGCTTTTCGGCATAGAAAGGCCGAAGGTTGCAGCCCTTTCCGCGGTTGAGCAAGTCAAGCCCGCCATCTTCTCGACGATAGACGCCGCCTGCCTCAGCAAGATGGCGGAAAGGGGGCAGATCAGGAATGCCGTCGTGGACGGCCCGCTTGCCTTCGACAACGCCATCTCCAGGGAAGCGGCGCTCACCAAGAACATCAAAAGCGAAGTCTCGGGCGACGTGGATATCCTGCTTGCCCCGGATCTCGACTCGGGAAACATTCTCGCCAAGGATCTGGAATACCTGGCCGGCGCCACCATGGGGGGAATCGTCGTCGGGGCGAAGGTGCCGATCATGCTGCCTTCCAGATCGGACCCGCCTTCAGCGCGAATCGTCTCCGCCGCGATCGCGTCGCTCCTCCATCACAAAGGAATCTAGCCTTCTCCGCCGAGCGCGTCGACGAGATCCTTCAGAAGGCGGGCAAGATCCCCTGTCATGATGGCGAAGTCGGCTTCGAATTGATCCTCTTCCGTTTCCTGCTCGAAGAGCGGGGTGAGGCGCCTGATCCGGAAATCCTCGTCCAGGACGAAGGAAATCCTGTCGTTCCAGGTCATCGCGAGCCTCGTCGCCTCCTTGCCCTGTCCGATATGTTTTCTGATTTCTTCCGAGTCGAGCGAATGATGGGCGTACTTCACTTTCGCCTTTTCGTCTTCCCTCGATCTCAGTTCGCAATCCATGTCGACCGTGAAGGAGGAAGGCAGATCGTCTCCGGAGAGCCATCCGGTCATGGCGGACTTGGGCGAAATGGCCGTCTTGAGAAGGGAAGCCGAAAATTCGACTGAAGATTTCCTGAAGGCATCGAGCAGTTCATCGGCCCTCGCAGGACTGGA
Source organism: Pseudomonadota bacterium (assembly GCA_021848825.1). Lineage (GTDB taxonomy): Bacteria > Pseudomonadota > Gammaproteobacteria > Burkholderiales > JABEVD01 > JABEVD01. The sequence continues at coordinate 29,725 of JAJZTQ010000017.1, forward strand.
TGCATCGACTGCAAGCCATCCGCCTTCAGGATCTATCCAGGCGTGGGTCCTCCTTCTCAAGGCGAAGGCCCGGGGAAGCAGTTCATCCGTGACCGCTTCCCTTATTTCCTTCATCTGCTTTTTCCCTGGCTTCTTTCCGTCCCTTTCCTCCATTTCCTCAGCCCTGCTTTTGACATGCTGGGAAATGACGGATGCGGGAAGGAGCTTCCTTTCCATGCCGAGCGCAACCAGCATCTGTCCTGCCAGGGAATAAACATGGGTTTCTTCCCTTGGCGGGACCCAGCCGATCTGCTGCATTTCCGATCCGGAGCATGGCTGAAGCGGGCGTTTTGAAAGCTTTTCATCGAGTTCTGCAGCAGACAGTTGCCAGCTGCCGATGCGATAGACCTGGAGATTCCTGAACCACATGTCGAAAATCCGAAAATGGGCGATTCTACACCATGTCTCGGCCTCTTTCATGCCGGAATTGTCGCGTTTGCGAAAAGGAAGCTTTCTTTTTCAAAGGCACGAACCTTGCCTCTAAAGCTTCTGAAAGGAGAATGACATGAGCGGATTTTTCATGGATTGGGACGGCAATCTTCGCAGCGTCGAAGACGCCGGAAGGCTCTTTTCGGCGCTTCAGGAATGATCTCACCAGGGAACGGTCTTGCCGTCATAGCCGATGAATTTTCCGGAATCCCCTATCGAGAGGCCGGCTATCACTCGCTTCATTCCCGATACGCTCTCTTCCACGGAAATCAGGGCGCCCGGCCCGCCCATGTCTGTTTTCACCCAGCCCGGATGAAGCAAGACCGCAGTGATGCCGAGAGGCCCGAGATCTATGGAAAGGCTCTTCACCACCATGTTGACGGCGGCCTTGCTGGAACGGTAGAGGTAGTCGCTTCCCCCGGTGTTGTCGGAAATGCTGCCCATCTTGCTGGTGACCACCGCGATGGTCTTCAGCGTGCTTCGGGAAACCTGCTCGATGAAGGTCTCGGCCAGTTTGAGGGTCGCCATAGTGTTGACGCTGAATGCTTCCATCCATTTGCCGTAGTCGGTATGGCCGAAGCCACGCGACCCCGAGTCGGGATAGATGCCGGCATTGCTGATCAGGAGATCGATCGGCTCTCCGGAAAGGGTTCTTCCGAGCTGTTCGATCCGATCGCGATCTGAGACATCCAGCAGAGGGTTCTCGACGAGTCCTGGATGCTTTTCGGCGAGTTTTCCGATTTCCTGCGAAGGTCTGCGGCTGCAGGCGAAGACGCGCCAGCCTTCTGCCGCATACTGCCTGGAGAATTCGAACCCTATGCCCCTGTTCGCACCCGTGATCAAGACTGTTTTCATGTCGCCCCCCGCTTTCAATATTATCCGGATTTTTTCCGAAATCAAGCAATGCCGATTGAAATGAAAGAGACCATGCATCCCGCAGCGCGATAGGCGATCGAAGTCTGCTTCAACCAGCAGCAGGTGGATTGACGACGCCTTTTCGGCCTGGCTGTCGGAACGCTAGTCTCTCCGGGAGAAGCTTCTCATACGCCCAATTCCGTCTCGAGCGCCCGGTATTCCGTGAAATAGAATTTCAGCCTCGCTTTCGAAACTTTCACCTCGCGGCATTTTTCAGCCGGTTTCGAAGCCTGGTTTTTGGGTGAAGGATGGGCATCGGCGTGTTCGGCCGCGGCCACGAGAACGAAGGCTGCAAGAAGCGCGATTTTTTTCATGGTTCCCCCTATTCGCTCTGGTAAACGATATCCGTTCTGCGGTTCTGCGCCCAGGCTTCCTCGTCGTGGCCGAGCGCCTTGGGCTTCTCCGAACCGAAGCTGATTGTCGAGATCTGGCTTGCCGGCACGCCTGCCGATTCCATCAGCTGTTTGACGCTGTCCGCCCTTCTCTGGCCGAGCGCGAGATTGTATTCGCGGCTGCCCCGCTCGTCGCAATTCCCCTGGATCTGCACCTTCGCCGAAGGATGCGCTATCAGGTATTCCGAATGCGCCTTGATCATGGGCTTGTATTCGTCCTTGACGGCATCGCTTCCGAAATCATAGTACACGCTTCTCTTGAAAAGGATGCTCTGGGGATCGTTGAGGGGATTGGAAGAAAGCGATCCCGACTGGATCGCGCTGGTCTTCGCAGAACCCGAATCCGGCGTCTGGGATTTTTCGACTATGGGGGCGGATTTCCCCGTTTCCCTCGATTGTTCGCTTGCGCAGGCTGCCAAGAGGCTCAGCAGGATCATGCTCGGCACGATTTTTTTCATGAATGTTCTCCTGATGTTGACCGCGAATCTACACCATCGTCCTTACAGGAGCATTACATGGAGCCTTCATGGGAAGATTCAAGTCCGTGCATGCATTTTGCTTCAATCCCTGCTTGCATTCGAATTGTAGACAAAGCGACAAAAGGTTTTTCAGATGGAATCGAAACGATGTCAACTGATGCATTCCGTTCCGAGCGCTGGTCGAAACAGTCTCCTTGATTTTTTCATTTTCATGCCTATGCTGAATCATTTGTCTAAAAACGATAGGAGGAAATGATGAAAAAAATACTCGCTGCAATGCTTTTGGCGGTCATGGCTTCGACCTGCGCCCTGGCCGCAGAGCCTTCTCATGAGATGCAGAAACCGGTCAAGGAGAAGAAGCTCACCAAGCAGCAGATGAAGATGAGGACCTGCAGCAAGGATGCGAAGGAAAAGAAGCTGAAAGGGGAAGAGCGCAGGAAGTTCATGAAATCCTGTCTTTCCGGAAAGAACAAGTGATCAGAAGGGATTCCAGGTCTTCTTTCTGGTGTAGTGCATGTAGCCTACGCTTGCGCCGGCGCGAAGTCCGACTCCCAGCCTGATCGGGGCGAGGATGATGTCCCCGCTCTGCTGGTAGTTGATTCCCGCGCCGCCCACATAATAGAAGCTGCCGTCGACCCCGGGAAAGCGCTGGAAAATCTTGCTCGCGGAAGGAAGGTGGTAGACCAGCACGAAAACCTTCGACGCATTTCCGCCCAGGTCGAAGCCGATCGAGGGTCCTGTCCAGTAGACCTTTTCGTTCCCGCCCTTCTTGAATTTCAGCACGCCATCGCCGTACCTCAGGCCCACCCCTATCGCGCCGCTGGCCTCTTCCCCTTCGATATAGGCATTGGGCCTGCCATGTTCCCTGAAAGCCTTTTCGATGATTTTTCCGAGCCCTTCGGTGGTTTTTCCGAAGAAGCGGGTCGCATCCCTGACGATGGTATCCTGATCGTAGGTGTCCTCGTCGGCGGCGCTCGCAGAATAGGCCTGGAAAAGGCAAAGGGCGCAGAGCAGGGGGAGAAGCCATTTCTTCATTTTTTTCTCCTTTCGAATGAAGAAAGCATGGCTCGATTGCGGCGCTCTGTCAACCCGCGTTCATCGCGGAAGGGGTATTGAATTGGGCAAGCCATTTCGGCACTTCTTCGGCCGGCATCGGCTTCGCGATGCCGTATCCCTGGCCGAAATCGCAGCCTAGCCGCACCAGCAGCATGCCGTGTTCGGAAGTCTCGACGCCCTCGGCGATCACCATTCTGCTGAAAATTCTCGCCAGGCTGATGACGCCTTCTATGATCGAGATATCCTCGGTATTTTCCTTCATGTCGTGGACGAAGGTCTTGTCCACCTTGACCGTGTCGACGGGAAGATGCTTCAGATAGGCGAGGGAGGAATAGCCGGTGCCGAAGTCGTCCAGGGAAAACGAAACGCCCAGCTTCTGGCAGCTGATCATCGTTTCCCTGACCCTTTCGAAATCGTCGATGAAGGCCGTTTCGAGGATTTCGAGTTCCAGCCTCGAAGGCGGCACCTCGGGGTGGAGAGAGAGCATTTTCTCCAGCGTCTCGACGAAGGAAGGGTGCTTGAGATGGGCTGCGGACACATTCACGCTCACCGGGAAATCGATCCGCTGCGCGGTCCATTTCGCCATCTGACCCAGAGCTTCCCCGATTATCCATTTCCCGATGTCCAGGATCAGGCCGGTCTGCTCCGCGAGCGGAAGAAAGGCCATCGGGCCGATCATGCCGTCTTCCGGATGCATCCATCTTATCAGCGCCTCCAGCCCGATCACGGTGCCGGTCCTGAGATTGATCTTGGGCTGGTAATGGAGCTTCAGTTCGCTCCTTTCGAGCGCGAAGCGTAGCTTGGAGAGCTTTTCCTGCTTTGCACGGAGCGCCATGTCCAGCTTCGAATCGAACCACTGGAAGCGGTTCCTTCCGGATTGCTTGGCGAGATACATGGCCTGGTCTGCATGCCTCAGGAGCGTATCGGCATCGGCATTGTCGAAGGGATAGACCGTCACCCCTATGCTCACCGTGACATGCATGACGTAGCCGTCGATATGGTAAGGAGAGGAGAGGTCGGACAATACCCGGGTGAGCGTGGTTTCGACATCGGACATGTCCTTGATCCCTGTCAGCAGCATGACGAACTCGTCTCCGCCCAGCCTCGCCACCGTGTCCTCCCCCCTGAGCACATTCTTGAGTCTGCCGGAGACTTCGATCAGGAGCCTGTCGCCGGTTTCATGACCATGCTGGTCGTTGACGGGCTTGAAGTCGTCGAGATCGAGAAAGGCGAGCGCGAAGATGGAGCCCTTCCTGTCGGAATGAAGTATCGCCTTCCTGAGATCTCCGGCGAGCAGGGTCCTGTTTGGAAGATTGGTGAGCGGATCGAAATGGGCGAGGTCCTCGAGGCGCCTTTCGTTTTTCCTCCGGTCGGTGATATCGGCGAATATCGCGACGCAGTGGGTGACGATTCCTTCTTCGTTTTTCACTGCACAAAGGTTGAGGATCGCGGAGAACGGCTCGCCGTCCTTGCGGCTGCCCCTGATTTCGCCCCGCCAGTTTCCTGTTTTTTCGATGGAATGCCCGATCCTTCCTGCGTTTTCCGCGATCTGGGGCATCCATGATCCGATTTCCATGCCCTGGAGCGCTTCTTCCTCGCAGCCCGTCAATTTCAGCATGGCATGGTTGGCTTTCAGGATCCTGTTTTCCGAGTCGAGGATCAGGACGCCTTCGCCCGCATTTTCGAAGAAGCTGCCCTCGATGCGCAGATCCGCTTCCATCCGCTTTCTTTCGCCGATATCTTCGAAAAAGATCAGGACGCCGGAGGCATTGCCCTCTCCGTCCTGCATCGGCATGGCGCTGATGCTGACCCAAAGCGACCCGCCGTCGACATGCCTGAGCATTTTCTCCTGATTCAGTCCTTCGATTTCCTCGATCCGCCAGGGCATTTCCGCTTCGGTCTTGCCGATCAGCTCTTCCGGGCTTTCGAATCCTTCGAGGCGGGCGAAATTCGCATTGCAGCCCCGGTAGATCATCTCTTCATCCTTCCAGCAGACGAAATGGGGCATGCTTTCCAGGATGAAATTCAGTCTCTTCCCGGATTCGACGAGATCGGCCTCGCGGTTTTTCGCATGCTCGAGTTCCTTCAGGAGCTGCGAAGCATCGTGAAGCGCGCGCTCCCTGGTTTTTTCGCTATGGGCGCAATGCATGGCGAAAAGGCAGGCTTCTTCCAGCCGATGGATGGCCGGACCCAGCGCCAGCACGAGTTCGTCAGGCATGGGGGAATTTCGCCTGAGAACGAGCACGCCAGTATTTCCTATCGGGAAAACATGGAAGATCGCAGCATTCTCCGTGACGATTTCCATCTGCTTCAGCGGGCTGGATATCCTTTCCTGGAGCCTGGGATAGTCGGAAAGCCTTTCCTGCTCCCTGCCGGGATAGCTGAGCCTGTGAACAAGCCCTTCACCTGCCAGTTCGTCCTTCAGCCAGACATGCGCGCTTCGGCAGTTGACGAGCCTGATCGCCTGGGGCAGGAAATGGCGCAATATCCTGGCGAGATCAGCGCTTTGCGAAACCAGCATGGTGAGGGCGTGCTGCATCGATACCAGATTGACTGCCCTCTGCGAACGCGCCTCCCGGTCCATGCCGGTGATGCCCATCACGATGCTTCTGTTGAAAAGGGAAAGGCAGCCGTCGGCTCCGTTCGCGACCTGACCCAGCGTCAGCGCCCCCAGCAGTCCGGTTTCGAAGGCATCGGCAATCTCGCCCACTTCTTCGGCGAATTTCTCCTGGAGATAATGGCTTCTCCCTGCGCAGCCGAATACGAACGGATGGGTATGCTGGTCCGGCATCTTCCCGGCCATCCTCTTCGCCGCATTGCGCGACGCATCGATCAGGCTCTCCGGCGTGGATTTAAGCATGTAGATCGGGCTCAGTGGCGGGATGTTTCCCCTGCACACGAGTTGTTTTCCTTCCCTTGCCACCGGTTCGCAGATGAACATGTCCGAGTGGTCTTTCTCCATGCCGAGCGGAAAGTCCTTCGCCATGTCCTGGAAGCCGCGCTTTTCGCCGTTTTCATCCGCATCGATGATGTCGCAGAGGAAATCGAAGAAATCCCCCCCTCTGTAGGCTTCTTCGACGACCTCGAGATACACTTCCGCAGCAGGCTTGTAGTCGAGCGTCCTGACAATATTGTCGCCCGAATCCGTGACGAGAAAGGGGCCGGCCAGTTTCTGCCATCCCTGGGACACCTCGATTTCGCTGGGAAGGGAAATGCCGACAAGCTGGGTCTGGCTTTCCATGAAGCCGAGGTTGCTGAAGAGGCATGGGCCGCCTGTGTAATCGGACGATCCGGCTCCCCCTCCCAGATATTTGGTTTCGGTTCCGAGAAGGTCGTATACGCCGTCCAGGAATTCGCCTATATTTCCCTTCACGGCGTCGAAAAAAACGAGCACCGTCTGACTGGAGGAGAGCTGCTCTGCAAATGGCGCAAGCCTTTCCGCAAAATCCTCGTCGGGGGAAAAGGGAATGTTCGCGACCCTGGCGTCGAAAGGCAGCGGAACGACAAGCGAGCCTTTTTCGTAATGCTTTCTTTCGTAAATGATGCCCGGGAATACGCCGCCGAAGACGGGTATCGAAAGGGATTTCAGCTGCGAATCCAGCAGTTCCCTGGTGAAGCCGTTTTTTTCGCAGGCGAGCAGGAGCACGCTTTTCGCCCCTTCATCGATGGAAGAGGCGATGTTTTCAAGGAAAACGCCCACCTTTCCGGAAGGATCGAACCTTGCCTTCGTCATGACCTGGTCATCCGGGCTTCTGAATTGGGTTGCATGAATTTGTCCTGTGCGCATCAGGATTCTATACACTGTCCAATGCTGAAAGCAAGAAACATGCTATTCTGAAATTGCGCTGATAAAACAAGGAGAACTCCAATCAGGACAGAAGGTTTTCCGGATCGGTGTAAAGTAAACCGACACCGCCTTTCCGAATTGAAAAACATCTGAACTATCATTGTCAAATGACGGGGAAAAATCATGCATGAAATGTCGCTGATGCAGAGCGTCCTGGAAATCGTCGAGGAAGCCAGCCGCGGATTCACGAAAGTGAAGAAGGTCTTCCTGGAAATAGGGGCGCTTTCAGGCGTCGATCCGCAGGCGATGGATTTCTGCTTCGATGTCGTGATGCGCGATACCCTGGCGGAGGGCGCAACCCTGGAAATCATCAGAAAGCCGGGGGAGGGGTGGTGCATGCAATGCTCGAAAAGGGTCGATGTCTCGGAAAGATACGACCCATGCCCCTGGTGCGGCAGCTACCAGATCCAGGTGACAGGGGGGGAAGAAATGCGCGTGAAGGAAATCGAGGTGGAATAGGGGGAAAAATGTGCACGGTTTGCGGATGCGGGGGCGGCAAGTACGAAAAGTTCGGCGGGAGTCGTTCCCGTGAAGCGAATCGTCTCGTCAAGGTCGAACAGGACATCCTGGCGAAGAACGATGCCCATGCCGAGAGAAACAGGGCATGGCTGAAGGCGCGCAACATTCTCGCGCTCAATCTGGTTTCCAGCCCCGGATCGGGGAAAACCACGCTGCTTGCGAAAACCATAGAAGAGATCAGGGGAAGAAAATCCGTTTCCGTGATCGAGGGCGACCAGCAGACGAGCTTCGATGCCGACAGGATCAGGCAAGCCGGGGCGCCCGCAATCCAGATCAACACCGGCAAAGGCTGCCATCTCGATGCGAAGATGGTGGGTGACGCCATGATGAAGCTCGATCCGGGAGAAAACAGCCTGCTCCTCATCGAGAATGTGGGCAACCTCGTCTGCCCGGCATCCTTCGATCTCGGGGAGGCCTGCAAGGTCGCCATCCTTTCCGTGACGGAAGGGGAGGACAAGCCCATGAAATATCCGGACATGTTCCATGCCGCGAAGGTGATGGTGCTGAACAAGATCGATCTTCTGCCTCACCTCGATTTCGAAGTCGAGAAATGCATCGATTATGCGAGAAGGGTGAATCCAGAGATCCTGGTGATCCAGCTTTCGGCCAGAACGGGCGAAGGGCTTCAGGGCTGGATGGACTGGATGGAAGGGATGATTTGAATGCAGGGGATAGTCAGGATCAGGGGGCAGGTGCAGGGCGTCGGTTTCCGGCCTTTCGTCTACCGCCTGGCAAAAGAGCTGGAAATCCAGGGATGGGTCAGAAACGACAGCCACGGGGTCGAGATATCGGTCAGCGGGGAAAATCGCGCGGTGAGCGACTTCCTGGAGAGGCTGGAATCCGAAAGCCCTGCGCTCTCCCGGGTCGACGGCATAGCATTCCTGGAAGCCGATTGCGCTGAAAGCCATTCCGGCTTCAGGATCAGGGAAAGCCTGGAAGGCGCCGCCGATACGGGCATTTCGCCCGATGTATCGATCTGCCGGGAATGCCTCATGGAGCTTTTCGATCCTTCAAACAGGCGATACAGGCATCCCTTCATCAACTGCACCCATTGCGGACCGCGCTTTACGCTTCTCTCACGCGTTCCCTACGACAGGAAGCATACCAGCATGGCGAAATATCGCATGTGCCGGGCCTGCCAGGCGGAATATCTCGATCCTTGCGACAGGCGCTTCCATGCCCAGCCCAATGCCTGCATGGATTGCGGCCCCAGGCTTTCGCTTCTGGATTGGAGCGGCGAAATCATCGCAGGGGATCAGATCGAAAACGCCCTGAATGCCATCCTTTCAGGGAAGATACTCGCGGTCAAAGGCATAGGCGGCTTCCATCTCGTTTGCGACGCGAAAAACGGGGAGGCGGTCAAGCGATTGCGGCATTCGAAATCGAGGATGGAAAAGCCGCTCGCCCTGATGGCTGCGAACAGCGCGTCCCTGGTCCCCTTTGCCCAGGTGGGTGAAGAGGAAAGAAGGCTCCTGGAATCGAGAGAAAGGCCCATCGTCCTGCTCGGGAAACGTCTGGAAATCGAGGGGATCGCGCCGGGACTGGCGTCCTTTGGGGCCATGCTCCCCTATGCGCCCATCCATTACCTCATTTTCCATGAAGCTGCGGGAAGGCCGGAAGGGACGGGTTGGCTCGAAGAAAGGCAGGACCTGATCCTGGTTGCAACAAGCGCGAATCCCGGGGGGGAGCCGCTCGCGACAGGAAACGGGGAGGCATTCGAAAGGCTGGGGGAAGCGGCCGATCTCTTCCTCCTCCACGACCGGGAAATCCTGGCTGGCGCGGACGACAGCGTGGCGAGATGGAACGGAAGATCGCCGCAATTCGTGAGGCGCGCAAGGGGCTATGCGCCATCACCCCTGAGGCTTTCCTCTTCGGGGCCTGCCGTTCTCGCAATGGGCGCAGGCTACAAGAACACCGTTTGCGCAACGAGGGGAGACGAGGCATTCGTCTCCCAGCATATCGGCGACCTGGACAATGCCGCAGCCTGCTGCGCGATGGAAAAGACAGTCGAGCGTCTTCTGCAATTGTCGGGCATCGAGCCGGAAATCGTGGTCCACGATCTCCATCCGGATTTTCACAGCACCCGGTTCGCACTGCAGTATTCCGAAAAACATGGCATTCCTTCGCTGGGTGTGCAGCACCATCATGCGCATGTCGCCTCCGTCCTGGCCGAAAACCGCTTCGATGGGGCTGCATTGGGCGTTGCTCTGGACGGGGTGGGGTTGGGAACGGATGGCGGAACATGGGGAGGCGAACTTCTTTGCCTGGATGAGAAAGGGGGATTTTCGAGGGAAGGGCATTTCAGGACCCTTTTGCATCCCGGAGGGGATATCGCCTCGCGCGAACCCTGGCGCATGGCCGCAGGCGCGCTTTATTCGCTCGGAAGGCATGAAGAGATCGCAAGGCGCTATGGGAAAAAGGGGGAGTTCATCCTTGCCTTGCTCGAGCGGCAATTCAATTGCCCCCTGACGAGCAGCGCGGGCAGGCTGTTCGATGCCGCGGCCGGGCTTCTGGGCATTTCGGATAGCATGACTTTCGAAGGGCAGGCGGCGATGCTGCTCGAAGCCATGGCGCAAGGGCATGGCCCTGTTCCGCCGCTCGAGAACGGTTTTTCTGTGGAACAGGGGGTGCTGGATTTCCTCCCGCTGTTCGATGCATTGGCGGAAATGGATGACGCCGGATACGGCGCTTCCCTTTTCCATTCCACGCTCGTCGAAGGGCTCGAATCCTGGATCCTCGCATCACCAGGAAACATCCGGACAATCGCTCTCTCAGGCGGATGCTTCCTCAACGCCATCCTGTGCAGCGAACTGAGGAATCGGCTCGAGAGCGAGGGATATGCCGTCCTCGAGGCGAGGCTCCTTCCCCCGAACGACGGCGGAATCAGCCTCGGACAGGCCCATGTCGCGATGAGGAGGAAATCATGTGCCTAGCCATTCCTGCCCGGATCGTGGCCCTGCTTGAAAAATCGAGAGCTCTGGTGGAATTGGGCGGCGTGAGAAAGGAGATATCCGTCGAGCTGCTCGAAGAAGCGCAGGTCGGCGATTATGTGATCGTCCATGTGGGCTATGCGCTTTCGAAGCTCGACGAGGAGGAGGCGATGAAGACGATCGCGCTTTTTTCGGAAATGGACGGCGAATGATCAAGTACGTGGACGAATACCGGGACGGGGAAGTCGCGAGACATATCGCGAAAAGGATCGCGACTGATGTGAGGCCGGAAAGAACATACCGCTTCATGGAGTTCTGCGGCGGGCACACCCATGCCATCTTCCGATACGGGCTTTCGGATCTCCTTCCGCCTGCCATCAGGCTGATCCATGGTCCGGGCTGTCCGGTCTGCGTGCTGCCCATCGGGCGGGTGGACGGCGCGATTGCGCTCTCGAAGCAGGCGATCGTCGCGACCTATGCCGACATGATGCGCGTGCCGGGTTCGAATGCCATGAGCCTTTTCAGGGCGAGGGCTGAAGGGGCGGACGTTAGAATGGTCTATTCCGCAACGGATGCGCTGCAAATCGCAAGGGAGAATCCGGAGAAGGAAGTGGTGTTCTTCGCGATCGGCTTCGAGACCACCACGCCCCCCACTGCGCTGGCGATCAGGCAGGCGAAAATCGAAAATTTGAGCAATTTCTCGGTCTACTGCAATCATGTGCTCACGCCGCCTGCATTGCGGGGCATACTCGATTCAGGCGCCGAACTGGACGGCGTGATCGGCCCTTCCCATGTCAGCGCGGTGATCGGCATTGGCCCTTACGATTTCGTTTCCGAAAAATACGGCAAGCCCATCGTCATCTCGGGATTCGAGCCGCTTGACGTGATGCAGTCCATCCTGATGCTCGTCGAGCAGGTCAATTCCGGACGGGCTGAAGTCGAAAACGAATACAGCAGGGCAGTGGAAGGAAACGGGAATGCCAGGGCGCAGATGCTGATGGAGGAGGTTTTCGAATTGCGGGATGCGTTCGAATGGCGGGGACTGGGATGGATGGAAAGGAGCGCGAGGAAGATCTCGGCCGGCTATTCGGAATATGACGCGGAGATCCGCTTCGGTCTGATTACTTCGAGCGCATCTGACCACAAGGCCTGCGAATGCGGCGAGATATTGAGAGGAATCAAGAGCCCGAAAGACTGCAAGGTTTTCGGCAAGGCATGCACGCCCGAGAATCCCCTGGGCTCCTGCATGGTTTCCAGCGAAGGAGCCTGCGCAGCCTATTACAGCTACGGGCGCTACAAATGAAAAAGAGGATGGCGGTCCGTCCGCTCGATATCGGGAAAGGCCGGATAGAAATGCCTCATGGCAGCGGGGGGCGCGCGACGGCGCAGCTCGTCGAGGAATTGTTCCTCAAGGCATTCGACAACGAATGGCTGAGACAATTGAACGATCAGGCTTCATTCCATGTTCAAGGCGGGAAGATGGTGGTGGCCACCGACGGTCATGTGGTTTCGCCCATTTTCTTTCCGGGCGGGGACATAGGCTGTCTTTCGATCCACGGCACCATCAACGATGTTGCGATGTCGGGCGCAAGGCCGCTCTATCTCTCGGCGAGCTTCATCCTGGAGGAGGGTTTTCCCCTCATCGAGCTCGAGAAAATCGCGCGCTCCATGGCAGAATCGGCAAGACTTGCAGGCGTTGCCATCATCACGGGCGACACCAAGGTCGTGGAAAAGGGAAAGGCGGACGGGGTCTTCATCACCACGACAGGGATAGGGATGGTCCCGGAAGGGGTCAGGATCTCGGGAGACAGGGCGCGACCGGGCGACAGGATCCTCGTTTCGGGGACGATGGGAGACCACGGCATCGCGGTATTGTCGAAGCGCGAAAACCTGACCTTCGAAACGGCCATTCTTTCGGATACGGCGCCGCTGCATGAACTCGTCGCAGAAATGGTCGCCTGCGCGCCGGACATCCATTGCCTCAGGGATCCGACCAGGGGCGGTCTTGCGACGACCCTCAACGAGATCGCGCATCAATCCGGCGTCGGCATGAAAATCAATGAGCGCTCGATCCCGGTCAAAGGGGAAGTGGCTTCCGCATGCGAGCTTCTCGGCATCGATCCTCTTTACGTCGCAAACGAAGGAAAGCTCGTCGCGATCTGCGGCGAAAAGGATGCGGATTCGCTGCTTTCAGTCATGAGAGATCATCCTCTGGCGAGGGATGCCGCGGTCATAGGGGAAGTCGTGGAGGATGAACACTGTTTCGTGCAGATGGAAACTGCATTCGGCGGCATGCGCGTGGTGGATTGGTTGACGGGAGAACCCTTGCCGAGGATCTGCTGATCATTCCAGTTTTTTGCTGGCCCAGGAAAGGACGGGATGAAGCCTCGGGGGAAGAAGCTTTTCGGCTTCAAGAAAATCGACCCACCTCCATTCGTCGTGCTCCGGCCGCCCCAGTTCCTCCGATACAGGGAGGACGATTTCCTTTTGATCCGTTTCCGCAACGTAATATCTCGCGATCTTCGGCGGGCGTTCGTAAGGTTCCGTTTCGATGAAGTCTTCGCCCCACGAGAATTCGAGATTCATCAGCCCCGTCTCCTCTTCCGTTTCCCTGATCGCAGTCTCGATCGGGCTTTCGCATGATTCGGCCATGCCCTTCGGAAAGCCCCAGTTTGCATAGGCCCGAAGCAGCAAAATCAGCCAGCCTTTTTCGGCTTTCCTGACAACGACGATCCCAGACGAGAATCTCATGGCGATATGATTGAACCTGATAGCATAAGGATAGTCCGGCGGAAAGAAACGGGGATCACCGCCCGCGAGGTCGTCTGCGCGTTCCCGCTTACGCTGAGTGCCAGGAGCCGCCATCCACGCTATCAAGTCGATTGTCGGCAAGCATGCCAGCAGTAGGCATTCGGCACCTGGTTGGCTTTGGACGCTTCTCGCTTCTGGTGCCTGGTCTTGAATTATCACTTTCTTTTCTGACGGAAATGCGGAAAGAACGCGGCAGGATGATGGCGGCTGTCCAGAAACTGATAATTCAAGACCAGGCACCGAGAAGATGCTGCCAGAAAGGGATGACAAAATGTCGGGGAGTTGTCGCATTATGGACAATCGCATCTCGATGCGGATCTTGTAAATCAAGGAATTGCATTCTGGCATCCGTCTTGCCTGAATCACGGAAAACTTTCAGGGAAAACATCATGAAGGCGATGCCTGAGGCGACGCACATGGCTGGACGTGTTTCGCTCACCTGGGAACAGGCGCTTGCTGCGGAGGCTGCGCTCAAGGAGGGGAGGAAAGCGCTTGAATCCGACCCTCAGGCGATTTCCGAGCGCATCAGGAAGGCGCAGAACAAGGCCATGACGGCGAGAGACTGAAAATGATCTATATCGTCGAGGTCCCGCATCAGGGACGTCCTCATGCCTGGTTCGCATTCGACAGGAAGGATTTCGTGCTGAAAATCCGCGCGCTCTGGCCCGAAGCCGACGAAGATTTCGACGAATGCGCTGCGGCGATCTCGCGGGACGTCAAGGCATACCGGATCCATCTCAACGAAGACCTGGCGATCTTCGCGCTTCAAAAAGATCCGCTTCTCGACCCCAGGGAAGCATTCTACGCCCACATGGCGTTCAGGGAGCAATTGATCGCGATGGATGCGATGGAAGAAGACATCTGAACCCACTTTTCAAAGCGGGCTATTGTTTCCCGGTTTCGCGATAGAATGAGCGATTTCCACTTGCAGTGAAACATGAACAACGTTGACGAGATCAGGCTCGATTCGCGCTTCGCAGAGCTGAAATCCTGCCACACCCGGACCGATCCGGATCCCCTTCCCGAGCCGGAAATGGCGCATTTCAATGTCCCGCTCGCGAAAGAGATGGGGATCGACCCGGAACAAGAGATCCTCCTGGAAATCCTTTCCGGAAACAGGCCGTGGCCTGGCTATGCGCCGATTTCCTCCGTCTATGCAGGGCACCAGTTCGGCTCATGGGTGTCAAGGCTCGGGGACGGCAGGGCGCACATGATAGCGGAAATCGTCAGGGCGGACGGAAAGAGGGTGGAGCTTCAGCTGAAAGGCTCGGGCAGAACCCCTTATTCGAGGGGAGCCGATGGGCGGGCGGTATTGCGCTCGTCCATAAGAGAATATCTCTGTTCGGAGGCGATGCATGCGCTCGGCGTGCCGACCACCCGCTGCCTCTCCCTCGTTTCTTCGCCGCTTCCTGTCGCGAGGGAAAGAATGGAGACGGCTGCAATCGTCTGCAGGGTCTCCCCCAGCTTCGTCAGGTTCGGCCATTTCGAGTATTTCAGCGGGGACAGGGAAGTGCTGGGCGCCCTCGCGGACCATGTCATCTCGGCGCATTTCCCTCACCTCGAAGGACCGGAGAAATATGCTTCCTGGCTTTCCGAAGTGGTCGAGAGAACGGCGAAGCTGATGGCGAAATGGCAATCCATGGGCTTCTGCCACGGCGTCATGAATACCGACAACTTCTCGATACTGGGGCTCACCATCGATTACGGCCCTTTCGGATTCATGGATGTTTTCAGGCAGCATCATGTCTGCAACCATTCGGACTACGAGGGAAGGTATGCCTACGGCGCACAGCCCGACATCGGACTGTGGAACGTTTCATGCCTGCTCCAGGCGACCTATTCCCTTCTCTCCGAGAACGATGAGGAAGGGGCTCAAATGGCCTCCGAAATATACAAGGGGTATGTTTCAGCCTTCTCCAGGGAGGCGCTGAGACTCTGGACCGGGAAGCTCGGTTTTGCCGAAGTCAGGGAAGGGGATGCTGCGCTTGTCGGTCGATTTCTGACCCTGCTCCAGAACAAAAGACTCGATTTCACGAAGAGCTTCAGGAACCTGGCAAGACCCGAATGGGTAGAAGGAATGGACGAAACCTGGCTTTCCGATTACCGGGCGAGGACAGCTGCCGAGGCAATGGAAGAATGCTTGCGCATTTCGAAAATGAATTCGGTCAATCCGAAATACGTGCTCAGGAACCATCTCGCCCAGGGAGCGATAGAGAAGGCGGAGTCGGGTGACTATTCCGAAATCGGAAAACTGATGCAGATCCTGTCCCGTCCCTATGATGAGCAGCCGGAAAACGAGCGCTATGCCGAGCCGCCTTCGAGCGATCTGCCCGCGATCGAGGTCAGCTGTTCTTCCTGAGCGCGAATTTCACATTTTTCGATAATTCATCGATCGCGCTGGGGCTGATGTCGCAAAACCCACGTCGGGTGATAACATTGCATCATGTCTCCCCTGATCGTTTCACATCTCTCGAAGCGTTACGGGAACGGACTCGAAGCCGTTTCCGACATTTCATTCGAAATCGGGAAAGGGGAATGCTTCGGCCTGCTGGGTCCGAACGGAGCGGGAAAATCCACGGCCATACAGTGCATTTCCGGGTTCTATCCCGCGACGAGCGGAAATGTGGTGCTGAACGGCCGCGATGTGGGGCGGGAGCCGAGACTTGCAAGGAGATCGCTCGGCGTGTGCAGCCAGGAGGAGACGCTCGATTCGGATTTCAATGTCATCGACCAGCTCGTGAGGCATGGACGCTATTTCAGGATGGAAGCAAGAGATGCCGTTTCGAGGGCGGAAATGCTGCTCGCGGAATTCGGGCTGAGCGACAAGGCATTCGAGCCTGTAGAGAGCCTCTCGGGAGGGCTCAAAAGGCGGCTCCAGGTTGCCCGGTCGCTCCTCGCCATGCCTGCCGTTCTGATACTCGACGAACCCACTGTGGGGCTCGATCCCGATGCGAGAAGAAGGCTTTGGGAAATACTGGGAAAGGAGAGGACGCGGGGAACGGCGATCCTGCTCTGCACCCATTACATGGACGAGGCGGAAAGACTCTGCGACAGGATAGGTATACTTTACCGGGGAAAGCTGCTCGACATCGATTCCCCCGAAAACCTGATAGCGAGACATGTTCCGGTGGAAACCGTGGATGAGGAAGTCAGGCCGGGCGTGCACTGGAAAAGGAGGCCGAATCTCGAGGACGTCTATCTGAAGCTGACGGGAAGCAGCCTGGTGCAGACATGAAAGACGCGCTCTGGGGGATAGGTCAGGTATGGCTGCGGTATTTCTCCGTATTCTACAAGGGGATGGGTTATTATCTCGTGACGACCTTCATCGAGCCTGTGCTCTACATGCTGGCATTCGGCTACGGCGTGGGGGGGCTGATAGGGAATCTTTCTGCAGGCGGCATGCACCTTTCCTACAGGAGCTTCGTCTTTGCGGGGATCATCGCCCAGACCGTGCTTTTCCAGGGATTCTACGAAGGGGCATACGGCGGATTCATCCGGATGTATTACCAGAAGATATTCCATGCCATAGCCGTGACCCCGATCACGCTCTCCGAAGTGCTCTGGGGGGAACTCCTTTGGGATGCAAGCAAATCCGCGCTTGCAGCCGAGGTCGTGGCATTGATCGGGGTAGCCACCGGCAATTTCCCGGTGATGTCGCTTTTGACGCTTCTTCCCCTGGTCTTTCTGGGCTCGCTCCTTTTTTCAGGGATGGGGCTTGCTGCAGCCGGGTTCTGCAAGAACATAGACCAGCTTTCCTATCCCCAGTACCTGCTCGTTTTTCCCATGTTCCTTTTCTGCGGGGTATTCTATCCTCTCCATACCCTTCCCAATTCCCTGCAGCTCCTGGCCTGGTTTTTCCCCCTCACTTCCGTCGCATCCCTGGCGAGGACATTGACGCTCGGATTCCCTTTCGAACCCAGGACGATCCCGATACTCTTTTCCTGGCTTCTTTTCCTGCTGTGGCTTTCCAGGCGTTCGATGTTCAGGAGGCTGATAAAATGATTTCGACTAAAAGAAAGGCTGAAAAATGAAGAAATGGCGCTTCTTCAGTGCTGGCGGATTCGATCAGGTGAGCCTGGAGAGCGGGAGTGAGCTCGCCTCGCTGGACGAGCTGGACAGGAAGCTCTGGGTCGCATTGAGCTGCCCGGTCAAGGGAACATTTTTCGATCCCGACACGCTTTCCCTGCTGGATTCCGACGGGGACGGCCATGTCAGGGCCGAAGACGTCGTGGCGGCCGTCGAATGGGCGGCTTCGCAATTGAACGATCCAGAATGGCTGGCAAAGGGAGTCGACATTCTCCCGCTTTCCTGCCTTTCCGGCGAAGAATTGACTGCCGCCTCCCGGCATGTGCTGAAGGCTCTGGGAAAGGAGGAAAGGGAAGAGATAGGGCTTTCCGACTGCCTGGAGATGAAGGAGATCATCGCGGACATGCCCTTCAACGGAGACGGGGTCGTCCCCATCGATGCCGCCAGGGACGAGGAAGAAAAAGGCCTCATGCGGGACATTTTCGACTGCACGGGGAAGGAAGGGCTGACCCAGGAAGGCATCGATTCCTTTTTCGATGAAATAGCGCGATATGGGGAATGGCTGGGGAAGGCGGATTCTTCGGTTCTTTGTCTCGGCGAAGAAACTGGAAATGCAGCGAAATCCTGGATGGCGTTGAAGGAAAAGGCAGCCGATTATTACAGGCGATGCGCAATGGTGGAATACGACCGAAGAGCGGAGACTTCGATCAACCGTTCGGAGGAGGATCTTGCCAGGCTCGCCGCGCTCGATCTTGCGGATGCGGACAGCGAAATTTCAGCCTTTCCTGTTGCGAAAGCTGAAGCAGGCAAGCCCCTTCCTCTGGAAGAGGGACTGAATCCGTTGTGGAAGGATGAAGTGGAGGCCTTCAGGAAAGCCGCAGTCATCCCGCTCATCGGGGACAGGAGCAGCCTGAAGGAGGAAGAATACCATTCGATTTCAGCGAAACTCGAAGCTTACGAGAAATGGCTTTCGGAAAAGCCTGAAGTTTCGGTGGAGAAGCTGGGGAAAGAAAGGATCATCGAGCTTGCCTGCCAGGAGGCGAAGGCAGCATTGGAAGAGCTGATCGAAAAGGATCTCGCGCTCGAACCGGAAGTGAAGGGGATCGCCTCCCTGGAGAAGCTCTTGAGGTATTGCAGGGACATCCGTTCTTTCGTCGACAATTTCGTCTCCTTCAGGGATTTCTATACCGGGCGAGGAAAGGCCATTTTTCAGGCAGGCACGCTCTTTCTCGATGGCAGGAGCTGCGAGCTCTGCGTGACCGTCGAAGATGTCGCCAAGCATGCCCAGCTCGCGACCTTGAGCAGAATATGCCTCGCCTATTGCGAATTGAGGCGCGGAAGCGAAAGGATGACGATCGCTGCCGCCTTCACGGCAGGGGATTCGGATCAGCTCATTGCGGGCCGGAACGGCGTCTTCTACGACAGGGAGGGACGCGACTGGGACGCGACGGTGATCAGGATCATCGATCATCCCATCAGCATCAGGCAGGCTTTCCTTTCTCCCTACAAGACGGTGGGAAAACTGGTGGGGGAACAGATCCAGAAGATCGCTGCATCCCGCACCCGAGCCATGCAGGAAAGCGCCGCAAAGGCGGTTCTCGAGTCCGGCAAGGCGGAGGTCAAGCCGCCGTTCGATGTCGGCAAGTTCGCAGGCATATTCGCGGCCATAGGCCTTGCAGTCGGCGCGATAGGCACTGCGCTCGCATCCGTCGTCACCGGGCTTCTGGGCCTGAAATTCTGGCAGGTTCCTTTCGCCCTTTTCTTCCTGGTGATGGCGATATCGGGCCCATCGATGGTGATAGCCTGGCTCAAGCTCAGGCAGAGAAACCTGGGACCGATACTGGACGCGAACGGATGGGCTGTGAATTCAAGGGCCAGGATCAACATACCGTTCGGCACTTCGCTGACCGGAATGGCGAAGCTTCCGGAAGGGTCAGAACGCGCGCTTGCCGATCCCTTTGCCGAGAAAAGGCTTTCATGGATATGGTATGTGGTGCTCGGCATGCTCTTCGCAATCCTGCTCCGATTCATCATTCACCGCTAACAGGCAATGATTCCGCGAATGAGAAGGATTCGTATTTAATTGAATTTGTTGAACATTTTGCAAGAATTTGCTTGACAGCCGGTTTTTTCAGCGATCATAATGACCATGACATCAGAAAGGATATGATGTCATTTCACAGACAAGAAGGAGGATGATCATGAACTACTGGGCTTTCGGCATTGCAGCATTCATCGTTATCGACACCATCATTCTGAGCAGCGTCTACATGTTCAACAGGAAAAATTGAGCGCCGGGCGCCGCGCCGGAAGGCGCGGCTTCACGAGCACTCGAAAAGATGCTTGCGGTCGACTGACTCCCTGCCTATCGCGGCGAATTTTTCCTTCACGTCTTCATCCAGTATCGATCTCGCCAGAAGCAGGGGAACGTAAGGCTTGAAGCGCATGTTTGCGCTGTAGCGGACAAGCGTTCCCGCCTTTTCTTTCGAGAAATCCCATTCCCCTTCATAGGAAGCGAAGTCGCCTCTTATCTGCCTGAAGGTGATCTTCCTGTCCGGCGTTTCCTTCATTTCAAGCAGGGAAGTCATCTTCATATTGAAGATGAAAACGGGCACTTCTCCTACCTGCAAGACGTCGTACAGGTGGCTCGAAATGCGATGGGAGCGGCTCTCGACGAGTCCCGGAATGAATTGCGGCAAATCATCGTAGTCGGTCAGCATGGCGTAGGCCGTGCAGGGTTTCACAGGGAGGACGATCGAACTCTTCACCTCGATTTCGGAGCCTGAAAGGATTGCGCTGACCGAAGGCTCGGGTATTTCACCCGCATCAGCAGATGTCGTCAGCAGGAAAAGAAGCGGCCACATCGATCGATCTCGGGACAGGACAATCCATTGAAGCACCGATGCCTCGAATAGGGAAGCGGGCGTTCCCGATTTTCATGGATGGATGTCAAATCGGCTATGCTTGTAGGAAGAATACTGGAGCCGGTCTTGGCATGATGCCTGTTTCGCAGGGAAATCATAATGGCAGAATCATTTTTCTGGCCGGCATGTCCGCTTCGTTGCTGGGCGGCATTGCCATCTTCGGCTGGATCTTCGGTTTCCCGCTTCTGACGCGCATCAGGCCCGACTGGAGCCCCATGGTGCCGGAAACGGCGCTCTGCTTCCTGCTCGGCGGCCTTTCCCTGATGAATTCAGGGAAATATTCGGCCCTGCTGATAGGGACGATGCTGCTGCTTTCCGGGGCAAGGCTTGTCGGACTCGCGGCAGGCATTGATCTGGAGTTCATGGGGCTGCTCGCTTCGATACCGGCACAGCACCGGATGACCGGCCACATGTCGCCAGAAACGGCGCTCGGCTTCCTGGCTTTCGGTATCGGCACGCTCGCCTGGCGGCGAGGAAAGGGTCGAAAAGCCGCGATCGTTGCCTGGACGATGGCCGCTTTTCTGCTCCTCATGGGTTCGGCGGTCTCGCTTGGTTATTTCCTGAGGTTTCAGGATCTTTTCGAAAAGATCTATGTCCAGACAGGGCTGATCTGGATGTCCCTGACGACAGCCATCGGCATGGCGCTGCTCGGCATTGGCCTGATTTTTCTCCTTCTTTCTTCAGGCAGGCGTCCGGCCGAAGTTCCTCCAGAGCTCAGAATCTACCGCATAACGGCATTCGTGGTTGCGTTCACTTCGCTTGCCACCGTTCTGGTCGGGATGAAATTTCTCGAAGAGGCGATCTTCAGGCAATCCGTTTCGGACATGATGCAGACTCTCGACTCGAGAAGATCCTACATCGATACCGCGATCGATTACGAGATGCAGCAGATCATGGTGGCCTCCGACAATGCGCGACTCAGGTCCGCCGAGGCATCCTGGTTCGAACATCCAGACGCGCCCCTGAAAGGGGTGGACAACCTGATCGCAAGCCGCTTTTCCGGCATCGCCATCGAGCAAAGCGGAAAAACAAGGGTCATTGCGGGGAGCCTGGTTCCGGCTTCGGTTCCCGGCATCCGCCTGATGCGCAAAGTGGATGCGACGCTCCTCTGGGAAAAAGGATATTTCCTTCGGGTGAGGCTGCCGGGCGCGGTTCGGGGCGGATTCATCGTTTTCGAGCTGCCGCTCCCCCGTCTCGACCGGATGTTCGCAGAGTCCATGCACTGGGGAGAAACGGGGACGATGCCGATGTGCGGCCGCCTCGATGGCAAGAGGCTGCTGTGCTACCCGCAGCGCGAACAGGCAGGCATGTATGTGGTTCCCGACGCCGTCGATGGCGTACCGCTCCCCATGGCGCACGCGCTTGCCGGCAGCAACGGCATCGCCGCCATGAATGATTACCGGGGCCGCAAGGTGCTCTCCGCTTACGGGCCGATAGGGCGAACCGGTCTGGGTCTGGTGCTCCGTATGGACATCAACGAAGTGTATGCCCCTGTCAGGCGGGAATTGTTTTTCATATTCCCGCTCGTCGCCACCCTGATTGCGGCCGGGCTCTGGCTTGTGCGTACCCGTGTCAAACCGCTTGCCGCAGCGCTTGCGAGCGCGCATGCAGCCGAAAGAAACACCAGGGCGCGCTTCGAGGCGGCGACGGAGAGCAGCCCGGATGCTTTCGTCATCCTGGAGAGCGCAAGGAACAGCAAAGGCGAAATCGTCGATTTCAGACATGTCTATGCCAATTCCCATGCTGCACGGATGATGGCGATGTCGGTCGACGAAATGCTGGGGCGCTCCTTTCTGGAAAGCTTTCCGGAACAGATGGAGGCATTCGCCCAATTCCGTAACGTCGTCTTGTCTGGCAAGCCTTTTGTCAGCGAGTTTTCCCGAATGGGGGAAAATGGAGAGGTTCTGTGGTTCCAGCGCCAGGTGGTGGCCATGCCGGAAGGGGTTGCCGTCACTTCCCGCAACATCACCCAGGAAAAGCGCCTTTTGAGGGAGCTCGAATCCTCGAACAGGCTACGCACGGCGATTCTGGAAAGCGCTGCCTATTCGATCATTTCGACCGATGTCGAAGGCAGGGTCATCACCTTCAACAAGGCGGCAGAACGCATGCTCTGGTACAGGGCTGATGAAGTGGTCGGAAAAACCACGCTGCTGAAATTTCACGACATGGATGAAATCAGGGAAAGAGCCGAGGCCCTCAGCCAGGAACTGCATCAGAAAGTGGCGCCCGATTTCGAGGTGTTTGCGGCGAAGGCCAAAAGATATGTTCATGAAGAGCACGAATGGACTTATATCCGGAAGGACGGTTCCCGGTTCCCGGTGAGGCTTTCGATGACCCCGCTCCAGGACGAAGGCGGCGTCGTTCAGGGATTTCTGGGCATTGCCTACGATATTGCCGAAGAGAAAAGGATGAGGGAATACATCAGGCATATCGCGCTGCATGATGTGCTGACAGGCCTTCCCAATCGTGCCCTGCTCGAGGACAGGGTGAACATGGCGATAGAGCTACAGCAGAGGAAAAATGTCTCTTTTGCCCTCGGCATGATGGATATCGACCGTTTCAAGAACATCAACGATTCCATGGGGCATCACATCGGCGACAGGCTGCTCAGGGAATTCGTGGAGCGAGTCAAATCAGGCATGAGGCCTTCGGATACCCTGGCCAGGATGGGAGGGGACGAATTCGTTCTGTTGCTTGCCGAGACGGATGAAGCCGGTGTGGCGATCGTTGCCGAGCGCATCCTGAAAGCGCTGATGGTCCCGGTCAATACGGGAACGCAGGAACTGCACATCACGTCGAGCATCGGCTTCAGCATCTGCCCGCGAGACGGAAAAGACCTCAACGAGCTGTTGCGGTGCGCCGACGTGGCCATGTACTGGGTGAAGGAACATGGCAGAAACGGATACAGGATCTATTCGAGGGAGATGGACGTCGGGGCGGCGGAGCGGATGGATATCGAACGGTCATTGCGCAGTGCCATCGAAAATGAAGGCTTTTCCATGTTTTACCAGCCGAAGGTCGATCTGAAATCAGGAATCATAGTCGGCGTGGAAGCGCTGCTTCGTCTCAGAAAAAGAGATGGTCAGTATGTCTCTCCGGAAGAGTTCATTCCACTTGCCGAAGAAACAGGCCTCATCGTGCCGATCGGGAAATGGGTGCTCGAGACGGCATGCAGAGATGCGAAAAGGATGGAAAGCGTTGCTGCGCTTGAAATCGCCGTCAACATTTCCGCCAGGCAATTCATGAGCGGAGATTTTGTCGGCCTCATCCGGGATGCGCTATCAAGTCATGGCATCGAAGCCGGCCGTCTCGAGCTGGAGATCACCGAAAGCCTGCTGATGGACGAAAGAAGCGGCGTTGCTGCCGCCCTTTCGGAACTGGATGCGCTTGGCGTCACGATATCGATAGACGATTTCGGCACGGGTTATTCCAGCCTCGGCTACCTGAAGCGCTATCCCGTCCGTCAGCTCAAGATAGACCGGTCCTTCGTGCGGGACATGACGACAGACAAGGAAGATGCGGCTCTGATCGCCGCGATCATCGCCATGGGGCACAGTCTCGGCATGCCCGTCATCGCCGAGGGAATAGAAGCGGAAGAACAGATTGCCTTTCTCTTGGATCACCACTGCGATCAGGGTCAGGGATTCCATATCGGCGTCCCCATGCCTTTCGATGCCCTGCTGAAATGGATAAGCGAAAACGGGCGGTGGGTGCCTGGAGAAGATCCGCTTCCAAAATGAGTGTTATCTGAAATTCCGGTTTGACAACTTCTCGGCAGAATGCCGAATATGGAATGCGAATTTAGGGCGAGGTTCTCAGGTTTTTGTTCGCATTTCTCACTTAACCCCATAATCAATATGAACTAAGTTTTTAATCCACAAATTCTGTGGATAAGTTTGTTGACAACGCCATGGCATGTGCTGCAACATCTTTTTCACAAAGCACTTTTACAGGTGCGCCTATTTATTGGGCTCAAATTAAACATATAAAAAACAATGAGATAGGGTGGTGGCTATGAAGTTCCAGACTGACGCCGGCAATGTCTTGCAAGAAACTGATTCTGGTGGATAAAAAGAGCGCCCAGGGCCCTGATGGCGCGGATATTGCTGTCTCCTGAAGCACAGCGGCGCGCCCCATGGCATATGTCTGGCAACCGGGATGGAAATGATGAATCTCAAGAAGCCGCCTTTCCTGATCACATCGAGCCTGCTCTTCATTTCCGTTTCGGTGATAGCCACAGGCGCGGCCATCTCCTATGGCGTGTCGCGCATGAATTCCCTTGCGCCTCACGAATATGTCGAATCCATCGACGCTGCCAATGCAGGGATGGATGCGCGCACTGTTTTGTTGCGCCTTCACGATGGAATGCTGGGTTTCGTCCTTTCCGACGGCAAGTCAGGAATCGATCCGGAACAAACGCATGCGCTCGAGCGAAGGCTCGATGCCGATCTCGCTGGGAACTTGGCTTCCGGAATGGGTCAGTTCGTGGACGACTGGCACGATTCGAGAATGCGGATAGTCGAACTGATGAAGCAGGGGCAACAGGGAGATGAGCTCAAGATCGCTTTCAGGAGAAGTGCCGCGACCTATGACAGGCTCGAGAAGGAGGTGAATCTTCTCGCGGTCCGGAACCAGGGCAGGATGGAGGAACTCGGGAAGAAGATCGAACGCAGCTATGCCGAGATGATAACACTGGTCTGGTGGTTCCTCGGGGGAACCGCCGCATTCAACGTCCTGGCCGGTGTCGTGGTCATCCGCAAGGCCGGTAAGATGCTCGAAGGCGAAAGGCAGACTGCAAGGAAGCTTCACGAGAGCGAGGAGCGGCTGAAGCTCGCGCTCTCGGGCGCGGACGAGGGGACATGGGATCTCGATATTCCATCGGGGCGCCTCAGTTTCGACTCGCAGTGGGGCAAGATCCTCGGTTATGGCTCAGGGGAAAGGCCGCAATCCTTGGAAGAGTGGTCGAAACTCATCGACGATGCAGACCGGGAAAGGGTGCTCGGCGCCATGCAGGATCATGTTGCCGGAAGAGCGGCCGAATACCGTGCGGAATACCGCATTCGTTCCAGGACGGGCGAAATGAAGTGGGTCCTGGGGCAGGGAAAGGCGGTGAGCTTCGATCGGGAAGGCAAAGCGGTGCGGGTGGTGGGCGTGACGCGGGATGTGACCCTGAGAAAGCGTGCGGAAGAGGAAATCTGGAATCTCGCTCATTACGATTCGCTCACCGGACTTCCAAACAGGGCGCTCTTTTACGACACGCTGAGGCAGTGCATTTCACTTGCCAGGCGTCGGAACCAGAAGCTCGCCCTTCTTTTCCTGGACCTTGACGGGTTCAAGGAAGTGAACGACCTCCACGGCCACGATACCGGGGACGGACTGTTGAAGCAGGTCGCACTGCGCCTCAGGGAGAACGTCAGGGAGGAAGACATCGTTTCCAGAACGGGAGGGGACGAGTTCATCTTCATCCTGCACGATATCAGGCAGAATGAAGATGCGGAGTCTGTAGCGAGGAAAATCAATGCTGCCCTGGCCCAACCCTTTGTCGTTCACGGCCATGATTGCAGGATAAGCGGCAGCATCGGCATTTCAGTCTTTCCCGACGACAGCGATGATCTCGAGACCCTGGTCAGGCAATCGGATCATGCCATGTACTGCGCGAAGGAGGCGGGCAGGGACAGCTGTAAATTCTTCTGCGAATGCTGATGTCCTGATTTCTTCCCGTTGATCCGGGCGTTCAAATTCGTCCAGTCCGGATGCGGACAATCAGATCATTTCGGACTCGAGCGGCTGAGCACGCCGATGCAACAGATTGCCGAGTATTTCCAGGCCTGCATGGGCCTCAAGAGATCAGCAATGGTCATTGATTTGGCGAGTAGAAAAAGCGGATAATTTCTTCATATATCGACGTGGACTTATCATGAAGACCTTTGAGCTTCTTCGGAGGAAGAGGAAAGAAATACTGGCTATCGCGTTCCGCCACGGCGCGAAGGAGGTTCGCGTGTTTGGTTCCGTGGTTCGGGGCGAGGATGATGAAACTAGCGATCTCGACCTGTTGGTTTCGATGGAGTCTGACAGGAGTCTTTACGATCTCATCGGGCTACAGCAGGATATCGAGCAGCTCGTCGGGCGCAAAACTGATGTGATCACCGACAAATCCATCAATCGCTATTTGAAAGAAAGCATCCTGAAAGAGGCCGTGGCGCTGTGACCAAGGATTCCACGGTTTATCTTTGTCATATCCGGGACTGTCTGGAAAAAATCAGGCGCTTCACGAAAGACGGAAAATCTGGTTTTCTGCAAGACGAAATGGTGCAGGATGCAGTGATTCGCAATCTCGAAGTGATCGGGCAGGCTGTAAAGGATTTCGGAACCGAGCAGCTTTCATCCGGTTACCCGGCCATACCGTGGGCGCAAATAGCCGGTACGAGGAACATCCTGGCGCATCAATATCTGGGTGTGGATATCGACCTGATCTGGAATATCGTCGAACAGGAACTGCCGCTCCTCGAATCGGCGATCACGGCGCTTTTGCACGAAAGCGAACAGAAAACCGAGCCCGATGTATCTCGACAGTAAGGATTATCAAACCGTTTGGCGGCTGGCTCATAATTGGGTTGGCCTCGATCCTGGGCCGGGTATCGGCCTATCCGCGCGCT
>JAJZTQ010000018.1:0-34314 GCA_021848825.1 Pseudomonadota bacterium
TGTCTTGAGTCTGCGCTGATGTCTTGATGCCAGATGAGGTTGAAGAGACGGGCCTCCAGGCATTGAACCGCCAATGCTATTCCCTCGCCATGAGAGAGCAGTAAGCCCGAAGGCGATTTCAACGGCCGAGCCGAACCCTCATCTGACGCATTCCAGGAGCATGCGAGCGGTGTAACCGACTGATTCATCGAAGGCATACGCAATCTGACGTATTCATTTCCCTGCCTCCGGTTCAATAAACTGGCGCCGTAATTTGGACCCATTCTTTTACGAACCTGAGGAGCAAAACGATGAAAAGGGAAAGCCGGCACAACAAGAAAATGAAAATGCTCAGGGCAGGGCTTGCCGTCATGGCAGGTCTGAGCGGAATAACGAATGCCTCTGCCGGGCAGACGTACGAGATGACGGGGGACAAGTCCCTTTCGCTCGGTTTCGGGGTGAGATCGAGCTACACGAATCTTCAGTACGGGGCCCCTGACGGCACTTCAAACTCGAATACGTTCGATGTCGAGAATTTCCGCCTCTACATCAGCGGTCAGCTCAATAACATGATCAAGGGAACCTTCAACACGGAAAGGGACTCTTCGGGAAAGATCGTCCTCATGGATGGAATAGCCAAACTGGAATTCAACAACGACTTCAACATCTGGATGGGGAGGACGATTCCGCCTTCCGACAGATCCAATCTCGACGGCCCCTTCTATCTCAACGTTTGGCAGTTTCCCTTCGTTTCCGATTATCCCAACCTGGCCATCGGCCGAGACAATGGCTTGATGGCCTGGGGCAAACCCATGGGCGGAAAGCTCGTGTACTCGGTCGGCACATTCGTCGGCCATAACGTCGTCGCAGGCGGATCCAACGCAGCCGGGAATCTCCTCTATGCTGGAAGGCTGGCCATCAACTTCCTCGATCCGGAGCCCGCCCCGGCCTATTACGAGGCGAGCACTTACTACGGTGAAAAAGACTTGCTTACGCTGGGACTCGTCTACCAGCACCAGAAGGACGGGGTGGGCTCCTCGCCGACCAGTGCGGGAGATTACAATTCCTGGAGTGCCGACCTGCTTTTCGAGAAGAAGCTTCCGGCAGCCGGTGTATTCACCCTGGAAGGCGCCTACTACAAGTACGGCCTCGGGGCTGTCGACTGCAATTCGGGTGAACCCGGATCCGGGATCTGCACTGGTCCAGCCGGGCAGGGCAACGTCGGCGGACTGGTCGCAGGAAAGGCTTATCTCGCGACCGTCGAATACCTTTTCCCTGAAACCGTGGGCTGGGGAAAATTCCAGCCTTTCCTGAGGACGCAGAACTTCAAGCGGGACGTTTCCCAGACGACCGAAAAGCAGAACGACGTCGGCGTCAATTACGTGATAGACGGTCATGATGCGAGGCTGAGCGCGGTCTATTCGAAGCTTCAGGACAACCGCCTTATCGCGCCCTATTCCAGCAGGAACCAGTTTATTCTCGGCTTCCAGTTCCAGTATTAAACGTGTTCACACCTGGGGCGGGGTTTCCCCGCTCCCTTTTTCAGCCGGACATAAGTCAGGTGACGTATTTCAGCGATCTGCCCGAATCCCTATTCTGGAATCGCCGGAAAATTTCGGAAGCACAGTCAATATAAAGGAGAAATTGCCATGTCAGTAAACAAAACTTCGCTTCGCCCGGTGGTGCGCAAAACCATCACTCATCTCGCCGCTGGCACGCTTCTTTTGGCAGCAGCCAGCGCCTTCGCGGACAGCTTCCCGACTTCCAAAGTCGACACCACCGGGCTTGCCGTCACCGACAAGGAAGTCATCGTCGGCCAGCTCCACTCCTCGACCGGAACGATGGCCATATCCGAAACTGGCGCGATCGAGGCTGAAAAGCTTGCCATCAGCCAGATCAATGCGATGGGCGGCATTCTCGGCAGGAAAATCAAGATCATCCAGGAAGACGGCGCATCCGACTGGCCGACCTTCGCGGAAAAGGCGAAGAAGCTGCTCGAGGAAAACCATGTCGCGGCCATATTCGGCTGCTGGACCTCCGCTTCCCGCAAGGCCGTCCTTCCGGTCCTGGAGCGCGACAACGGCCTGCTCTACTACCCGACCTTCTACGAAGGGCTCGAGCAATCCAAGAACGTCGTCTATACGGGGCAGGAGGCAACTCAACAGGTCTTCGCAGGACTCGACTGGGTTGCTAAGACGAAGCATGCGAAAACCTTCTACCTGATCGGCTCGGATTACATCTGGCCCCGCACGACCATGAAGCTCGCCCGCGAATACATCACCCGGGTCCTCCACGGCACGGTGGTGGGCGAGGAATATGCCGCACTCGGCAGCACCGACTTCGGCTCCACCATCAACAAGATCCGCCTGAAGCATCCGGACGTGATCTACGCGGCAGTGGTGGGCGGCTCGAACGTCTCCTGGTTCAAGCAGCTCAAGGCTGCGGGCATCAACGGTCAGAACCATACGCTTCTGACCCTTTCCGTCACCGAGGACGAGGCAAAGGGCATAGGCGGCCCGAATCTCGTCGGATTCTATTCGGCAATGAAATACTTCCAGTCGCTCAATACCCCCAAGAACCAGGAATTCGTCAAGCAATTCAAGGCAATGTGGGGAGCAGGTGCGCCGATAGGAGACGTCACGCAGGCTGCCTACGAAGGCCCCTGGATCTGGAAGGCGGCTGTCGAGAAGGCCGGAAGCTTCGATACGGACAAGGTGGTGAAGGCCGAAGAAAGCGGCACGATCACGTTTGATGCGCCGGAAGGCATGGTCTATCTGGAGCCCAACCATCACCTGAAAACCAAGCTCAGGATCGGCGAATGGCGTGCAGACGGCCAGGCGGACATCGTCTACACCTCACCCTACATCATGCCCAACCCTTTCCCGAAAGGATATTGACAGTCAAGGGGCCGCATGGCGGCCCCTTCAACCAACTCGAATATCGGAGAACTTGAATGGATGGCTACTCATTATCGGATCTATGGTCAATCCTGGTCATGCAGGGATTCTCCGGCCTGAGTCTGTTCAGCGTGCTTTTGCTGATGGCGCTAGGCCTGGCCGTCATCTTCGGACAGATGGGCGTGATCAACATGGCCCATGGAGAATTCATGACCATCGGGGCCTACACGATTTATTTCTGCTCGAAAATCGTCGAAAAGCATTTCCCAGAGATCATGCCTTACTACTTCATCATCGCCATCATCGCGGCTTTCGCGATAGCCTTCCTGATAGGCTATCTGGTCGAATTCCTGATGATCCGGCACCTGTACAGGCGGCCGCTCGACACGCTGCTCGCCACCTGGGGACTCAGCCTCATCATGCAGCAGATCTTCCGCTCCCTGTTCGGCGCGCGGGAAGTGAGCGCCACGCTTCCGAACTGGCTGATGGGATCATGGAAAGCCACCCCTGACATCGACATACCGCTCAACGGCCTTTTCGTCATGGCCGTATCGATCGTCGTGACCGCTGCAGTGATCGGCTTTCTGTTCAAGTCGAGCTGGGGAATCAAGGTTCGCGCCACCACCCAGAACAGGGTCATGGCAGGCGCCGTCGGCATCAACACCAAGAAGATCGACAGGCTCACTTTCGCGACGGGATGCGGCATCGCCGGAATTGCCGGCGCCGCCTTCACGACCATCGCCTCCACGGGACCGACGAGCGGCTCCTTGTACATCGTCGACACCTTCCTCGTGGTGGTATTCGGCGGCTCGGCAAGCCTTCTCGGCACCGTGGCGTCGGCTTTTTCGATCGCCCAGGCGCAATCCATCCTGACCTTCTTCATGACCAATGCCATGGGCAAGGTGGTCACGCTCCTGTCGATCATCGTCATCCTGATGATGCGTCCCGAAGGTCTTTTCTCAAGCAAGGTCAGAAAGTGAGGAAGCTGAAATGAATGCTTTTTACAACAGATGGTTGGGCGGCAAGAAAGGCACGATCGAACTGGCGATTCTGGCCGCATTCATCTTCGTCGTGCTGCCGCTGGGCCTCGACGTGTTCCGTCTCAACATGGTCGGCAAGTACCTGACCTATGCCTTCGCGGCAGTCGGGCTCGTCATGGTATGGGGATACGGCGGGGTGCTTAGCCTCGGCCAGGGCGTCTTCTTCGGCATTGGGGGATACTGCATGGCGATGTTCCTCAAGCTGGAGGCTTCCGACCCGATAAGCACCGCGCACCAGACCACCCCTGGCATACCGGATTTCATGGACTGGAACCAGGTCACCCATCTTCCCCTTTTCTGGGAGCCCTTCCACAGCCTGACCTTCGCGATCGTCGCGGCGCTCGTTCTGCCTGCCGCATTCGCCTACCTCATTGGCGCAGCGATGTTCAAGCGGCGTGTCGGCGGGGTCTATTTCTCCATCATCACCCAGGCGATCGCAGCGATACTCACCATTCTTGTCGTAGGGCAGCAGGGCATGACCGGCGGAATCAACGGTATCACCGATCTGAAGACGATGCACGGCTGGAGCATCAACACCAATTCGGCGAAATATGTCCTCTATTATGTCAACGCGGCGCTCCTGCTGGGCTCCATCATGCTCTGCAAGTATGTGCTCTCCTCCAAGCTGGGAAGACTGCTGCTTGCGCTCAGGGACAAGGAAGACAGGGTGAGGTTCTCAGGGTATGACGTCGCCAATTTCAAGATCTTCACTTTCTGCCTGGGAGCCGTGATCTCGGCCATCGGAGGCGCCATGTTCACGCTCCAGGTGGGATTCATGTCCCCTTCCTTCATCGGCATCGTGCCCTCCATCGAGATGGTGATCTTCGCGGCAATAGGCGGAAGAATGTCGCTCGTCGGGGCGGTATACGGGACGCTGCTCGTGAACTACGGGAAAAGCGCTTTCTCCGAATCCTTCCCTTCCCTCTGGCTGTTCCTGATGGGCGCGATGTTCATCGGTGTGGTCATGGTCTTTCCGAATGGACTTGCAGGGCTTTACGAGACCTACCTGAAGAACTGGTTCGAAAAGCTCCTTTCGGCACGCCTTTCTGTGCGTTCCAATGCGATACGGGGAGGGCTGCCAAATGAGCAATGATTTCGCACTTGCCGTAGAGGATCTGACCGTTTCCTTCGACGGATTCAAGGCCGTCGACAATCTGACGCTCTATGTCGAAAAGAATGAACTGCGCGTCATCATCGGACCGAACGGGGCGGGGAAGACCACCGTGCTCGATCTGATCTGCGGGAAGACCAAGGCCACCGGCGGATCGATCAAGTTCAACGGCGTCGAGCTCACGAAATTCCCGGAGCACAGGATCGTCCAGGCCGGGGTGGGAAGGAAGTTCCAGACCCCTTCCATCTACGAAAATCTTTCCGTCCTCGAGAATCTCGAGATCTCGTACCCGAAGGGGAGGAGCGTTTTCGGGTCGCTGATGTTCGAGCGCACCCAGGATGTTACCGACAGGATCATCGAAATCGCGGAAATGATCTTCTTGTCCGAATATCTGGAAAAGCAGGCTGGACTCCTGAGCCACGGTCAGAAGCAATGGCTCGAGATCGGCATGCTGCTCATCCAGGATCCGGCGCTTCTGATGCTCGACGAACCGGTCGCAGGCATGAGCGTATCCGAGCGCGAAAAGACGGCGGAGCTGCTCGGCAGGATCTCGAACGGGCGATCCATGATCGTGATCGAGCACGACATGGAATTCGTCAAGCGGATTGCGCACAAGGTCACCGTGCTGCACCAGGGGAAAGTGCTGGCCGAAGGCAACATGGAAAAGGTTCAGCACGATCCCAAAGTCATCGAAGTCTATCTTGGGCACTGAGGAGAAGCCAATGTCAGGGCAAATGTTTAGCGTCAAGGGCCTCGAATCCGGATACGGCCAGAGTCAGGTCATACACGATCTGAATTTCGATGTCGCGAAGAAGGAAATCGTCGCCGTGATGGGCAGGAACGGCATGGGCAAGACAACGCTCTTCAAGACGCTGATGGGCATCCTGCCCGCGTTCGGCGGAAGCATCTCGGTCGACGGACGAGCGCTCGAAGGGCTTGATACCTACAGGCGAGTGCAGGAAGGAATCGCCTATGTGCCCCAGGGAAGGATGATCTTTTCCCATATGACCGTTCTGGAAAACATCCAGACCGGGCTTCCTTCTTCCGCGAACGGCATCGTCCCGGAAGAGCTCTATGCGCTCTTTCCCGTGCTCTTCGACATGCGGGCGAGAAGGGGAGGGAACCTTTCAGGGGGGCAGCAGCAGCAGCTCGCCATCGCCCGTGCGCTCGCAACCAATCCCAAGGTTCTTCTTCTCGACGAGCCGACGGAAGGGATACAGCCCTCCATCATCAAGGACATCGCGAAGAGCCTGAGAGAGATCAGGGAACTGAGGGATCTCACCATCATCGTTTCGGAACAGGTCTTGAGCTTCACGCTCGATATCGCAGACCGATTTTTCGTCATCGACAAGGGCAAGTTCGTCTACGAGAACCAGCGCGCGAACGTCGACGACAAAGTCATCAGCAGCTACCTGTCGATCTAGGAACCATTCATCACAAAAAGGAGAAGCATCATGACTGATACGCTCATCAAGGTTGATCTCGGGCAATCCCCTTACGACAACGAAATGATCCACAACAGGTGGCATCCGGACATCCCGATGGCCTGCTGGGTGAAGCCGGGGGACGATTTCATCCTCGAGACCTACGACTGGACAGGCGGATTCATCAAGAACAACGACAGCGCGGACGACGTCAGGGACATCGATCTTTCCATCGTCCACTTCCTCTCCGGACCCGTGGGCGTGAAGGGAGCGGAGCCGGGCGATCTGCTGGTCGTCGAGCTCCTCGATATCGGCGCGAAGCCGGACAGCCTGTGGGGATTCAACGGATTCTTCTCGAAGAAGAACGGCGGGGGATTCCTGACGGATCATTTTCCGCTTGCGCAGAAATCGATCTGGGACATCCAGGGCATGTTCACGAAGAGCCGTCATGTTCCCGGCGTGAGCTACGCGGGCCTCATCCACCCCGGACTGATCGGCTGCCTGCCGGACCGCGCGCTGCTGGAAAAATGGAACGAGCGTGAGACGGGGCTGATCGCAACCGACCCGGCGCGAGTTCCGCCTCTGGCCAATCCGCCGTTTCCATCGACCGCCCACATGGGCAAGCTCACCGGGGAAGCCAGGGAGAAGGCCGCCGCGACAGGCGCAAGGACGGTCCCGCCCAGGGAGCATGGCGGAAACTGCGACATCAAGGATTTGTCGCGCGGCTCCAAGATCTATTTCCCGGTCTACGTGGATGGGGCGGGACTTTCCGTGGGGGATCTGCATTTCAGCCAGGGAGACGGGGAAATCACTTTCTGCGGCGCCATCGAAATGGCGGGATGGGTGCACATGAAGGTGGAACTCATCAAGGGCGGCATGGCGATGTACGGCATCAAGAACCCGATCTTCAGGCCGAGTCCGATCACGCCGAAATACGACGACTACCTGATTTTCGAGGGCATCTCGGTCGACGAAGCCGGAAAACAGTATTACCTCGACGTCAATGTCGCCTACAGGCAGGCCTGTCTGAATGCCATCGAATACCTCACGAAGTTCGGCTACACCAAGGCGCAGGCCTATTCCATCCTGGGAACGGCCCCCGTTCAGGGCCATATCAGCGGCGTCGTGGACATTCCGAATTCCTGCGCCACGCTCTGGCTGCCGACGCAGATATTCGAGTTCGACATCCGTCCCGGCTCATCCGGACCCGTGAAGCATATCACCGGCGGCAAGGACATTCCGATGTCTTTCGACCGGGAGTGAATCATGCCTACCTACGATTATCTTTGCGAGGAATGCGGTCCGTTCGAGGCATTTTCACGCATGAGCGAGCGGGATTTGCCCGCTTCCTGTCCTCATTGCGGCATTTCCGCGAGGCGCGTCCTCTCCGCACCCCGCCTCGCGGAAATGGAAAGAAGCAGGCGAATCGCCATGGAAACCAACGAGCGATCGCGCCACGAACCGAAGCGTTCCGTGCATGGAAGCGGATGTTCCTGCTGCAAGCCGGGCAATTCGAAAGCCGGGCCGAAATCCTTCGCGGGAAAAAGGCCCTGGATGATCAGTCACTGAAAGGAAAAGCATGATACATGGCGACATATCGAGCAGTCACGACACGGTGGGCGTGGCGGTGGTCAACTACAGGATGCCGAGGCTCCACACGAAAGCGGAGATACTCGCGAACGCCAGAAACATCGCATCGATGATAGAGGGAATGAAGCTCGGTCTTCCCGGCCTCGATCTCGTGATCTTCCCGGAATACAGCACCCACGGGATCATGTACGACAGCGCGGAAATGTATGAGAACGCCGCAGCCGTGCCGGGAGAGGAAACGGAGATCTTCGCGGCGGCCTGCAGGAAGGCAGGGGTCTGGGGCGTCTTTTCCCTTACCGGCGAGCGTCACGAAGCGCATCCGAAGAAGGCTCCTTACAACACGCTCATATTGATGAACGACCGGGGCGAGATCGTGCAGAAGTACAGGAAGATCATGCCCTGGGTGCCGATAGAAGGCTGGTATCCCGGAAACTGCACCTATGTTTCGGAAGGGCCGAAAGGGCTGAAGATCAGCCTCATCATCTGCGACGACGGCAATTATCCGGAAATCTGGCGCGACTGCGCGATGAAGGGAGCGGAGCTGATCGTGCGCTGCCAGGGCTACATGTATCCCGCCAAGGAGCAGCAGATCCTGATCTCGAAGGCCATGGCCTTTGCCAACAACACCTATGTCGCAGTGGCCAATGCTGCGGGGTTCGACGGCGTCTATTCCTATTTCGGGCATTCCGCGATCATCGGTTTCGACGGCAGAACGCTCGGCGAATGCGGGGAAGAGGAGATGGGCATCCAGTATGCAGCGCTTTCGAAAAGCCTGATCAGGGATTTCAGGAAAAACGGCCAGTCCCAGAATCATCTCTTCAAGCTCCTGCACCGCGGCTACACGGGAACGATCAATTCGGGGGACGGCGAAAAGGGAGAGGCGGTCTGCCCCTACGACTTCTACGGGAAATGGATAGCCGATCCTGAAGGGACGAGAAAGATGGTCGAGTTGCTGACCCGTTCGACGGCAGGGACCGAGGAATGCCCGATACCCGGCATTCCCCACGCGGAAAGGCACCGTTGAAGGAAGGCTGGCATGCGGGCCTCGATCTCGGCTACATGACGCGGGGCGACGAAACGATATTGGCAAGACGCCGGCATTTCGGGCCGCTGCGCGTGCAGAAGCCCTTTTACCCTGAGGGCGGGATCTGTCATGTGCTGCTGCTCCATCCTCCGGCGGGAATCGCAGGAGGAGACCGGCTCGAGATCAGTGCCTCTCTGGAAGAGGGCGCGCATGCGCTGATGACGACGCCTGGCGCCGGAAAATGCTACCGCAGCTCGGGCATGGAAGCCTCGCTGACATGCAGCTTCGATTTGCGAAAAAACGCCGTTCTGGAATGGCTTCCCCAGGAAACCATCGTCTTCGACGGCGCAAGAATGAGGACGACGACGAAAGTGAATCTGGATGATGAGGCTTCCTTCATAGGATGGGAAGTGATCTGCCTGGGAAGGAGAGCTTCAGGCGAGCGGTTCGATTCGGGATTCCTGGGGCTGTCAACCCGTCTGGAAAGAAAGGGAAAGCCGCTCTGGTTCGAACGCGGTCTGCTGGAAGGCGGCTCCGCCCTGCTCGATTCGAAGGCCGGACTGTCCGGATTCAGTTCGATTGGCACGCTGCTTGCTACCGGAAAAGGGATGAGCCCGTCCCTGCTTGCCGCATGCCGGGAAATCCTGCCGCAGGAATCGGGCGCGCTCTGCGGCCTGACGTTGCTGCCTGATCTTCTGGTCGGACGCTATCTCGGGCATTCATCGGAAGCGGCGCGCGCCTGGTTCGTGGAAATCTGGCGGCTGCTGAGGCAGGCGATGATAGGTCGGGGTCCCCATTTGCCGAGGATATGGAACACATGAAGGATGGAACATGGAACTGACGCCGAGGGAAAAGGACAAGCTGCTCGTCTTCACGGCAGGACTGCTCGCCGAACGCCGCAGGGCGCGTGGGCTCAGGCTGAATTATCCGGAAGCAGTCGCGCTGATCACTTCCGCGATACTCGAAGGCGCCAGGGAAGGCCGGTCCGTTGCCCAGCTGATGGGCGACGGATGCACCATATTGAGGCGCGATGAAGTGATGGAAGGCGTGCCCGAAATGATCCCTGAAATCCAGGTCGAGGCCACTTTCCCGGACGGCACGAAGCTCGTGACCGTGCACAACCCGATCATCTAGGAGGAAAAATGATTCCTGGCGGATATCTTCTGGAAGAAGGCGAAATCGAAATCAATGCCGGCATCGAAAGCGTCAGGATCACCGTGGCCAATACCGGCGACAGGCCGATCCAGGTGGGTTCCCATTACCATTTCAATGAAACCAACGAGGCGCTGGAATTCGAAAGGGAGAAAACGACAGGAATGAGACTGGACATTCCAGCGGGTACCGCGGTTCGCTTCGAACCGGGGCAGCACCGCACGGTCACCTTGGTGGCGTATGGCGGGGAGAAAAAAATCTACGGCTTTCAGGGCCGGATCATGGGTGCAATGAAAGGAGAAAAGAAATGAAACTGTTGCTGACGCTGGTTGCTTCGCTCATCCCGGTCGCGGCCTGGGCCCATCCGGGGCATGGCGCGAGCGGATTCGCCGGAGGGCTCGCTCATCCATTGAGCGGGCTTGACCATATCATGGGCATGCTCTCTGTGGGCATTTGGGCGTCGAGCGGGCGTCCTGCTGCACGCAGATTGGTCCCGCTGGCATTCCTTTTCGGCATGACCGCGGGCGGGTTCATGGGCATCGATGGCCTTTATCCCTCATTCCTCGAGTCGGCGGTTTCGGCGAGCGTTTTCGCAGCCGCCCTCATGGTTGCCCTTTCCGTCAGGCTTCCCCTGGCATTTCAGGCGGCATTCGCGGCGCTATTCGCGCTCTGGCACGGCATGGCGCACGGCGCCGAGCTGCCATCGATGATGCATCCCGATGGATATGTCGCGGGATTTCTCTTCTCGACCGCCCTGCTTCTGGGCATCGGGGTTGCAATCGGCAGCCTTCTCAAGGAAAAGCGTCGAATCCTGGGCGCGGCATTGGCCCTCTTTGCCGCGGTGAGCTGAAGTGAAGCTGTCTCGCAGGGCCTATGCCGAAATGTTCGGCCCGACGAAAGGCGACCGCGTTCGCCTTGCCGATACCGAACTCTGGATCGAGGTGGAAAGGGATTTCACGATCTATGGCGAGGAAGTGAAGTTCGGCGGGGGGAAGGTCATTCGCGACGGCATGGGGCAAAGCCAGCGAAACGCCTTGGACGTAGCCGACACCGTGATCACCAACGCACTGATCGTCGATGCGGTTTCAGGGATAGTCAAGGCCGATCTCGGCATCAAGAACGGCTCCATCTGGGCGATAGGCAAGGCCGGCAATCCCGATGTCCAGACAGGCGTGACGATCCCCATCGGCGCCGCCACCGAGGTCATCGCCGGGGAGGGGATGATCCTCACGGCTGGCGGCATAGACAGCCATATCCATTTCATCTGTCCCCAGCAGATAGAGGAAGCCCTCACTTCCGGAATAACCACCATGCTCGGCGGAGGAACCGGGCCGGCAACAGGGACCTGCGCCACCACCTGCACGCCCGGTCCATGGCATATCCGCGCCATGCTCCAGGCGGCGGAAGCCTTTCCCATGAATCTGGGGTTCATGGGCAAAGGGAATGTCTCCCTTCCCGATCCGGCGAGGGAACAGATCGAGGCTGGCGCGATGGGGCTCAAGCTGCACGAGGACTGGGGAACAACGCCTGCCGCGATCGACAACTGCCTGAATGTCGCGGAGGAAATGGACATCCAGGTGGCGATTCACACCGATACGCTGAACGAATCGGGGTTCGTCGAAACCACCCTGGCCGCTTTCAAGGGCAGGACCATCCATACCTTCCACACCGAAGGCGCTGGGGGAGGGCACGCACCTGACATCATCAAGGCCGTGGGGAGAAGCAACGTGCTTCCCTCCTCGACCAATCCGACCAGGCCCTATACCGTCAACACCGTCGACGAGCATCTCGACATGCTGATGGTCTGCCACCATCTCGATGCCGCCATTGCGGAGGACGTCGCTTTCGCCGAATCGAGGATCAGGCGGGAGACGATCGCGGCGGAAGACATCCTGCAGGACCTCGGCGCCTTTTCCATGATGTCTTCGGACTCCCAGGCCATGGGCAGGGTCGGGGAGGTGATCGTGAGGACCTGGCAAACCGCGCACAAGATGAAGGTCCAGCGCGGCAGCCTGAAGGAGGATGGCTCGAGGAACGACAACTTCAGGGTGAAGCGGTACATCGCCAAATACACCATCAATCCCGCGATCGCGCACGGCATGAGTCATGTCGTCGGATCGGTCGAAGCCGGCAAGCTGGCCGATCTCGTGCTGTGGAAGCCCGCCTTCTTCGGCGTCAAGCCCAGCCTGATACTCAAGGGGGGGATGATCGCCTCAGCCGCCATGGGGGATCCCAATGCTTCCATTCCGACACCCCAGCCCGTGCATTACAGGCCGATGTTCGGCAGCTTCGGGAATGCCCTTGCGAAATCCGTTACCTTCGTCTCCGCCGCCGCGCTCGAAAGAGTGGGGGATCTCGGTCTTTCCAAGCAGCTTGTCGCGGTCAGGAACACGAGAAAGGTGACGAAGGCCGACATGGTGCACAACGACGCCACCCCGACCATTGATGTCGATCCGGAAACCTACGCCGTCCGTGCCGACGGCGAATTGCTGACATGCGAGCCTGCGGCATCCCTGCCCATGGCCCAGCGCTATTTTCTGTTCTGACCATGATCGTCATCGAGAAACTGATTTCAGGAAAGACGGCGCCTTCCGAAAGAATCGTGCTGCCCTACGAACTGCGCTGCAAGAGCAGGCTTCGCACCCGCCTTGAGAGCGGAGAGGAGGCCGGAATCTTTCTTGAGCGGGGAACGATCTTGCGGGGAGGGAACCGTCTGCAAGCCAACGACGGCAGGATCGTCGAGGTCGTCGCAGCGCCGGAAGAGGTGATGGAAATCAGAAGTGGGGATCCGCTTCTTCTCGCCCGGGCCGCCTATCACCTTGGGAACAGGCATGTGGCGGTTGAAATCGGCGAAGGGCTGCTGCGCTTTTCGAGGGACCATGTGCTTGCGGAGATGGTCAGGGGTCTAGGCTTTTCAGTCGACGAAGCCTCTTCGCCTTTCGAACCCGAAGGCGGCGCCTACGGGCATGGCCACAGTCCGGACGGAGAGGGCAGGGGGCCGCGCATACACGACATGAAAGGACGCCCTTGAAACTGGTGCGGCTTCTGCAGCTTTCGAGCCCGGCTCTCCCGGTGGGCGCCTATTCCTATTCCCAGGGTCTGGAATGGGCGATGGATTGCGGTTCGCTCGCGAGCGAGGATGAAATCCTGAAATGGATAGGCGACTGTCTCGAATTCGGAGCTGCGCGATTCGAAGCGGTTTATCTCGCCGCGATGATGGAAAGCTGGGGGCGCGAGGATTTCGACCGCCTTGCGGTTCTCGATTCGGAATTCAAGGCGAGCCGGGAAAGCGCTGAACTCCTGGCCGAAACGCTGCAGATGGGATATTCCATGATGCGTCTACTG
This sequence comes from Pseudomonadota bacterium, assembly GCA_021848825.1. Taxonomy (GTDB): domain Bacteria; phylum Pseudomonadota; class Gammaproteobacteria; order Burkholderiales; family JABEVD01; genus JABEVD01. The sequence goes on from JAJZTQ010000018.1 coordinate 13,563, forward strand.
AAAGACCTGGGCGAGATCCGGGATGGGATCTTCAGCCATTTCCCCTCTCCGAGCTTTCCGCTCGCCTGGAGCGCTGCCGCTGCAGCCTGGGGGATAGAGGAAGCCGAAGCCGTCTCGGGCTATCTCTGGTCATGGGCGGAGAATCAGGTCATGGCTGCCGTCAAGGGCATGCCGCTCGGCCAGACCGCGGGACAGCGCATGCTCCTGAAACTGGGCAAGAAACTTTCGAGTCTCGCTGTGGATATCCTGAAAACGCCCCCTGGGGAAGCCGCCAATTTTCTCCCGGCATTCTCCATCGCCAGCTGTCTCCACGAAACCCAGTATGCGAGGTTATTCAAATCATGAACAGGCAACCGCTGCGAGTCGGCATAGGCGGCCCCGTCGGATCGGGGAAGACCGCATTGACGCTTTCCCTTTGTCTCGCCCTGCGAGACAGCTACGACATCGCCGTCATCACCAATGACATCTACACGGAAGAGGACGCCCGTTTTCTCGTGGATCACAAGGCGCTGGTCCCCGAGCGCATCATCGGGGTCGAGACCGGCGGATGCCCGCACACCGCGATCCGGGAGGATGCGAGCATCAACCTGGAGGCCGTCGATAGACTCAACAGGCGCTTTCCCGATCTCGATGTGATCTTCGTGGAAAGCGGCGGGGACAACCTGGCCGCGACATTCAGTCCCGAGCTGTCTGACCTCACGATCTACGTCATCGATGTCGCGGCAGGCGAAAAGATCCCGAGAAAGGGGGGGCCCGGCATCACGAAATCCGATCTCCTGGTGATCAACAAGGTCGATCTCGCCCCGCTCGTCGGCGCTTCGCTCGAGGTGATGGCGAGGGATGCGAAAAGGATGAGAGGGGAGAGGCCGTTCGTCTTCACCAACCTGAAAACGGCCGACGGGCTCGTTGACGTCATCGGCTTCATCGAGCGGAAAGGCATGCTTTGAGGATCGGCGATGAGCATGACCTGTAACCAGCCTGAAAACGAGGACGCCGTCCAGCATGTTTTCAAGATTCGCCGCGACTACAACACATGGGTGGCGAACGAAACCATGGAGGATTATGCGCTGCGCTTCACGCCGAGAAGCTACCGGAAATGGAGCGAACTGAAGGTCGGAAACACCGCCTTCAGTTCCGCCTCGTTCCTGGTGCTCGAAGCGATAGGCGCAACGCTGCTGGTGAATTACGGCTTCGTCAATGCGGCTTGCGCAATTCTCGCGACAGGCATCATCATCTTTCTGGCGAGCATCCCGCTTTCCCGTTATTCCGCGCGCTACGGCCTCGACATGGATCTGCTGACGAGGGGGTCGGGTTTCGGCTATCTCGGTTCGACGATCACCTCGCTCATCTATGCCGCTTTCACCTTCATTTTCTTCGCGCTGGAAGCGGCCATCATGGCTTCCGCCCTGAAGCTGGCCTTCGGCATCCCGCTTTCATGGGGATATATGATGTGCGCCCTGATCGCCATTCCGCTCGTCACGCGGGGCATCACCTCGATCAGCCGGCTTCAGAACCTGACCCAGCCGATATGGCTGATCCTGCTCGTCCTGCCCTATCTTTTCCTGCTGACCCGGAACCAGAACGAACTGCAGGGGCTTTTCGCCTATGGCGGCAGGGAAGGCGCGTCAAGCTTCGATTTCCGCCTGTTCGGCGCATCGATGACCGTCTCCATGGCCATCATCGCGCAGATGGGGGAGCAGGCGGATTACCTGCGCTTCATGCCTGGCAGGGTTTCGGCGAATCGAAAAAGATGGTTCGCCGCCGTTTTCCTGGGCGGAACGGGCTGGCTGGTGTTGAGCGTGGTCAAAATGTTCGGAGGCGCCCTTCTCGCCTACCTCGCCATCAGGCATGCCGTTCCGGAAGATCTTGCCCTGAACCCGAACCAGATGTACCTGACGGCCTACAGGCATGTGTTTCCGGGATTCGGCTTGGCAGTCGGGGCAACGGCGGCATTCGTGATCATTTCCCAGTTGAAGATCAATGTCACCAACGCCTATGCGGGTTCGCTCGCCTGGTCCAACTTCTTCTCGAGACTCACCCACAGCCATCCCGGTCGCGTGGTCTGGGTGGTCTTCAATACCCTCATCGCGCTGATGCTGATGGAACTCGACCTGCTCCAGGTCATGGACAGGGTGCTGGGCCTTTACTCGAACGTCGCAGTGGCCTGGATGATGTCCGTCGTCGCCGATCTGGTGATCAACAAGCCGCTGGGCTATTCCCCTGCCGGAATAGAATTCCGCCGCGCCTATCTTTACGACGTCAATCCTGTCGGGATCGGCGCCATGGGAATTTCCTCGGTGCTTTCCATTTCGGCCTATCTCGGGCTGATGGGCAGAACCATGCAGCCTTTCGCCCTGTTCTTCGCCCTTTTCCTGCCTTTCGTTATTTCCCCGCTGATCGCAAGGGCGACGAAAGGACGCTACTACATCGCCAGGAAGGCCGAGCTCAGAGATCACGGGCAGACCTGCTGCGTCTGCGGCACGGCCTATGAAAGCGAGGACATGTCGAACTGTCCCGCATACAGGGGAAACATCTGCTCACTTTGCTGCACGCTCGATGCGAGATGCCATGACATGTGCAAGCCGCAGGCGAGACTCAGCCAGCAGTGGTCTGCATTCCTGGGGAAAGTGCTTCCTCTTTCGATGCGCCGCTATCTCGAGGCGGGGCTCGGCTATTATTTTTTCCTGATGATGGGGTTCATCGCCCTGCTCGGCCTTCTGACCGGTCTGCTTTATTACCAGGAAAGCCTGAGCCTGAAGGACAGCGTCCTGCTTGACCATCTGCGCAACGTGTTCCTGCGCATCTTTTCGGCATTGGTCCTGGTTTGCGGCATCATCGCCTGGTGGATGGTGCTCACCAACAAGAGCCGCCAGGTCGCGCAGGCCGAAGCCAATCACCAGACTCAGCTTCTCATCAGGGAGATCAATTCGCACAAGCGCACGGACGAACTGCTCCAGCATGCGAAGCTGACCGCAGACCAGGCCAACCAGGCAAAAAGCCGCTACATCATGTCGATCAGCCACGAGCTGCGCACCCCGCTCAACAGCATACTGGGTTATGCGCAGATTCTGGACGGGGACGAGGCCATTCCGGCAAGCCGCCGCAAGGCGATCGGCGTGATCAGGAAAAGCGGCGACCACCTGCTCTCGCTGATAGAAGGCACGCTCGACATCGCCAGAATAGAAAGCGGGAAGGTCAGTCTGGATGCCAAGCCGCTGAGATTCATCGATTTCATTCAGCAGATCGTCGGCATGTTCGAACTCCAGGCGAGCAACAAGGGCATCAGCTTCCGCTACCACGCTACCGGTGAAATGCCTGCAAGGGTCAAGGCGGATGCCGGAAAGCTCAGGCAGATCCTGATCAACATTCTCGGCAATGCGGTGAAATTCACGAGCAGGGGCGGGGTGACTTTCCACATCCGCTACCACAGCGAAATCGCCACTTTCGAAGTTTCCGACAACGGTCCGGGCATTCCCGAGGAGGAACTCGAGCATATCTTCGAACCCTTCGGAAGGGGAAGCGCTGCGGGCGCAATGGGCGGAACGGGGCTGGGATTGACCATCGCCAAGATGCTCGCCGATCTGATGGGGGGGGAGCTCACGGTGGAGAGCGAATTCGGAAAAGGCGCGCAGTTCAGGGTTCGCCTTTTCCTGCCCCATATCCTTTCCGCCGAGGATGAGGAACAGGGGCAGATGATGGCGCAATGCATAGGCTATGTCGGCATGCGGCGCCGCATCATGATCGTCGACAACGAGAAATCGGATCGCGATCTTCTGACGAGCATGCTCGAGCCTTTGGGATTCCATCTTGCCCATGCCTCCTCGGGGCAGGAATGCATCGATCTCATCGCGCAATTCCGCCCGCACCTGATCTTCATGGATCTTTCCATGCCCGGCATGGACGGCTGGGAGACGATCAGGCGGATCCGCCTTTTGGGCCTGACCGAATGCGAGATCGCGGTGATCTCGGCCAATGCTTTCGAGAAGAACGCATACAACGATGCCGGCATAACGACGGAGAATTTCATCACCAAGCCCGTCCGCCTCAACGATCTGCTGGACTGGATAGGGCGGCACCTTCAGCTCGAATGGGTGAGAATCGGGGACGTCCCCTCCCTGCCGCCGAGGAAACGGTATCCGCCGAGCGACAGGCTGTTGAGCCTGGGGCAGCAGGTCGAGCTCGGCTATCTTCGGGGCATACTCAACGAGCTCGATCTGATCGAACAGACAGACGGCGCCTACATCGAATTCGTCGACAACATGAGGCAGCTCGCGCGGCAGTTCCAGTTCGGGACCATGACGGAGATCTTGCGGGAAGGGCTGGACGGAGGGCGGCATGAAAACGCCTGAACGGGCAGGCGAAGGCGTCGTCCTCGTCGTCGACGACATCCCCGAGAATCTTTCCTTCCTCCACGATGCCCTGGACGAAGCGGGCTATACCGTGCTGGTGGCGACGGATGGGCCGAGCGCGCTGCATCGCGCGAAATTGAGCCGCCCGGACGTGATTCTCCTGGATGCGCTGATGCCTCGGATGAGCGGCTTCGAAGTCGCGAGAAGACTCAAGGAGGACTTTTCCACGCAGCATGTTCCCATCATCTTCATGACGGGTCTCACCGAAACGGAGCATGTCATCAACGCCTTCGCAAGCGGCGGATCCGATTACGTCACCAAGCCGATCAAGCCGCCTGAAGTGCTGGCGAGGATAGCGGCGCACATGCAGAGCGCCCGTCACATGAGCCAGGCGAGATCAGCCCTGGATGCCTTCGGTCAGGCCACGGTGGCGCTGCGCGAGACGGACGGGCAGCTGACCTGGCAGACGCCGCTTGCAAGAAAGCTCCTGAAGGAATTCTTCGACCCGGAAGAAGGCGAGGCCGAGATCGTCACATGGTTTTCAAAAGCCAGAAAGGCTGCGCTCGAAGGGCGGGAAATGCCGGTCGTGGTGGCAAAGGGCACGAAGCGCCTGCTGGCGGGAGTGCAGAACCTGAGTGATGCTGGACACGAAGGGGAATGGCTGATCGTCCTGAGGGAGGAAAGCCCATCTTCGGTCATCGAATCGCTTGTCGGCGCATTCCATCTGACTTTGCGCGAAGCGGAAGTGCTCTACTGGGTGATCTGCGGCAAGACCAACCGGGATATCGGGGAAATCCTGGGGAGCAGCCACAGGACCGTGAACAAGCATCTCGAGCATATTTTCGAGAAACTGGGCGTGGAAACGCGGACGGCGGCTGCAGGGATTGCGATGCAGAACATTCGTTCACGCCCCTCCAGAGAGGGCACAGGGTGATTTCCAGCTCGATGGAAACCCCGGTACGCGCAATCCCGATTCAGGGCATCAGACGGAAACAAGTAGTGGGAGACAAAGCCCGAACCGCGCAGCCGCGACATGGAATCCAGGGGCTGACTTTGGAGCAAGCCTGATCCTTCGTCTCAAGTTGGGCCTTTTCGGTCATTGCATTTCTGCCGATATCGGACGGCAATGTCCCGGTTACCCGCCGCTTAACATGACATAGCGTTCAACGGTGGGTTCCAATTCGAGCAAAATGGTGGTTTGTCCCCGATTCCGTCATCGCGGCGAGCAAGAAGCTAGAAATTCGAAGGTCGCATCGTCGCCGCAATGTGCGACGTTAAACCTGAACCAGGGTGAGGGTTCCTGGTGAGGCCTGAACATATTGCCCGGTGCGAGCATGATTCCCTTGCTCGCGGCGAGACGCGCGATTTCCGCCGAATTGCAGTCCTCTACAAAGCGTGCCCAGACAAACATACCGCCCTCCGGATCGCAATGCACGGTAAAACCGAGGGATTCCAGTCTCGAAATGACGTTCTGCCTTGAATTCAGAAGCTTTGCCCTTAGCTTGTCCATGTGCTTCCGGTAATGGCCCTCGGTAAGCAATTGGTACATCAGTCTCTCGCTGATTTCCGAAGTGCTGAGTCCGGTCAGCAGCTTGACGTCGCAAAGATTGGCCGCGAGATCCGATCTGCAGGCGAAGAAGCCCACCCTGAGACTGGCCGATACCGTCTTCGAGTAACTGCTGACGTAGATGACTCGATTGAGCTGGTCGAGCGTCGCGAGTCTAGTCACATTCGCGGGATGGAAGTCACCGTAGATATCGTCTTCGACGAGCATCATGTCGTATTTCTCGGCGAGTTGAAGCATGCGATACGCTACCGGCTGGCTGATGCTCGCGCCGGTCGGATTGTGCAAGATCGTGTTGGTGAAAAAAAGCCTTGGGCGGTGTTCCTTGATCAGTTCCTCCATGATATGCGTGTCCGGCCCGTCCGCATTCCATGGAACGCCGACGATCTTGGCGCCGAACGATTTCAGCCCGCCGAAAAGGATGAAATAGCCCGGATCATCGACGAGTACGGCATCCCCCGACCTGACGAAATACCTCGAGACAAGATCCATCGCATGGGTCACCCCCGAAGTCAAGACGATCTGCGACAAGTCTGCTTCTATCCCCAAGCCGGACAGCCTGCTTCGCACCAGATCCCGCAAAGGGAAGTAGCCTGCGGGGGTGCCGTAGGCTGTCATGAATTCTCCGTTCTTGAGCGACAGCGCTCGCAGGCTCTTCTTTATTCCGGTTTCTTCCATCCAGGATGCAGGAAGCCACCAAGCGCCCGGCATGGTGCTGCTCGATCTGTGCTCGAGTGAGTTTCTGAGCAGCCAGACTATATCCACCGCGCTATCCGGCACATAACCACCCTCGGATGCGACATGCGGTTTCTGACGATGCGAGACGTAGAACCCGGAGCCCTGTCTCGATTGGAGGTAACCCATGGCCACGAGCCTGTCATAAGCCTGCACTACAGTGAATGTGCTGACTCCGTGATCCTTGGCGAAATTCCTGATCGACGGCATTCTTGAGCCCGCTCTGATTGTCCTGTGGTCGATCATTTTCCTGATCGAATTCGCGATCTGATCGATGAGTGGAAGCGCGTTTCCAGGATCCAGCGTGATCATTGGCATGGCCGTTCAACCTGTACAGTAATGATTGTGACTTCTGAAATTGTACATGTATTGTGTGTCTATTGTCCGTTAATGTAAACACCGTCCAGTCCAATGTCAGGAGGGAATCATGAACCGGAAACGAAAAATCGGGGCGTCGGCCGTCCTTGTTGGGATCGCTTTGAATTTTCTCGGCGACATGCTCCTAGGCGTAAGAATCGAGATTTTTTCGGGTATTGCAACTTTCACCTTGCCATGGATGATCGACATTTTCCTGGTTCCCTTTGCAACGGGCCTCGTCGTCTCGAAAATATACGGTTTCAAGGGAGGAAAATACCTTGCTTGCCTCCCTCCTCTCGTCGTTCGGGTCGCAAGCTATCTTCAATTGCATTATTTCCATCCTCAAGGCGATTTCTTCTATCAGCTCAATCTCTATTATTGGGGACCCTGTCTCATCCTCGCGGTCGAGTCCGCCAATTTCGGCGGAATAATCGGCGAAGTGATCGCTGGCGCCTACGGGGTAAGAAGGCCCGGAAATGAACAAACAACCATCAAAGGAGAACTGTCATGAACGATCCTGTCATCCCGCAGCTGATTCTGCCCTTCGGAATAGGCTTCGCCCTGGGCATCGTGCTCTTCGTCGTGCTTGAACGTATCGGGCTGATCGACAAGTGGCTGGGGCTGGAATGAAAAGAAAAATTGAACGGACTGAACCGAACTACCTCCGCATCGGGCTCGAGGTCTTGGCAATCATCGCTGCATTCAATGTCGCGGCGACGTTCGTCTTCTATTACTTCATCGCCCCTTATATGGGCTAGGGAACGTTCGGCGCGATGTTAGGTGAAAGTAGGTAACTTGGCTGGTCAAATCCAGACGGCCGGAAATACCAAGAACTCGTCTTTCAGGAAATTCCCGCCCATTGCAGATGCAGCGGGCGGGAATGAGGTCAGAAATAATAGACCGCGAAGATGTTGAACTCGTCGCCGATCTGGTCGACGATGCTGCTTGCCAGATTGAGCGCGGGGCTTCCGGGCTTGCCGACTGCCAGGGGATTGGGGATTTCGACTTTCCTGGAAAGATAGTTGACGACAACCCTGGTCATCGGCGTGAAGTGGTAGGTCACCCCTATCCCGGTGGTCTTGAAAACCCTTTCTATCGAAGGCAGATTCGGCAGGCGGTCGTAATAGTCGTAGCGCGCATTGAGCTCGATATTGCGCGTGACGAAAAGCCCTGCCGTGACGTCGTAGCCGTTCGCGCTGTTGTTGCTTCCTGAATAGAAGGTGGTCTGATACTGCGGAGGCGTCAGTCCGGGCGCGGAAACGAATGCTCCCGGAACTTCGATGTCGCCCGTGCCCCTGACATATTCCGCCTTCAGGTTCTGTCCCCATTGCTGCATGTAATTCAGCCTGTAGGTGAAGCCGAAGCCGTCCCTCACCATGGTATTGGATATGCCGTTCATCTGCGGCCGGCCCTGCTGGTACCAGACAAAACCGGTCACGTCGTCGCGGAAGAATCTGCCTCCGCCGTTGCCGAGCAGATAGGACATCTGAACCCTGCCTGCCGCGATCGGTCCGTTCCAGGTGTTGGGATCGTCCATCCTGCCGTTTTCGCCCAGCATCACGCCGTAGGCCAGTTCGACATTCGGCCTGATCCTGAACCAGTCCATCGCCTGGACGCCCGGATACCTGAATGCATTGTTTCCGGAGAGATTCGCGCCAGGAATCAGATAACCGCCGTTTGCAGGGTTCGCGCTCGGCTTGTAGGTCTGGTTGTAGGTGTAGAAGCTCGGCTGCATCAGCTGGGCGATGCCGACAGGGAAAAGGTCGAAGAAGCTGAAGTCCATGAAGCCCTGCATCGCGCCTTCCGGGCCCGGCGCGCGGATGATGCCGAATTCCAGACGCACGCCCGGAATGTAATGGCTGAAAGTCATGTTCGCGTCCATCAGCCTGGGGGAGTAATTGCCGTAGGAATAAGTGTAGGCGTTCTGGCCCATTTCAGTGCCGACATAGTAGGAAATGTCCGGATTCACGCGTCCTCGGACAAAGAACCTTGCGCGCTGGATGGCAAGACTGGTCGAAGAATCGAAAGTCGGCGCGATCAGGTCCGCTTTCGGGATATTCCGGTTCATTGCGGGGTTTGCCTGCAGATCCGTGTAGCTCGGCTGGATGAAGCCGATCAGCTGCCCTTTTCCCCACTCTGGCAGGGCGATGGTCTGCACCTCGAACCAGTTTGCGGCATGCGCACACTGGCCGAATGAAAATCCGGCCAGTGCGAGCGCGGCAAGCCGCGCGATCCTTCTTTCTCTCTTCGTTGCGTTATTGCTTTTCTTCATGCCCCCCCCTTTTTTTCATCGAGCACTTGCCAGGTGCGGTTTTTGGCGTTGAAAATCAGTCAGGCCTGGCTCCTCCCAGTGGCTGGATTTCGGGATTCCCGAAGCTCGGGGCCGGCAAGGGCTTGACCAGATGGATGCGCCCGCCCTTCGGGTTTGCAGTGTTGCCCGGAAGACTCTGGAGATAGCGCACGACGATCTCGCTGACATCCAGAGGTTCGCCGTTGGCGTCCTTGATGACGGAGAGGGTCGCCCTGGGAAGCGGCAAAGATTCGTTGTCCCGCCTGGTGAACTGCTCCCTCGCCGAGCATCTTCCGCAGTGGTTGATGGTGTCCGGCTCGTCAGCGAACCAGTATCCCGCGACCGAATAGCGTCTGGCATGCGGGGAGAGGCCGTCGTCCTCGGGATCGATCGCCTTGCCGCCTATCCTGATGTTTGATCCTCTCGATCCGTAAGGCGCGTAGACATCGAGGTCGAAAGTCACATTGCTGTAGCCGAACATCCAGCCCCCCGTCCAGATCCCGGGGCTGGTATCGAACACGCCTCTGGACGAATTCTCTATCTGTTCCTTGAGGTTGTTGCCGAAGACGGGATAGACGCGCGCGATTCGCGCCCCCACAGGCAGGAAATGATAGATGTCTTCCATGGTGATGGGCCCGGGCTTCACATGCGTGCCGTAGCGGAAGCCGCGGATGGTGGCGAAATCGGACTTCGCAGCCCACCTCATGGCATCGGCGATCAGGTCGTGGGAGGTGCCTTCTATGACGGCTGGCGATTTGCTGTTCGAGAAATTGGAGCGATGAAGGGGCACTTCCGTGTAGCCGACCACCGTGTCGACAGGGCGAATCAGCGTGGCGGTGTTTCCGCCTATGGTGACCTTCTGTCCGGGAATGAAGGAAGCGGAAAGGAATGGCGCCCTCACCCTCGCCACTTCCTTCGCCACTGCCGGATCCTCCGGAAGATCGTCGGTGATGATGTGGGGCGTCCATTTCCAGGAAAGCTTGCCGTCCCCCGGCACCTTGTGCCCTTCCTTCACTTTCACCTCGATCTCGCCCAGCATGGTTCCGTCCTGGCCTTCTTCGACGAGAACCGTGCCCGACTTCACGACGATCGGATCGATGGTCCGCTCATGCATGTCCGCGCTCAGCACGAAATCGACGCCGGGATAGCGCTGCGTCATCCTGATCGTCCTCGCGAGTTCGAGTTCCGATATCATCACGATCACGTCGACATGCTCGACTTCGCGCAGCTTCCTGATGAAATAGGGAAGTTCCGTTTCGCCGTCGGTGTAGACGAAGCCCTTCGTGACGAGCGGGCCGATCGAACCGATTCCGCGCTGCGTCGTCATGCCCAGCACGCCGATCTTGACGCCGTTGATCGTCTTCACTTCATAGGGCGGAAGCGGCCTCTGACCTGAAAGCGCAGGATAGGGCGTTCGAGGGTCCACCCAGGTGAAAAGCACGTAATTGGGAAGCTTCGGTTCCGTTGGATCAACTCCCAGCGCGGGTCTGTCTGATCCTGCCGATACGGAAGCAGGGCAGAGCGGAAGGGAGGGTCCGGTGCAGGCGTAATAGAGATTCGCCGCGAGCGACTTCGATTGAAGAAGGGGCGGCTTGCCGTCCAGTCCTGCGAAAGTTTCGAGCCATCTCTGCGTGCCGTAAAGGTAATCCCAGTTTCCCGGCTCGTCGAAATCCGGCTTCAGGAGATTCATGACGTCTATGAGCGCGCCTCCCCTGGTGAACATCGCTTCCGCGGAACCCTGAAGCGTGTCGCCCGTATTGAAGTAGAGCGATTTTCCGGGATTCTGGGCGCGGATCTTTTCAATGACGGCGGCTATCCTGGAGAGCCCCCCTTCCATTTTCCCGGTCGTGTCGCTCCGCACATTGGGTCTCGGCACGAGATGGCCGTGTATGTCCCCGGTGTGGATCAGGACGATGTCTCCGCTTCCCGCCCATGCAACATTCGAAAAAAAGAGCGATGCCATTAGGGCATGCCTGACCCATGCCTGTTCCAGAACCCCTTTGCGAAAGAAAAACATCCCCACCTCTTAAAATAAAATTCATGATATGACGCGGGAGTGAAGGGTTTTATTCATTAAATATTGTTTAATAAAAAGAGGGAATAAAATCGGTCTGGAATGCGTCAGTTCCTGACGCATCGTTTTTTCAACGAATTGTCAGCATGCCGAGCCGGGAGCTCTGCCCCGGCTTCGATCAGGCTGGAAGGACGAGATGGAAGATAGTCCTAGGCTGTTTCGCGAACCATGCAGGGATAGTCGACATAGCCGACCCTGTGGTCTGGCATGCCGTACCCGTAGAAGGATTCTGTTCGCCACGGATTGAGCGGCGCATTCCGCTTCAGGCGCTCGGGAAGATCGGGATTGGCGATGAAATCCTTGCCGAATGCGACTGCGTCGGCTCGGCTGGATGCAATTTCACGCTGCGCAGTCTCGAGATTGAAACCCTCGTTGGCGATCAGGATCCCGCCGAAACGCTTCCTGAGTTCGGGACTGATCCGGTCATCGCCCAGCTTTTCCCTGGTGCAGATGAAGGCGATCTTCCGCTTTCCGAGTTCTTCCGCGACATGGCCGAATGTGGCGAGCCTGTCGGAATCCCCCATCGAATGGGAATCGCCTCTGGGAGCAAGGTGCATGCCGACTCGCCCCGCTCCCCATATCGAGATGACCGCATCCGTCACTTCGAGCATCAGCCTAGCCCGATTCCCGATCGGGCCGCCGTAGCTGTCCGTGCGCCTGTTCGTGCTGTCCTGGAGGAACTGATCGAGCAGGTAGCCGTTTGCGCCGTGCACTTCCACGCCATCGAATCCCGCACGCTTGGCGTTCTCCGCCCCCTTCCGGTAGGCCTCCACTATTCCCGGGATTTCGGAGAGTTCGAGTGCCCTGGGAACCACATAAGGAACCTGGGGCCTGAGCAGGCTGACATGGCCTTCAGGCGCGATTGCGCTGGGCGCGACAGGCAGTTCCCCGTCGAGATAGGAAGGATGGGAGATCCTGCCCACATGCCAAAGCTGGAGGAATATCCGCCCGCCCCTCTCGTGAACGGCGCGCGTGACGAGCTTCCATCCCTCGACCTGCTCGTCCGACCAGATCCCCGGGGTGTCGGGATAGCCGACGCCGTTCGGGCTGACCGAAGTCGCTTCGCTCAGAATCAGCCCTGCGCTCGCCCGCTGGGCATAATACTCCGCCATCAAGCCGTTCGGGATTCTTCGTTCGCTTGCCCTGCAGCGGGTCAGGGGAGCCATGATGATTCGGTTGGGCAATGTCATTTCGCCGAGTTTCATCGGATCAAACAAGCTGCTCAATTATTTCTCCTTTCAGTTGAAAAAACCGCCTTTGTTCACTTCAGCGTCGCCATGTCGATGACGAAGCGGTATTTCACATCGCTCTTCAGCATGCGCTCGTAAGCGGCATTGATGTAGTCCATGGGTATGGTTTCGATGTCGGAGACGATCTTGTGTTTTGCGCAGAAGTCGAGCATCTCCTGAGTTTCCCTGATTCCGCCTATGAGGGAGCCTGCGAGCTGCCTTCTCTTGAAGATCAGGTTGAATACGCCTGGAGAAGGGTGGGCTTCCGCAGGCGCGCCCACCAGCGTCATGGTCCCGTCGCGTTTCAACAGATTGAGGTAGGCGTCCAGGTCATGGGGAGCCGCAACGGTGTTCAGTATGAAATCGAGCTGGTTCGAATGCTTTTCCATTTCTTCGGGATTTTTCGAAATGCAGACTTCATGCGCCCCGAGCCGCTTTCCGTCTCCCACCTTCGATGGGGAAGTCGTGAAAAGGGTGACATGGGCGCCCATGGCGTTGGCGATCTTGACGCCCATGTGCCCCAGTCCGCCCAGTCCGACGATGCCGACACGTTTTCCGGGGCCCGCATTCCAGTGGCGGAGGGGGGAATAGGTCGTGATTCCTGCGCAAAGAAGCGGGGCGACGGCTGCAAGATCCTTTTCTTCATGACTGATCTTGAGCACGAAGGATTCCTTCACGACGATCTTCTGGGAGTAGCCGCCGTGGGTGTTTTCCCCGCCGAATACCGGTCCGTTGTAGGTTCCGGTGAAGCCGTTTTCGCAATACTGCTCCTCTCCTTCATGGCACGAACTGCAATGGCCGCAGCTGTCGACCATGCATCCCACGCCTGCGAGGTCGCCTACTCTGAATCCGCTGACTGCATTGCCGATCGCCTTGACCCTGCCGACGATCTCGTGCCCCGGAACGGAAGGATAGATGGTGTTGTGCCATTCGTTCCTCGCGGTATGAAGATCGGAATGACATACGCCGCAGTAAAGGATCTCGATTTCGACGTCTTCAGGTCCCGGTTCGCGTCTCCTGATTTCATAAGGAGCCAGCGGGCTTTTCGAATCGGGTGCTGCATAGGCTTTGGATGTGGTCAATTCGTTCTCCTCGGTTAAGGGACAGTTCGATTGTCTGAAACAGCCTCGCGATCGGAAAGAAAGGCGTTTAAGACAAGGACTCGTCAGACTTGAATTGGTTCAGTTTGCCTTCCTCTATCAGGAAATCCAGGAATACCTTGGCAGTGAGCCCTAGCTGCTTGCCCTTCAGGTGAGCGGCATGCCAGGTGCGGTGAAGTGGAAAATTCTCTACATCCAGGATAATCATCTGCCCGTAGCGAAGCTCCAGAGAAAGGCTTCCCAGGGGAAGAACGGAAATGCCTATCCCTGCCATGATGGCCTGCTTGATCGCTTCACCCGAACCGAGTTCCATGTACGGGTTGAGGGCAAGGCCTGCCTCGGAGAAGAGTTCCTCCGTCGCCCCTCTTGTGCCGGATCCCGGCTCCCTGACCAGGAATCTTTCGCCTGCAAGCTCGACAACCCGGATGCCTTTCCGATCTCGCATCGGATGATCGGGAGGCGCTGCAAGGACGAGCGGATTGTCCATGAAGGGATGCATGGTCAAATCGAGCGCCTCAGGGATATGCTGGCCCAGTATCACGAAATCGTCGAGATTGTCGGCGAGCCTCTCGGAGATGCGCAGGCGGTTGGTGACGGTGAGTTGCGGCTGGACATCGGGATAGATGCGCAAGAATCGACCGAGTATGTGGGGCATGAAGAATTTCGCCGAAGTCACGGCCGAAAGCTTGAGCGGCCCCGCTACCTTTCCCTTCATGTCGTTGAGCGACATGTGTAGCGATGAAAGCCTGGACAGAACCTCGACCACCGCTTCGTAAACAAGATCCCCCGCTCTTGTGATAAGCAGCTTCTTTCCTGCCTGCTCGATGAGGGGCAGCCCCATGCTTTCCTCGAGCCGCTTCACCTGGATGTAAACGGCGGGCTGGCTGAGATTCAGCTCTTCAGCCGCCCTTGTATAGCTCTTGTGGCGGGCGACGGCCTCGAAAAGCCTGAGCTGCTGAAGTGTCCAGTGGTGAATCATTTACTTCTGTAAATCTTGTGAATTTGAAAGATTAAGTTCTTTTTATTACATGTCTTGGGGTAAAGTCAATTCCGCAGGCAAAAAATTCACGGTTTGCAAGATGGCGAGGCCGAGCCAGCCCGCCGATTTGATGATGCTCACCTTAATACAAGGAGTAAAACATGGCAAAAACCTACCAAGCGGGTGTCAAGGAATACCGGCAAACTTACTGGGCGCCGGACTATGTTCCCTTGGACTCGGATATTCTCGCTTGCTTCAAGATCACCCCTCAGCCGGGGGTCGATCGTGAAGAAGCCGCTGCAGCAGTGGCTGCTGAATCCTCCACCGGAACCTGGACCACCGTCTGGACCGATCTTCTGACGGACCTCGACTACTACAAGGGCCGCGCTTACGCCATCGAGGACGTTCCTGGCGACGACACCTGCTTCTATGCCTTCATCGCCTATCCCATCGATCTTTTCGAGGAAGGCTCCGTCGTCAACGTTTTCACGTCGCTCGTCGGCAACGTTTTCGGCTTCAAGGCCGTCCGTGCGCTCAGGCTCGAAGACGTGCGCTTTCCGCTCCACTATGTGAAGACCTGCAATGGTCCTCCCCACGGCATCCAAGTCGAGCGCGACAAGATGAACAAGTACGGCCGTCCGCTGCTCGGCTGCACCATCAAGCCCAAGCTCGGCCTTTCAGCGAAGAACTATGGACGCGCCGTCTACGAATGCCTGAGAGGCGGACTGGACTTCACCAAGGATGACGAGAACGTCAACAGCCAGCCTTTCATGCGCTGGAGAGACCGTTTCCTTTTCGTTGCCGACGCCATCCACAATGCAGAAGCGCAGACGGGAGAGCGCAAGGGGCACTACCTGAACGTGACCGCTCCTTCTCCTGAAGAGATGTACGAACGCGCAGAGTTCGCCAAGGAACTCAAGATGCCCATCATCATGCACGACTATATCACGGGCGGATTCACGGCCAATACGGGCCTTGCGCGCTGGTGCCGCAAGAACGGCTTGCTGCTCCACATCCACCGCGCGATGCATGCCGTGCTCGACCGCAACCCGCACCACGGTATCCACTTCCGCGTGCTGACCAAGATCCTGCGTCTTTCCGGCGGCGACCACCTGCATACCGGAACCGTCGTCGGAAAACTCGAGGGCGATCGCGCCGCGACACTCGGCTGGATCGATCTGCTGCGTGAATCATATATTCCGGAAGACCGCTCGCGCGGCATCTTCTTCGACCAGGACTGGGGCTCCATGCCCGGCGCGTTCGCAGTCGCATCAGGCGGCATCCATGTCTGGCACATGCCTGCGCTCGTCACCATCTTCGGCGACGATTCCGTTCTCCAGTTCGGCGGCGGCACCCTTGGCCATCCCTGGGGCAATGCGGCTGGCGCTGCGGCAAACCGCGTAGCGCTCGAAGCCTGCGTGGAAGCCAGGAACAGGGGAAGGAACCTCGAGCGCGAAGGCAAGGAGATCCTGACCAAGGCGGCAGCCAGCAGTCCCGAACTGAAGATCGCCATGGAAACATGGAAGGAAATCAAATTCGAGTTCGACACAGTCGACAAGCTCGACGTGCAGAACCGCTGACACCATTTTAGAGAGGAATTGAATCATGGCTGACGTACAGGATTACAAGCAAGCAATCAAATATGAAACCTTCTCGTATCTGCCTTCCCTTTCGCCGGAGGAAATCAGGGAGCAGATCAAGTATATCGTCAACCAGGGCTGGAATCCTGCTGTCGAGCATGTCGAACCGCAGCGCTCCTTCAACTACTACTGGTACATGTGGAAGCTCCCGATGTTCGGCGAACAAAGCGTAGACAGAATTCTTGCCGAACTCGAGGCCTGCCATCGCGAGCACCCCGGCCACCATGTCCGGCTGATCGGCTACGACAACTACTCGCAGTGCCAGGGAACGGCCTTCGTGGTTTACAGGGGAGCCTGAAGACCGGGTTTCCGGTCAATCGAGAGACGAGCATGAGGACAGAATGATGTCTGGACAAACTTCAAGCGATGCGCGAAATGCCGCGATGGCGAGGCGCCGGGCCATCTCAAAAGGCGGCGCAGGGACCTTGTCGAAGGGGGATTCGGCGCTGGCAGGGTTGAGCGGAAATGAACTGGCTCGTGCAAGGCGGGCGATGCTGGCCAAGGGCGGCAAGAGCCTGTCTTCCCCGCCAGCCCCTTCTGCAATAGCTGCGCAGGTGGAGTATGCGAGACCCGAGCCGCAACCCGAAGAAAATGCGCCTCGAGTGGAATCGCAAAACGGGCGGGAAGCCGCAAGAGCGCACCGTGCGAGGCAGTGCATGGGCAGGGGGGATGCGCCGGGTTGCCGTCCCTCGGGACGGATTCGCCCGGTTCCGAAAAAGGTGGAGTTCGGCACTACCCTCTCGGGCAGCAGGGTGAGCGGAAGCCAGGTCGAGCGCACACTGCATGTCACGGGAAACGAGGCGGGCACGTGCAGGACGGTGACAGGGACCGAGTATGTCGGATCAGAGCAGTTCGCCGAGTTCTGCACAGCGCGCCCCGAAGCGGCTGCGGCAAAGGTCGGCGTCAGCGAGACCAGTCGCGGCAGTTTGATGACTGGCACTCAGGTTGGCAGATCGGTCCGTGTGACGGGCGACGAATCGGGAAGCTGCAAGACCGTGACAGGCACGGAATATCTCGGCGCCGAGCGCTTCGAGGAATTCTGCCAGAGCAGGGGCTTCAATGAGCGTCCCGAAAAGGTGGTGGTCGGATCTACCATGGGCAAGGGAATGACGGTGACGGGTTCGGACGAAGCGCGCGGCTCCCGCGTGACGGGAACTGAGCCCGGTTCCTCGCGCGTCATCACCGGCGCCCAGTATTCCGATGCGGGCGTCGCCAGGATGACGATCAACGGCCCTGTAAAGGTGGCGTTGACCCATACCGTGGCAGGCAGGCCCGTCACGGGGACGGAAGTCGGGCGCTCGGTGAGGGTGACGGGAGACGAGGCGGGGGAATGCATCCAGGTCTCAGGCTCGGAATATCTCTCGAACGAGCAGTATGTCTCGATGTGCAACACCCGTCCTGCCGCTGCGCCTGCGAAAGTGAATGAATCGAGGAGCCGAAGCGGTCAGAAGATCACGGGCGTGATGGCGATTCCCGGCCCAAAGCCGACCGGTGACGAGGGCGTTGGCTGCCGCCTCGTCACCGGAAACGACAATTACAGCGGTCAGGAATCGCCCGCTCAGGGCGAAGTCGGGCGCGCAAAAGCCTATGCGGTTTCGGGAACGGCGCTGGAAGGAACGGGCAGGGTGACGGGAAGCGAGAGCAGCAGGAGATTGCCCATAAGCGGTACGCCCTATGCGAACCGGGTTGAGGGCGGATGCGGATGCCGCCATGCGGCGCCGGTGCCAGCCCAGTCGAGCCGATTCGTTCCCAGGGAATATGCTGCGAAACAGATCGAGCTCGAGCCTGCTTCGGCGGATTTCAGCATCATGAGTCCGGCTCGCCAGGCCCAGGGGCGCGTGACAGGCACGCGGTACGGCAGCGCCGAGCGCATCACAGGCCCTGGTGACAGGGCAGGCGGCCTGGTTTCGGGCACGCCCGAATTCCGCTATCGCGACGAAGCCTCTCCTGAGCCTGTTCAGATTCCTAAGAGGGTCACGGGAGAAGGCAGGGAGCAGGGTGCGCGCATCACCGGGGACGACTGGGCAAGAGGCGGCAGGATTACCGGTACGGAAGGAATGTGGTCTCAGGGCCGCAACCCGACTTTGCGCGGAGAGAACCGGAGGATGGCTTCGGGCGCCCGCGCCAACATGGAAATCGAGCGCCCCGAGATTCAGTCTGCGAAGGTGACGGGAAGCAGCGGCAATACCGGAAAAGGCGCGGTGATCACGGTTTCAGGAGGAGCGAGGGGATAATGAATACCCGCAATGCCTACGCCCTGAGATCGCGCCAGAACAGAGCCCCTTTCGGGCTGGGAAACAGGGCATTGTCCCGACCCGAAGCCGGCGTGCCACCTCATCCTGCCTGTGCGACGCTGCCCGAGAAGGTATGCCGTCATGCCCTTGCAGACCGCAATGAGAATGCCAGGCTCAAAGCACGCGAAGAGGCCGTGAAGGGGCGATTCGACGCCATCGTGCCGCTGCTGAAGGCGATTTCAGCCTTGCAGCACAGTGCGGATTTCGTCGAGCGCGCACAGAGCTTGGCCAGGCAGCAGCTCGGATACGCTTTGCCCGAGGAGATCCTGGAAAACGCGTGGTCGAACGGGCTGGACGTGAAATCGCTTCATTCACGCAGTGTGTTCGCTGCCCTGCTTCTTTCCGCAGAGGAATATTCTGCCGAATACAGGAGCAAAAACGAGTCTTGGCAGGATCTGCACAGCTTCTTCCTGGATTGCGGATTCCACTCTGTGGACATCAGCCCCTGCGCGGACGGGCGGTTGAAGGGGCTGCTCCCCTACATCCTTCGCCTGCCGGCCACGCCTTTCATCAGGCGCAAGGCTTATGCAGGCGCGATGTTCGATGTCGAAACGGATGTCAGGCATTGGATGGCCGTGGAACTGGGCAGATACAGGGAAGGCGTGCCCAATTTCGCGGAAGATGGAACGCGCTATTTGAAGATCGCTGTCTATCACTTCAGTTCGTCCTCCCCTCGTCATGAAGGGTGTGCAGCGCACGGAAGCGATGACAGCGCAGCGATCGATGCGGCGCTGCAGCGGCTTCTCGAATTCAGGCAGGCGATAGAGAACTCATTCTGCTGCGGGGCGGGGACGGACATCCTGTTGATCGGCGTGGATACGGATACAGATGCGATTCGCATCCATGTCCCGGACGAAGAAGGGAGTCTCTCGGCAAGCCGTTGTATCGACAATGCAGCGCTCTATGCAGCGTCATTGGGCCTGGGCGAAAACGATGCGAGGCTCGCGGTTCACCAGGCGATCCTGGATGCGGGGGAGTCGAGACCGCACGAGGGGATGAGGAGGCTCATCGCAAACCTCCTGATCAACAACCTCTCGCAGATCGAATACGTCGCCGAATATTACGGAGGACGCTATCACGACATCGGCCATGCCGAGCGCTACATCAGCGTTGGAGATGGATTCGATGAAGTGCAGATGCGCAATGTCGCCTACTATGCGCACCTCCATACCCTCGAGGAGGGGATGTCCGACATGGATATCGGCATCAAGATTTTCAGGCATCTGATGGCAAGGCGCGGATTGCCCGTGCCGATTGCCATCCATTTCAGGTATGACGCAAGGGTTCCCGGATCAAGGGCGCGTGCGGTGATGAGGACGAGAAGAATCGAGGAAGCAATCCGCTCGAGATATGCGGATCTCGAGGCTGCAGGTCTGCTCGCCTGCCACCTGACCGTTCAGGATCTGCCTGCGGGAAGCATGATTGAGGAGATCATCGATGAAGATCATGCAGGTTGAAAAGACGCTTGTTTCTACGAATCGCATTGCCGATCTCGGCCACAGGCCGCTGCTCGTGGTCAGGGAAAAGGCGGGGGGGGCGAGGCAGGTTGCCGTAGACCCTATCGGATGCATACCCGGAGACTGGGTGATATGCGTTGGCTCTTCCGCAGCGAGAGAGGCAGCAGGAAGCAAGGAATTCCCTTCCGATCTGACGATCGTGGGGATCATTGATCACTGGACCGGAGAGTGACATGGAAATCATGAAGGTCAAATCCGATCTGGTGGCGACACGCAGGGTGGAGGGCCTGAAAAACATCTCCCTGCGTGTTCTGACCGATGCCAAGGGTGCGCTGAGCGTCGCCTGCGACCCGGTTGGCGTACCGGAAGGGAAATGGGTGTTTACGGTAAGCGGTTCTGCCGGACGCTACGCTTCCGGTGACCCGAAACTGCTCACCGATCTCACCATAGCAGGGATCATCGATGAGTGGGAAGAAGCTGTTTGAAGTTTGTTTTTTGATTCATTTCTGTAAAGGAGAAAAGCATGGCTGAAGTGACTGGAATTGCCCTTGGCATGATCGAAACGAGGGGTCTCGTGCCCGCAATCGAAGCGGCTGACGCGATGACGAAGGCAGCTGAGGTTCGCCTGGTAGGCCGCCAGTTTGTCGGCGGCGGATATGTGACGGTGCTGGTCCGCGGCGAGAC
>JAJZTQ010000018.1:34414-53398 GCA_021848825.1 Pseudomonadota bacterium
GGTGCGGTCAATGCTGCAGTGAGAGCTGGAGCGGACGCATGCGAGCGCGTGGGTGACGGCCTTGTCGCTGCGCACATCATCGCAAGGGTTCACAGCGAAGTCGAAAACATCCTGCCCACTTCCGCGAAATCAGGCGGGGGCGGAAGGGATGCCGAAGTCGCCATGGAGCAGAGCTGAGGCCGGCAAATGAAGGCCCGCGTGACGAGCTACCTGACGGATGCGCTTACACATGAAATGAGCATCGTGCAGCAATACCTTGCTCAGTCCAGGTTGTGCGCTCTCCTGGGTCTGCCGGAAGAACACTACTTCCGGCGCGAAGCGGGGGAGGAATTGGGACATGCGGCTCAGCTGATCGAGGTGCTGCTGAAATTCGGCGTCTCTCCCAATGCCACCCGCCTTGCTCCGGCAAGACCGGGAAGGAATCTCTTCGAGATGCTGAGCATAGACCGCCAGCTGGAAATGGAAGCGATCCGCCTCTATGGAGAAGCAGCAGGTTATTGCGAGCGCTTCGGGGATCCGGTCATGACCGGTTTTTTCCTCGATTTGATGAAGGACGAAGAACATCACTTGAGCGAACTCGACAGGATGCTGGCAAACCTCAAAGGAAAGGAGCAATGAACATGAGCAATGGATGGGAAACCGGCCAGTCTTCCATGACTCGGCGCTACGAATTCGCTTCCTACGGGGAGACGCGAACCTTTCTCGACAGGCTGGCCGAATATTCCAAGGAGCAGGGGTACTATCCCGATCTCAATTTCGGGAAGACCCATGTCAATGTCAGCATCACCTCTGAAAATCCCGATCGCGGCGCTTTCGCGGCCGGGGTGGACGCACTGGTCCAGGGTTAGCGGGAATGGCGAGCATTGCGCTGGCCAATCTCAAGGGAGGATGCGGCAAGTCGACGCTGGCATTGAACATCGCGGCAGGCTTGGCAAGAAGAGGGAAGGTTGCGCTCGTCGATGTCGACCCCCAGGGCGCGCTTGCGCACTGGGCGGAATGGGCGGCAGCCGACATCGCCAATCTTCGCGTACTCTCGGGGCTAAAGTCGCTTCATGATGCCAAGGGCAGCTTCGATCACGTGGTGGTCGACTGCCCCCCTTCCGTCGACTGGAGTCTGACCGGAAAAGTGCTCGAATCAGTGGAAATGGTGCTGCTTCCCGTCATCCCTTCTCCGCTCGATCTCTGGGCGACGAATGACGCGGCTTTTGCCGTCGAAAAAGCAAGGCGATCCAATCCTGCTCTGAAGGCATGGCTCGTGCAGAACCAGGCCGAGAAGCGCAGCGCATTGTCGGATGCCATGGCCAAAGTTCTGAATGAGCAGATGCTCCCCCTGCTGAATACGGCTATCAGGAGAAGGGCAGCCTACAGGCTCGCGCTTCTCGAAGGAAAAAGCGTTTACCAGATGGGGGCGAGAGGGCGGGAGGCTGTTTTAGAGATCGAATCCATCCTGAAGGAGGTATTTGTCAAATGAGCAAAATGGAAGAAAAGCTTAAGGAAAGCATCAAACCCAGGCAGCCTGAAAGAGCGAAGCCTAGGAGCAGCACGCCGAAAAAGGCCGTCGTCAAAGAGGTCGACCTGAACGCTTCCGACAATCCGCTTCATCCTGACCGCATCTGGCCGGACTGAATGGCATGGCGATTCAACTGGCTGAATACGAAGATCTCCTGGAGGAGCTCGGCGAGGGACCTCGCACTGTCCTCGAGGCTGCCTGGAAGGATGCGGCAAGGGTCTTCTCGCCCAGGGGGCTGGACGCCTATGTGAGGGCGGCGGCCGGCCTCAAGGCCCTCGGCCGGGGGACAGACCTCGTCGAATCCTTCATCGAGAGCGCGCCCCAGGTCGCCAAGGAAATCGGGGAACAGGCTGTAGCCGATCTGTTCTCTTCAGCCATCAAGATGTATTCGAAGACGAGCGCAGGGGTGCTCGTCCTGCTTTTCTCCACCGCCCCCGCGGCTGCGGCAAGGTTGGGCGAGCTGGAACTCTTCAGGGGTTATCTCGCGCTACTGGATGTCCTTCTTTCCCAGGTGCCCAGGGCTTTGCGCCCGATGCTCGAGAAGCTGGACGTGCTGCTCGCCCATCTGACCCTGGGCGGACTGAGACGCTGGGCGATGTGGGGTGCTTCAGCCCATCGCAGCAATTTCGAAAACCAGTCGAGCTATTTCGGCCTCGAATCCGAAGACTCCGTCGCCGTCATGAAGAAGGAGCAGAGAGGCGTGCTCTTCGTCGACGTGCAGCGCAGGCTGATCATGTATCTCAGGGCGCTGTGGGGAAGGGATTTCTTTCTGCGCCCGACATCCGGAGATTTCGAAACCCGGACGGGCTACAAGCCCTATGTCGAATCGTATTTCATCCATCTTCCGGATGCATTCGACAATGAAGGAGAGATGTCGGGGCTCGAAATCTATCGCGCGGCGGCAGCCCATGCCGCAGCCCATATCGTTTATTCGGGACGGGATCCTGATCCGGAATCGTTGAACCCCATGGAGCGCGCGCTCATCGGCGCGATAGAGGATGCCAGGGTGGAAGCACTGGCAGTTCGCGCCTTTCCAGGCCTGAAAGCGATCTGGTTGGGGCTGCTTTCGCCCAGGGCGCCTGAAGACGAGCGCTTTGGCGCGTTACTGGACGGCATCGCCCGCGCGCTTCTCGATGAAGGCTACAGGGATAATCATCCTCTCGTCGATGCTGCGAGAAAAGCTTTTTCCTCTGCATCGGGCAGGATCGAAGACAAGACGCTCGCGAGGGAAATCGGACTCGAACTCACAAAAATGGCGGAAGGACTGCCTTTCAATCCGAGAACGGATTTCGCTAGCGCGTCTTACCGGGACGACAACAGGCATCTCTGGGCGGAGCCAGAAGAAGACGAAATGCTGCTTCTGACAGGACTGCGTCCCCAGGTCAGAAAGTATGTCAGCCTGATGGAAATGATCAATGCGGTCGACGTGGAGTTCGCAGGGGAAGATGCGGAAGAGATATGGGTGCTTCCCACCGAGCTTTACGACGACGACGGGGTGAGCTTCAACGAGCGCGAAGGACGGGAGCCTGCCGCTTCCCCTGTTCACTACAGGGAATGGGATTACCAGACCCAGCTCGAGCGGCCGAACTGGGCGACGCTGCTCGAGAAGCGTCCCAAATACGGCGACCCGGCAAAAATAGACGAGCTGATTGAAAAGCACAAGCCGCTCATCAGGAAACTGAAATATCTTATAGAAGCGATCCAGCCTCAGGGCGTCATCAGGCAGAGGAAGGTGGAGGATGCAGACGAGATAGACATCAATGCCGCAATCCATGCTGCAGTCGATCTGCGCATGGGGATGCAGCCTGATCCGAGGATAGGGATCAGGACAAGGCTGCAGATCAGGGACCTTTCCGTCCTGCTGCTGATCGATCTTTCCGAGTCGACGAACGATCCTGTGAGGAATGGAGACGGAGAAGTGAGGGTGCTGGACCTCGCGAGAGAAGCGGCGGCATTGCTTGCAGACGCGCTTTCCAAGATCGGCGATCCTTTCGCCATCCACGGCTTCGATTCAAACGGCAGGCATGAGGTCGAGTATTTCAGGTTCAAGGATTTCGACGGGCCTTACGACGACAAGGTCAAGGCGAGGCTTGCGGCCATGACGGGAAAGCTTTCCACCAGGATGGGCACGGCCCTTCGCCATGCCGGATCTCTTCTTTCGAGGCGAGCGAGTCAGAGGAAGATGATCTTTCTGCTGACGGACGGGGAGCCTGCGGACAACGACGTGAGGGATCCCCAGTACCTTCGCCATGACGCGAAAAAGGCGGTAGAAGAGCTCGCCCGACAGGGCATCACCACCTTCTGCCTTAGCCTGGATCCTCATGCGGATGACTATGTTTCGAGGATATTCGGCTTCAGGAATTACATGGTGCTGGACCATGTTTCCAGGCTGCCTGAAAAGCTTCCGACCCTTTACATGAGCCTGACGAGATAAGGAGAATGCCATGCCGATCATCGATATGAAGGACATGCTGAATCATGCCTGGCGCAACGGTTATGCCGTCGGCGCATTCGAAATCTCCAGCCTGGATTTGCTTCAGGCGATCGTGAGTGCGGCGGAGCAGAACAGGGCGCCTGTCATCCTCGATATTCCCGAGGGGGAGGATTGCGAGCTGCTCATGGCTGCAGCCGAATTGGCTGCGCGCCGGGCCAATGTCCCCGCTGCGCTTCACTGCAGGTGGGGACGCGACATCGATACGGCGATGCATGCGGCAAGAATAGGCTGCAACGGGGTTTCGGTCGACGGATCCGGTCTTCCCCTGGGGGACCATATCGAGCTGGCAAGGGAAACCTGCGACATGGCGAAAACCTGCGGCATCGCCTGCGGGGGAGTGCTGGGCGGGGAGGAGGAGCTCACCCATGTCGCGGAGGCAAAAGGTTTCTCGGAAAAGACGGGAATCGATTTTCTAGAGGTCTCCTTCAGCAGCAGGATTTCAGGTGGGAAGGTGAAGTTCGACTGGACGAGGCTGAGGGAAATCGGCGAGGCAGTCGGCATTCCATTGTCTGCGGAAGCGGGAATCGAGTGGTCGACTGAACAGTATCGCAAGCTCTCGGCACTGGGCGTGGCGAAGGTGACTTGCAGGATTTCACTCGAAGATGTCGCGCAGAAGCTGATCCGCGGAAAGGCGACGTTGAAATCATTGCGCTCCGGGCTCGCCGAGGCGGTTGAGGAGGAAGCCGGCAAATACATGCTTCTTCTCGGGGCAGCGGGAAGGGCGGCCGAAATTCTGGCCCGCTGCAGGATATGGCTCAATGTCGAGCATATCGTGGCTTTCAATGCGCCTTTCTGCTCGGAAATGGAACTGCGCTTCGCCATGAAGGAAGGACAGCGGATTCTGGGGGGCATTCCGGGCGTTCGTGCGGTCGTGGCGGGAAGCGTGACCGAAAAGAGCGCGCGCTACCGGCATTGCTGGCTGGTATTGCTCGCTTCCCCCGCCGCGCTTGAAAACTTCAGGAAGCATCCGCATCAGGCTGCATTCGAGGAAAAGCTTTTGATGCCTGCAACGGCAGACAGGATTGTTGGCGACTACACCATCGCCGATCAGGATACCGGCGCTGAACAGCTTCCCGTCTCGATGGCGCATGCTCGAGATACGGAAAAAGGGAGTTCGGAGAAAAAATGGCAATACAAATGGAGAGTTCATCATGGTTGATATAGGTCTGGTCATGGGTTCGGATTCGGACTGGCCGGTGATGCAGGCTGCAGCCGCCATCCTCGATGAATTCGGCATCCCTCACGAGGCCAGGGTGGTGTCGGCGCACCGCACTCCTGACCTTCTTTTCGACTATGCGGCAAGGGCAAGGGAAAGGGGATTGAAGGCGATCATTGCAGGAGCCGGAGGGGCGGCCCATCTTCCAGGCATGCTCGCATCCAAAACGACTGTTCCCATCCTCGGCGTGCCGATACCGAGCAGGCATCTCCAGGGGCTGGATTCGCTTCTTTCCATCGTGCAGATGCCGAAAGGGGTGCCTGTCGCGACTTTCGCGATAGGGGAAGCGGGTGCCGCCAATGCAGCCCTTTTTGCTGCAGCGATGCTGGCAAACAACGATCCGGAAATCAGCAGGGCGCTTTCCGGTTTTCGTGAGCGGCAGACGGAAAGGGTGATGCAGATGGAGCTCTCGAAATAGAAATGATCCGCCCTCCTGCCAAACTGGGGTTGCTCGGCGGCGGGCAACTGGGACGCTATTTCGTCATGGCTGCCCACGAACTCGGATACGACGTGATCGTTCTCGATCCCGATCCTGATTCGGTTGCGGGAATGATCGCTGACGAGCATCTGATCGCTTCCTATGAAGACGAAGATGCGCTCATGCATCTTGCCGGAAGCTGCCAGGTGGTAACGACGGAATTCGAGAATGTTCCTTCTAGTTCCCTGGCGAAGCTCGAAGCGCATCTTCCTGTCCGGCCGGGCGCACGGATCGTGGAGATCTGCCAGGACAGGCTGCTCGAGAAATCTTTCTTCTCGATGCAAGGTCTTCCCCATGGGCCTTTTGCAGTGATGAGAAGCGAAGAGGACATCCTGGCAGCCGACCCCGGTCTTTTCCCCGGCATATTGAAGATCTCGAGACTGGGTTATGATGGCAAGGGGCAGGCTGTCGTAAGAGACAGGGAAGCCGCGCTGGATGCTTTCAGGTATTTCGGCGGAGCTTTGTGCATCCTCGAGCGCATGCTTCATCTGGACTGCGAGGTTTCGATGATCCTCGCCAGGGATCAGACAGGCAACTGCGTGACTTATCCGCTCGTTGAGAACCGTCACCGGGAAGGCATACTCGATTTTTCCGTTGTGCCTTCGGCGGTTTCGGCGGAACTTGAAGACGAAATCAGGCGGATGGCGCTCGGGATCGCGGAAAGGCTCAACTATGTCGGCCTGCTTGCCATCGAATTCTTCATCGTGGCAGGCAAGATTTGCCTCAACGAGCTTGCGCCCCGCCCTCACAACTCTGGCCATTTCAGTCTCGATGCCTGCATCACCAGCCAGTTCGAACAGCAGGTCAGGGCAATATGCGGTCTGCCATTGGGGAATGCGGAATTGCTCTCCGATGCGGCCATGTTCAATCTTCTCGGCGATCTCTGGGTGAAGGGGGGTGAGGTTGTCGAGCCTGACTGGTCAAAACTGCTTTCCGTGGAAGGGTTGAAGCTTCATCTCTACGGCAAGAAAAAGGCGCGCTCAGGCAGGAAGATGGGGCATTTCACGCTTCTTGGCAAGGAAAGACGGGAACTCTGCGAGGCCGGTCGTCGATTCAGGAACGATCTCTTGTAGATGTTTTCCTGTTCAGGTTCGATATTCGTCTTTCTTACCAGGCACGGCAAGGAAAAGGCGGTTTCACCGTTGCTGGAGGAGAAACTCGGCTGCAAGATCCTGCACACTGACGGCTACGACACCGACCTCCTCGGCACCTTCAGCCGGGAAAGGAAAAGGGCTGGCAGCCAGATCGATGCGGCAAGAAGGAAGGCCAGGATCGGCATGGAGCTGACAGGATTAAAGCGCGGAATCGCGAGCGAGGGCGCTTTCGGCCCCGATCCCTTCACCGGACTGATGCAGTGGAACACCGAAATGCTGGTCATGATCGATGACGAAAACGGCTTCGAGCTGACCGGCATTGCGCAGCGCCCGGGGAAATTCGATCACCGTTTATGCAGAAGCTGGGCTGAAGCTGAAGAATTTGCCATGCTAGCGGGATTTCCAAGCCATCATCTCGTCGTCCGACCTGGCCATCAGGAAGATCTCCGAATCGAAAAGGGAATATCGGACTGGGAGGCATTGAAGCTTTCTTTTGAAAACGCATTCACGGCATCGGGGCTGGTTTTCATCGAGAATGATCTCAGGGCTCATGCCAATCCTGATCGAATGGAAACCATCAGGCTCGCTGCCCTGGATCTCTGCGAAAAGGCACTTTCGCTTTGCCCCGCTTGCGGTTCCCCCGGCTTCTGGCTGGCCGAATATGTCAGGGGGCTGCCCTGTTCTGATTGCGGCATGCCGACCCAAAGACCGATGTCCGAGATCTGGAAGTGCCCGTCCTGCCGCTTTCATGAACAAAGGGGGGTGAATTCGGATTCGGCATCCCCCCAGCATTGTGATCGCTGCAATCCCTGAAATCATCGGCTGCCGTAGGGATTCAGCAGGTCGATATGCTGCTTGAGAAATTCCATGAAGGTTTTGGCGACCACCGAAAGCTGTTTGTCTCTGGGTCTGACAAGATACCAGTAGCGCTTGATGGGGAATCCATCGACATCGAGAATCGCAATGTCGCGCTGCGTGGCATCAAGATTGAGCGTGCTCTTAGACAGCACCGAAAGGCCGAGCCCGCCGGCGACGGCTTGCTTGATCGCTTCGTTGCTTCCAAGTTCCATTTTCACCCTGAGCGGAAAACCTCGCTCCTCGAAAACCTTTTCGACGGCAAGCCTCGTGCCGGAACCATGCTCGCGCAGTATGAACTGCTCATGGGCGACCTCCGAAAACTGGATATTGCGCTTCGCGACAAGCGGATGAAATTGCGGGGCGAGCACGACCAGCGGATTTTCCAGGAACGGCTCAGACTGGGTCGAGATGTCTTCAGGTGGAATGCCCATGACGTAAAGGTCATCCTGGTTTTGTGCCATTCTTTCGAGCAAACGGTCCCTGTTTACCACCTCGAGCGAGATGTCGATCCCGGGATACTGGCTGCAGAACGGGCCTAGCATCCTGGGCATGAAATACTTCGTCGTGGTGACGGCGGCAATGCTCAAGCGGCCCTGTTTCAGTCCTTTCAGGTCGGCAATGGTCTGTTCGAATCTCCCCCAGGAATCGAGCCAGGCGCTGCAGGTGGCATACAGTTCTTCACCCGCCTGGGTCAGGAACACCTTTTTTCCGATCAGTTCGATGAGCGGCAGCCCGATCTCTTCATGGAGCAGTCTGATCTGCTTCGAAACGGTCGGCTGGGCGACATGTATTTCGTCGGCTGCCCGGGAATAGCTCCTGAGTCTCGCGACGGCTTCGAAAACCTGCAATTGCCGCATCGTTACTCGCATCATTTTCGGTGCTCCAGAATCATAGCCAACAATATATGGTTTTCATAATAACAATTCATTTTTATTCTTCAATTTTCCCCCATAGAATGGACTTCAGCAACTGGCAACCAAACAATCTTGAAGGAGGATATCATGTCCAACAACGTGTCTTTATACATCTTGCTGGCGCCGATGCTTCTATCGCTCGTCGGTTTGCTGCCGAGCAGATGGGCAAACAGAAATCCGGCATTGACCGGAAATCTCTGTCACCGGGCTGCAGTCGCTGCCTTGCTGGTATCGATCCTTGCAGCCGTTCTCAGACAAATGCTGCCTGACCAGGCTTTTTCCGGGCGCGCCCTCGAATTGCCCTTCGGTGCTACGGTATTTTCCATCGATGTCTTCTACAACAGTGTCACGATGATGCTGATGATGCTTGTTTCATTCGTGGGGATGGTCGTGAGCAGATATTCGATTCGCTATCTTCAGGGTGATCCCAACCAGGGACGTTTCTTCAAATGGCTGAGCCTGACGCTCGCTTCCATCCTGAGCCTGATTGCTTCAGGCAACCTGATCATGTTCATGACGGCATGGGTCGCCACAAGCCTCTGCCTGCATCAGCTTCTGATGTTCTACGACAATCGTCCGACCGCGGTGCTTGCCGCGCACAAGAAATTCGTCGCGAGCCGTATAGGCGATGTCTGCCTGATCGCGGCGATCGTGCTGATCGGTTCAAGCTTGCATACCTTCGAATTTTCGCAAATCTTTCATGCCATGGCCGCTCGAGGAGACGAATTGCCGATTGCTTTGAAATTGGCGTCGTTTCTCGTCGTGCTGAGCGCAGCTCTGAAGTCTGCCCAGTTTCCCTTGCATGGATGGCTGATCCAGGTGATCGAGGCGCCGACCCCCGTTTCGGCATTGCTGCATGCCGGCATCGTCAATGCAGGCGCATTCCTGGTGATCCGCATGAGCCCCATTCTTTCCCGTTCTCCGGCAGCGTTGGGGCTCCTTGCTGCAATCGGTCTGGCCACCCTGGCATTGGCTTCCCTCGTGATGCTGACCCAGACCAGCATCAAGGTCTCGCTGGCATGGTCGACGGTCGCGCAGATGGGATTCATGCTGCTGGAATGCGGTCTCGGTCTATACAGTCTTGCCATGTTGCATCTCGTCGCCCACTCGCTCTACAAGGCGCATGCCTTCCTGGCTTCGGGCAGCGGGGTGGATTTTTTCCGCGCGCCCCAGATCGCCTATTCCCCTTCGGGATTCAGGCCGGGCAGGCTGCTATTGTCTCTTGGGATCTCGGCCATGATGACGAGTTCGATCGGCCACGTCTTCGGCCTGACCCCCGGTCAGCAGCCTGCACTTCTTGCAACGAGCGCCATCGTCGCCATCGCAGTCAGCCAGCTCCTGCTTCAGGCTGCGAACATGGATAGAACGCCATCCTTCCTGCTTCGCGCGCTGGGCATCAGCTTCCTGGCGTGCACGGCCTACTTCGCGCTGCACGATATGTTTGCAAGGCTGCTGCAGGACAGCGCACTTCCCGTCCATTCCACTGGCGCATTTCAATACGCTATGGCGGCGCTCGTGGTGATCTTCTTTCTCTTCCTCCTGGTGCTTCAACATATTTTCAGGAATGCGAAGGGACGCGCATGGGAAGCGACTTACGTGCACCTCTACAACGGCCTTTATGTCGATGTCTATATCACGCGGATGCTGCAGAAATTTTGGCCGGTTCCTCAAACAATTCAGGCTTAGGGAGAACGATTATGTACAGTGAAAAAATCAGCCGCGAAACCGATCATTCCGAATTCAAGCATGATTCGGCTCTCAATATCGATGACCTGATCGATTCGGCATGCTCGAGGATCGCCCCGCTCTGGCCGCTCAAGCATTTCGTCGCGGTCAATCCCTTTTTCGGACTGATCGACCATACCTTCCAGGATGCTTCCGACACCCTGGCGAGAGTGATAGGCAGCAGCCTTTACATGCCGCGTTCCTATTACCTTGAACAGCTCGAGTCAGGAAGAATCACCGATCAGGACATCGAGCAGGCGATCCGCGCCTGCGGCAGCAGCAAGAGCCAGGAAAATGTCAGGCACGCGCTTTATCTTCCTGCTCCCATGCCTAACATGGGAATGGCTTCCGTCAGCGAAGTGCTGGACAGGGTGGAAGGGGGAATCTGGACGAGATTCGTGATGGAGCGCATCAGCCTGCATTGTGCCGCCTATTTCGATCTGGGGCAGGCGCTTTTTGCCTATCCCTGGAAAGGCAAGACGCTCTACCAGTCCTGGCTGAAGGCCGCTTCGATAGACAACAGCGCGGCCATGATGGGATTGGCTGAATTCAAGAAGAATGTGGCCAAATTGACTGAAGCCCCTCGCGCTGCAATCGCCTGGGCAGTATCGAAGCTTGGCATTCCGGAAGTGGCGATCGAGCGTTACCTGCATGCATCCCTGCTGGGTATCGGCGGATGGGCTTCCTGGGCCCGGTACCTGCGCTGGCAGGCGGAATTGAAGGGCGGAGGCGACGATTCGCTGATCGATTTGCTCGCTATCCGGCTGGTTTGGGATGTCCTGCTCTTCGAGGAGAAGAAGTCCGCTGCCCTGATCGCTCGGTGGCGGGACATGCTGGCATCGAGCATGCGTGACCCATCGGAAAAGAGAAGGGCTTCGGCGGAACTGGACAGGATCATGCTGAACGCCATGGAAATAGGTTTCCAGCGCACCATCATTTCCGGCATCAGGTCTCCAAAAGACTTCGAAAAAGAGAAAATCAGGCCGTCGGTGCAGGCTGCATTCTGCATCGACGTGAGGTCGGAACTCTTTCGTCGCGCCCTTGAAACCGTTGCGCCTTCAGCGAAAACTGTCGGATTCGCCGGCTTCTTCGGTATTTTCATCGAATATGTCCCGCTTGGCGCAAAGAGCGGCAATTCGCATGTTCCGGTGATCTTCAATCCCGCCTACAAAATCCATGAAGAAGTGCGAGGTGCAAAACAGGCCGAAGAAGAAAGAAGGCGCCGCATCCGCATCGCGCTTTCCAAGACCTGGAAAATCTTCAAGCTTTCCGCCTCTTCCTGCTTTTCGTTTGTCGAGTCCGCCGGGTTTCTCTACGTCACGAAGCTGCTTTCAGACAGTTTCGGATGGACGAGGCCTGTTCCCGATCCCTTGAGACAGGGCTTGGACAAATCGACGATCGAAAGAACAGGCCCCAGCCTTTCTGCCAGAAGCGATTTCCCTGCTTCCGGCATACCGGAGCAGGATCGGGTCGATCATGCGGAGCGCATCCTTCGCGCCATGTCCATGACCGGAAATTTCGCCCGCCTGGTATTGCTCGCCGGCCACGGCAGCAGCACCGTCAACAACCCCCATGCGACTGGGCTGGATTGCGGCGCATGCGCAGGGCAGACAGGCGAGGCAAGCGCGCGTGTGGTGGCGGCCCTGCTGAACCTGCCCGAAGTCCGTTCCGGACTCAAGTCGCGAGGCATTGCGATACCGGAAGACACCTGGTTCATTGCGGGTCTGCACGACACCTGCACGGACGAGTTGACGCTCTTTGAGGCGGAAAGCGTTCCCCAGTCGCTCTCCGAAGATCTGGCACAGCTTCGCCAATGGCTCGAGCAGGCGGGGGATCTGAGCCGCATGCAGCGCGCCACCCTCCTGGGCCTTTCGGGCGTGACCGACAGGGGTGTGGAATCGGATGTGCGCCGCCGCAGCCGTGACTGGTCCGAAGTCAGGCCGGAATGGGGCCTTGCAGGCAACGCGGCATTCATTGCCGCGCCGCGCTTCAGGACTGCTGGCCTCGATCTCGAAGGGCGTGCCTTCCTGCATGAATACGACTGGCGCGAGGATAGGGAATTCAAGATCCTCGAACTGATCATGACCGCCCCCATGGTGGTCGCCAACTGGATCAACATGCAATATTACGGA
Source organism: Pseudomonadota bacterium (assembly GCA_021848825.1). Taxonomy (GTDB): domain Bacteria; phylum Pseudomonadota; class Gammaproteobacteria; order Burkholderiales; family JABEVD01; genus JABEVD01. The sequence continues at coordinate 46,836 of JAJZTQ010000018.1, forward strand.
TCGGTCGTCGACAATCAGCATTTCGGCAGCGGGAACAAGGTGTTGCACAACATCGTCGGGGGCGCGATCGGCGTTCTGGAAGGAAACGGCGGGGATCTGAGGGTGGGTCTTCCGCTGCAGTCCCTGCACGACGGCAGGCAATGGGTTCACGAGCCGCTGAGGCTGAGCGTATTCATCGAGGCCCCCAGGGGGGCGATCGAGGACATCATCGGCAGGCATGAAATCGTCCGCAATCTGGTCAACAATGGCTGGATTCACCTTTTCCAGGTCGACAGTCCAAGCGGCGAGATTTCGAAATGGCATCCGGGTCATCGCTGGGAAATGTCTGCCGTTGAAGATCGGATTTCGGCATTCGAAGCTGCAGCCTGAATGACAGAATCATAGACGATTGTATATGGTGGATATCATAATAAATCATTATTAATTTTTGTTCGCCTTCCTTAAACTTGTATTCGGTGATTGCAGCGGATATCGCCTGCAACTCGGGATCATTTTTGAGGGAGGCGTTTTGACATTCTCCATTGATGGGTTGATGCCTTCATGCATCGTGCTGGTGCCATTTCTTTCAGCCCTGCTGATCCTGCTCTTTTCCTCCGGGACGAAGCGGCAGGTCGCGCGCCTGAGCGTCGGCATGAGCGCGATCACGTTTTTCCTGAGCGCTGCCTCGCTGATCCTTTATATGCTCGATCCGCAACCTCGATGGCTCTCGTCGGGCGGAGCCTGGGGCAGCCTTTACCTGGATCCGTTGGCGAGCGTGATGGCTGTCGCGGTTGCCGGCATCAGTCTCGTCGTGCATGTCTATGCCGTGCGCTACATGGCGGAGGAACCGGGCTATGCGCGCTTCTATACGTTGCTCGATTTGATGACCGGGACCATTCTGCTGATGGTGGCAGCAGGGGATCTCGTCACCCTGCTCATTGCCTGGCAATTGATAGGCGTGCTGCTCTATTTCCTGCTCGGCCATGATCTCGAACGCCCTGCGGCCCAGCGCTACGCATTCTGGACATTCTTCACCTACCGGATCGGCGATTTGCCATTGATCCTGGCCGCGGCGCTGCTCTACAAGGCCTATGGCACATTTTCGCTTCCCGTCCTTTTCGAGCGCATCGCCGAAAGTCCAGATGCCTACCCGGTATTCGGCATGCCGCTTCCCCTTGCAGTCGGCCTCCTTGTTGCGCTCGCCGCCTTTGCGCGTTCCGCCCAGTTTCCCCTTCACACCTGGCTTCCCTATACCATGGAAGGGCCGACCCCCGTTTCCGCACTGATGCACGCCGGAATCGTCAATGCAGGCGGATTCATCATCAACCGTTTCGCCCCCGTTTTCATCCACGCGGGTTCAGTGCTTCACCTCGTTTTTGCAGTCGGACTGGTCACAGCCGTGATGGGCTCGATTCTCATGCTGACCCAGAACGACATCAAGAAATCCCTTGGCTATTCGACCATGGGCCAGATGGGCTTCATGTTCGTGGAATGCGGCGTCGGCGCTTTTTCTCTTGCGATTTATCACCTCATTGCACATGGCCTCTTCAAGGGCACGCTTTTCCTCGGCGCGGGGAGCATGATAGGCGACGCCAGGAAACAGGACGGCATTCCCCATGACGACGTTTACACCTTCGTCGTCGAACGCAAGCCGGTCACTTCACGACTCCCCTGGATGCTGGCAGCCGTGGTGACAGTGGTGGTGCCATTCCTTGTCCTCGGGCTTTCGCGCTGGCTGGTCGGCGGCAATTTCGTCGGCCAGCAGGGCGCCATCATCCTGCTTTTCTTCGGCTGGGCCACCGGCGCGCAATTGCTTTTCGCCACCTATCGCCTTCGCGCGGAAAACCCGTGGCGCATGATGATCATGATCATTCTTTCGCTGATCGTCGTCGTCGCAGGCTACACGCTGATCGAACACGCTTTCGATCTTTTCATGTATCCGGACAGAACGATCAGGGAAAAAATCTACGCAGCGGCCAGCATTCCGCTTTCCACCTTCGATCCCCTAGTGGCGGTGCTGACTGTCACGATCGTCGTCGGCTGGCTTGCAGCCTATTACGCCTCGGCAAGCGACAAGGCTCGCAGCCCGGATCCTTCTCCCGCAAGGCTTGCCTTGTATTCGCTGATATCGCGTGAATTTTACGCGGCTGACGTTTATGCCTTCTTTGCGCAGACAGTGCTCGCGCTCTCCAGAAGCATGAACGTATGGTCGAGGTGGTTATGATGAAGTTGCTGGCGGCCTTCCTGTTCCTGCCTTTGTTTCCTTTCAGCATGGTGTTCAATGGCCTGCTCTCAAAGCTGGGGAATCCGACTGCAAGGTTCATGCTGCTGCTGGCCTGGCCGCAGTTCGGCGTATTTTTTCTGCACGCCCAGCCTGTGCCTGAATTCTTTATCGCCTGGCCGCTTCTGAGTTCTGGCTTCTATGCCTTGCGTCTCCTGACCGTGAGAGACCTCGGGCTTTGGGCGGGATTTCTCGCCTGTTCCGCTCTTTCCCTGATCTGGATTGCAAATCCTTCCGACATGCCGATGGTCGCGCTCTGGTTCAGTATTCCTCCCGCATTGCTGTTCCTGCTTTCCGGGGCGCTCGAAAGGCGTTTCGGCGCCGCCTATTCAGGTCTTTATGGGGGACTCGCAGGCAGCGCGCCCAAACTCTCAGGCATGCTGGTGATGACGCTTCTGGCAGCCATTGCCACGCCGCCTTTTCCGGGATTTTTCGCAATGCTGGGGTTGCTGCACAGAACCGGTATTGCGCCGGCAGTTCTTTTCATCTGGCTGCTTTGGGGATGGGCCGCGATCAGGCTGATGCAGGGCTTCCTTTCAGGCAGCAAGGAACCTACACCGGTCAACGACGTCGGGAGATCCGGCGCCCTGCTTTTCGCCTGCCTTCTGGGGGTCATTGTATTCGCGAGCCTTTATCTGAAGGGAGGTGCGCCATGAAAACAGCGCTCGGCGGAAGGCTGAAGATCCGGGCCATGGTCCATGTGGCGGGGGAAGCCATTCCCTATTTCTGGCCGATGAGAACTTTCATCCACCATAACCCGCTCTACGGGCTGGAGCATCTTTCTTTCCAGGAGGCAATCCGGGAAGGACGGAAGCTTTTTCACGGCAGGGGCTACCTGCCGCGCGCCATGTATCAGCGCTATCTTGCGGAAGGCAAGATCGATCTGGATCGCCTTTCTTCCCAGATCAGGCAATTCCTCGATGAAAGGCCGGAGATTCCCGGGCTGGACAGCCACCGCCTGCTGCTAACCCTGGCGAAAAGCATGAGCGAACCTGTAGCGACTCGAGACCTTCTGGCCGGTTCGGAAGATATCCATTTCCTGCTGGCGGAAAAGCCGCTTCAGAACAGGGAGGTCGACAGGGAATGGCTGAAGGGCTGGCTCAAGGCGAAGCTGCTTTCAGGCAGACCCGTATATGCAATAGTCGACGAACTCTATGGCACTGAAATCGGCAACAACTTGAACGAGCTCCTGATCAAGAGCTGTCTCGATTTTTTCGACGAAGGGCAGTCCGTATGGCAGATGCCTGGACGTGAAAAGGGCTTTTTCAGCGCCTGGAGTCAGCTTGCAAGAAGCAATCTGAGGCTCTTCATCCGAGGGCTGCAGATCAAGAAAATAATCGGCGTCGAGGAAACGCCTGAAGGCATCATCAGCCATGTCATGAACGAACTGGGCATCCCGGAAGACGACTGGCTGGATTGCTTTACCAGCGAACTGACTCGCCTGCATGGATGGGCCGGCTTCATTCGCTGGCGCTCTAGCGCAAAGCATTATCACTGGAGCCGCAACTACCCGGCGGATCTGGTCGACTACCTGGCCATCCGTCTTGTGCTGGGCCTTGCATTGCTTAAGGAGCATGCCCAGCGCAAGAAAACGCCCGCCAGCCTGGCCGAAATCGTTCGGCTTGTCGAAGAATATCCTGAGGAATTTTTTCTTCGCCATGAATTCCATTCAGGGAAAGTGCTGCCGGCGCTCGCCCGCGAAGTGGAGGATGCCATTTCGAGCAGGCGGAGTCAGCGTGCAAAACGCCTCTTGCCGAAATATCTCGAACTGAAAAGAGAGCGGGAAGCGAGGCTTGCCGCGGAAAGAATAGGGAAGCTTGCTGAAGCAGCCGGCATGCGTCATCAGGTTGGGCAGCTGGCCCCAGAATTGTTCGGGCAATTGCTTTCGATGCTTGCGGACTTCGAGCAGGAAGAGGGCAGGATATGGCTCAATGCTCAGGAATCGCGCTACATGGTGCGGCTGATGTCAGGCCTGAATCTGGACGACGCCGTGCAGCGGGAAAAGCGCCCCTTCGCGCAGATGCTTTTCTGCATCGACGTCCGCTCGGAGCGCATCAGGCGCCATCTGGAAAAGGTCGGCGATTACCAGACCTACGGCATTGCAGGATTTTTCGGCATCCCGGTGGGTTTCATCGGCCTGGAAAAAGGCAGCGAAACCCAGCTCTGTCCCGTCGTGGTCAGCCCGAAAAATCTGGTGCTCGAGCTGGCCATCGCCCGCAGCCCTGACGAGCAGGCCCTGGTTACCGTGCTGGAACATGTCTTTCACGAACTGAAGGCCTCCGTCCTTTCGCCTTTCATCACTGTCGAGGCAATCGGCCTTCTTTTCGGTCTCGACATGTTCGGAAAAAGCCTTGCGCCGCTCGCCTACAACCGCTGGCGACAGCGCCTCCATCCGGAAAGGCAGGACAGCAGGCTGCTGCTCGACAAGCTGAGCAGGGAGCAGGCGGAATCCATCATCCGTTCCCTGCAGCGGGCCATGATCGTCAGGGCGATCGGGCGGGAATTCGGCATCCAGCGGGAAGCCGTCACGGACGAAATGATCCGCGAGCTCAGGGATGCTGCGCTGGAGAACATGACAGGGTCGACCCGTTTTGCACGCGAATTCAGCCTGGACGAGCAGGCTGAAAAGAACTTCGTGGATCGTCTGCAGCGCGTCTACCGCATCAATCGCGGCTATGCCCAGATCCAGCTCGAGCGCCTTGGGAGAATAGGATTCACGCTGGACGAACAGGTCAATTTCGTCAGTCAGGCGCTGCGCTCCATCGGCCTCGCCAGGGATTTTTCGCGCTTCGTTCTGCTTGCAGGGCACGGCAGCACTTCGGAAAACAATCCTTACGAATCCGCCCTGGACTGCGGCGCCTGCGGCGGGAACCATGGCATCATCAATGCGCGCGTGCTGAGCCAGATTGCAAACAAGCCTGCCGTCAGGGAGCGTCTGCGGACACAGGGCATCGCCATCAACGACGACACCTGGTTCATCCCCGCCTTTCACAATACCACGACGGACGAATTGCGCCTCTATGACATCGATCTCCTTCCGCCGAGCCATCTCGTCTATCTGGAGAGACTGAACAATGGCCTGCGCGCCGCATCCCGGCTTTGCGCTGCAGAAAGGATCAGCACGCTCGAAGATTCGGGCCGCATCGAGCGTCCCTCGAAAGCCTATCGCCATGCGCAGCGAAATGCCATGGACTGGTCGCAGGTGCGTCCGGAATGGGGGTTGTCGCGCAATGCCGCGTTCCTCATCGGACGCAGAAGCCTGACGCAACAGATGGACCTGGACGGGCGGGTGTTCCTGCATTCCTACGACTATCACTGCGATCCGAAAGGGCGGCTTCTGGAAAACATCCTGACAGGGCCTTTGGTTGTCGGTCAGTGGATCAACATGGAGCATTACTTTTCAACCGTCGACAATGCGCATTACGGAAGCGGCAGCAAGGTCTATCACAACGTGGCGGGCCGCTTCGGGGTCATGACGGGAAACCTGAGCGACCTGCGCACAGGGCTGCCATCGCAGACGGTGCTGAAGAACGGCCTGCCTTACCACGAACCGATGCGTCTTCTGACCGTGATCGAAGCGCCTTTCTCGCGCGCCAGGCAGGCCATAGAGGGCGTCGCCAAGGTCAGGAATCTGGTTCACAACGGATGGGTTCGCATGGCCATCATCGACCCAGAGAGCCGCAAATTTCACGTTTTCCAGGATGGCGTCTGGCTCCAGCCTGAAATGCCTACACAGCAAAGCGCCGCAGAAAGGAAGGAGATCAAGGCATGAAAAATCTGAACAGGAATCCTCTCAAGAAGCTCGAGATCATACTCGAAGGGGAGCACCAGCAATTCGCCACGGACCTGCTCGATATGGCGGGCGTGACAGGCTACACTATCGTCAACAACCTTTCGGGAAAGGGGCGGCACGGCTTCCATGAAGGGCATCTGATGTTCAATGAAGAGGCAGTGCTGATCATGATCATCGTCGCAGTTCCGGAAGAGTTGGTGGATCCGATACTCGAGGGCTTTGCGCCCTTTTTCAACAGGCATACCGGCGTCGTGTTCATCTCCGACATCCAGGTTACGAGACTGGTAAAATTCAAGATCTGAGTCCGAATAATCGGAAAATCCATTTCAATCAACCATTGCAGGAAATTGTATGAATGTTATCGATCAGTACATCATCGCCGCGGAACCCTATTACCGTACCGTATCGGACGAAGTGGCGCTATTCGAGGCAGCCTATTCGGTGAGGATGCCGATGATGCTGAAAGGGCCGACGGGATGCGGCAAGACCCGGTTCGTCGAATACATGGCA
>JAJZTQ010000041.1:0-1501 GCA_021848825.1 Pseudomonadota bacterium
ACTCCAGTCATTCAGCTCGGCGCGCCGACTGACCGGGAAAAGCACGAAATTTTCCGCCCCAGCTCTGGCGACAGCCCTGCGGACGTCAAGCGCTTCACTTGCTTTCAGTATGGTGGCGATGATTTTCATGATGCCTCCTGCGGCGAAGATTGCGACAGTTTCAATACTACGAAACGGGATATAAGGATGGTGTAAATTTCGAATGGCATTTCGTAAAGATTGCATAAAATGCCGCCATCGGGATGACGCGCATGTTAGAGTTGGACATCCCGGATCGCATTGCCATGGCCACGATCGCACTTGCAAAGCACATTCTCCTGACCTTCGCCCTCATTCTGGGCGCAGGCACGGCAATCAGCATCCTGTCCGAAAAGCTGAGAATCCCGGACGTTGCGCTTTTCCTGATTGCCGGCATCTTTCTGGGACCCGAAATGACCGGGCTTGTCGACATCAGCGTGAATTCGACATTGAACCAGATCATTCTGGTATTCGGCGCTTCCTACATCCTCTTCGACGGCGGGGCGAGCCTGAGGCTCGATGTGCTGAAGGAAGTCTGGATCACCGTGGGCGTTCTTTCCACCCTGGGCGTCCTCGTCACTGCCGGCATCACCGCGGCTATCGCGGGCTACGTGTTCTCCCTTTCCCCGGCCGTATCGCTGCTGCTTGCATTCGTCCTCGCTTCCACCGATCCCGCCACGCTGATACCGGTATTCAGACAGGTGAAGATCAGGGACAGGGTTGCGCAGACCGTGCTTTCCGAGTCGGCCTTCAACGATGCGGTGGGGGCGATCGCCACATTTGCCGTTCTCGGCATGGCCATGGGTCACGGCGAATTTTCCTTCGGAAACGCGCTGATGACCTTTTTCAGGGAGGCATCCATCGGCATCCTGATCGGCGCAATGGCGGGTTATTTCGCCTCCCTGCTGATCGCGCACGAGAAATTCGGATTCTTCCAGGAGCATGCGCCTATCGTCACGCTGATGGCCGTTCTCGGCGCCTACCTCGGCGCGGACGGCCTTCACGCCAGCGGCTTCATGGCGGTATTCGTTTTCGGCATCCTGCTCGGCAACAAGGACATGTTCGGATTCAGGATGAAAGACAACGAACAGGAAAAAATGGAGGATTTCGTCGCCACCACCGCCCTGATCTTCCGGACCTTCATCTTCATCCTGCTCGGCGCCCAGATCGATTTCAGCCTCATGAGCCGCTATCTCGCCGGCGGCATCGTCGTGGTGATCCTTTTCATGACGCTGGCCAGGCCGATCACCGTGCTGATCTGCGCGCTTCCCGACCGCCGCGCAAAATGGAAAGCGGAAGAGCTGCTCTTCATGTGCTGGACTCGCGAGACAGGCGTGATGCCGGGCGCGCTGGCGGGGCTGCTGCTGGCGATAGGCGCGCCTCATGCCAGATTGATCGCCTCGGTGACCTTCATCGCCATCCTGACCACCATTCTCGTCCAGGCGCCGACAAGCAGGTGGCTTGCAGCCAGGCTGGGCCTGCT
>JAJZTQ010000041.1:1601-11944 GCA_021848825.1 Pseudomonadota bacterium
GGTCAGAACTGGTAGATCGCTTCCAGGGCATAGGTCATCTGGGTGCTCGCCGCCGTGCCGTCCGCCTTCAGGAAGTAATCCCCGCTGGAATTGTCCTGGCGGATTTCGGCGCGCAGCTCCGTGCTCTTGACCGGCGCGAAACCGAGCGTGAAGGTGTTCGACTTGAGCCTTTGCGAAATGCCCGAGCGGAAGCCTTGCGGATCGTCGAAATTCTCGTTGCGGTAGGCGACGCGCCATCGATCGTCGATGTGATAATTGGCATAGAGCGCCAGCGAATGCCATTTCGCATTGACGACGGTATTGGCCGCGAGGATCTGTCCGTTCAGGATGTTGCTGCCCGCCAGGGTTCCAGTACCCGTCAGAAGCGCATTGTCCTGTTTTGCATTTGCGTAATCGGCCACAAGCGTCAGTTTCGAAGTGGCGTTTATCGTGCCTATCATGTCGAGATAGCTTCCCGTTCCGGGCATGGCCGACATCATTCCCTTGCCCTGGTAATAGGTCGTGTTGAGCGAAAAAAGGCTGCTCGGGGTCAGATCGATGGCGAATTCTCCCGTCTTGCCGTTGGTCTGCGAATTCACCTGGTCGAAGCCGTTGTTGACCCCGGCGATCAACGTCACCATGCTGTTCAGCACATAGGTCGCCCGAACCCCTGTATGGGCATAGGGACCCCAGCCGAACATCCAGGCATGCGTGTAGTTGAAGTTCGAAGGGCTGGTGATGTATTCCTCTCCCGCCAGGGTTGCGAATTTTCCTGCAATGACGGTCAATCCGCCTGTGGCGTAGCTGCCATAGGCCTGCGTCAGATCGAATGTGTGCGAGCTGTCGTTGACATTGGCCGGCGCGCCGAGACCGGAAGAGGCGATGGTCGCCGCATCCTGTCCGGCTGTCAGGTTGACGGTCCCGCCGAAACCTTCCTTGGGCTGTTTGGCGATGATCACCGCGAACTGCTGCAGGTTGAAGGCGCTGTAGTCCTTGCCCTGCGTCGCCCCCGGCGTGTCGAAGATGTGGGTGTTGCCCGCCACGCCGCCGACTATGGGTCCTGGAGCGGAATTGACGAAAAGGCCGGTGCTGTTCAGGCTGTTGTAGGCGACATCGAAATAGCCGGTCAGGGAGATTCCGGAGGCATCCAGAACCCGGGACAGCGTCGGTGCGCCATTGTCCGCCATGGCGATCGCCGGGAAAGAAAAAAGACCGGCGAGGAAAAGGGGTTGAATCAATTTTTTCACAACTAGACTCCTGCGTATATTTTCAACGAATCGAATCGAGTGCCAGGTTCAGTTCCAGAACGTTCACCCGAGGTTCACCCAGGAAACCGAACTGGCGCCCCTTTGTATGCTCGTCCACGAGCTGTTCCAGTTTCGCCTTGTCGATATTCCTCGCCTTCGTGATGCGCGAAATCTGGTAAAGTGCCGCAGCAGGGCTGATTTCGGGGTCGAGCCCGCTGGCCGAGGCCGTCACCAGATCGACCGGAATGGGGAGATCGTTGCCCGGATCGGCATCCTTCAGGGCCTTCACTCTTGCGCTTACGGCATCGATCTGGGCGGGATTGGTCGGCCCGAGGTTGGATCCGGCCGAAGCGATGCCGTTGTAAGGCATCGGGGAAGTGGCCGAGGGGCGCCCCCAGAAATATTTCGGATCTGAAAAATTCTGCCCGATGAGGCTGGAACCGATCGGCTTTCCGTTCCTGATGATGAGGCTTCCGTTCGCCTGAAAAGGCATCAGGGCCTGGGATATTCCGGTGACCGCGAGCGGGTAGATGACGCCAGTGACCAGAGTCAGCAGCAGAAAGAGGGATATTGCAGGTCTGATTTCTTTCAACATGATGTTCTCCTCAAACCCATCCGGCGGCAGCAAGGATCATGTCTATGGCCTTGATGCCGATGAAGGGAACGATGATGCCGCCTATGCCGTAGACGACGAGATTGTTTCTGAGCAGCGCCGCAGCCCCGATCGGACGGTAGCTCACTCCCTTCAGCGCAAGCGGAATGAGGGCCACGATGATCAGCGCGTTGAATATCACTGCGGAAAGGATGGCGCTGGCAGGCGTGGCGAGATGCATCACGTTGAGCTCCCCCAGTGCGGGATAGGTCGAAACGAAGGCCGCAGGGATGATGGCGAAATACTTCGAAACGTCGTTGGCGATCGAGAATGTGGTCAGCGCCCCTCTCGTCATCAGCATCTGCTTGCCCGTTTCGACGATCTCGATCAGCTTGGTGGGGTTGGAATCGAGATCCACCATGTTTCCCGCTTCCTTCGCAGCCTGTGTTCCGGTATTCATCGCCACGGCGACATCAGCCTGTGCAAGCGCGGGCGCATCGTTCGTGCCGTCCCCGGTCATGGCGACCAGATGCCCCTGCGCCTGGTTTTCCCTGATCAGCTTCAGCTTCGCTTCGGGCGTGGCCTCCGCCAGGAAATCGTCCACTCCCGCTTCCGCTGCAATGGCCGCGGCGGTGAGCCTGTTGTCGCCTGTGATCATGACGGTCTTGATGCCCATCCTTCTGAGTTCGGCGAAGCGCTCCTTGATGCCGTGCTTGACGATATCCTTCAATTCGACCACGCCCAGGACCTTCGCATCGTCCACGACGACAAGCGGCGTGCTGCCTCGTCTCGCCACATCGTCCACTATCGCCTGGATGTCGTGGGGAAACTGCGCGCCCTGCGCCTCGACATGCCTTCTGATCGCATCCACTGCGCCTTTCCTGATCTGCCTCGCCCCGAGATTGACGCCGCTCATTCTGGTCTGCGCGGTGAATGGAACGAAAGTCGCCCCCAGACCATGGATGTCCCTTTCCCGGAAGCCGAATTTCTCCTTGGCAAGCACCACGATGCTTCTTCCTTCAGGCGTCTCGTCGGCAAGCGATGCGAGCTGGGCAACATCCGCGAGCTCGCGTTCCGAAACAGCCGATCCGGTCAGGAAATGGGTGGCCTGTCTGTTGCCGAGGGTGATGGTTCCGGTCTTGTCCAGGAGCAGCACATCGACGTCCCCGGCTGCTTCCACTGCCCGTCCCGATGTCGCGATCACGTTCTTCTGCAGCATTCGTCCCATGCCCGCCACGCCTATCGCGGAGAGCAGTCCCCCTATCGTCGTCGGAATGAGGCAGACGAGGAGCGCGACAAGGACTGTGACGGAGACGGGATGCCCGGCCTTCGCGACTTCCACCCCGTAGATCGAATAGGGAAGCAGGGTTGCAGTGGCGAAGAGGAATATGATCGTCATCGCCACGAGCAGGATGGTGAGGGCGATTTCGTTCGGCGTCTTCTGGCGCTTCGCTCCTTCGACCATGGCGATCATGCGATCCAGGAAGCTCTCTCCCGGATTGGTCGTGACCCGGACAACCAGCCAGTCCGACAGTATGGTCGTGCCCCCGGTGACCGCCGAGAAATCTCCACCGGACTCCCTGATGACGGGCGCCGATTCGCCCGTGATGGCGCTTTCGTTCACGGATGCGACGCCTTCCAGAACTTCGCCGTCGGCGGGAATCATGTCCCCCGCTTCGACCAGAAATACGTCGCCCTTGCGAAGGCTCGAACTGGCGGCAGTGCTGAAGGAAGCGCCGTATTTCGGTTCCTTCAGCTTCTTCGCCATGATTTCGCGTTTCGCCCGGCGCAGGGATGCAGCCTGGGCCTTGCTTCGCCCTTCGGCGACCGCTTCCGCGAAGTTCGCGAAAAGAACGGTGAACCAGAGCCAGATCGATATGGCGAGGATGAATCCGGCGGGCGCTTCTCCGTGCCCCGAAAGGGCCTGGAAGAAGAGGATGGTGGTCAGGATGCTTCCCACGTAGACCACGAACATCACTGGATTTTTCATCTGCTGGCGAGGCAAGAGCTTCCTGAAGGAATCGATCAATGCCTGGTTGATGATTTCCCTGTCCAGCAGGATTTGGGTTTTCTTGGTCATCTTTGACTCCTTCAGTGCGCGCCTGTCATGGTCAATTGCTCGACCACAGGCCCGAGTGCGAGTGCAGGCACGAAATTCAATGCCCCGACCAGCATCACCGTGCCGATCAGGAGACCGACGAAAAGCGGGGTATGGGTGGCCATGGTGCCTGAACCGGATGGAATCCGCTTTTTCGCTGCAAGGGAACCTGCGAGCGCCAGCACCGGGATCATCAGCCAGATCCTGCCCAGGAACATCGCCAGCCCCAGGGAAATGTTGTAGAAGGGGGTATTGGCGGAAAGTCCGGCGAATGCGCTGCCATTGTTCCCGACTGCGGAGCTGAAGGCGTAGAGTATCTCCGAGAAGCCATGCGCGCCAGGATTGGCCACGCCTGCCTTTCCGGCATCGACGAGGACGGCCAGCGCGGTGAAGGCAAGAATGATGATGGGCGGGATCAGGATCGTCAGGGAGGCCATCTTGATATCGAAGGATTCGATCTTCTTGCCGATGTATTCAGGCGTGCGCCCTATCATCAGCCCTGCGATGAAGACGGCTATCACCGCATAGATCAGCATGCCGTAAAGCCCCGAACCCACGCCGCCGAATATCACTTCGCCGAGCTGGATCTGCGCCATGGGGACGAGCCCGCCGAGCGGCATGAAGGAATCGTGCATGCTGTTCACGGCGCCGCATGAAGCGGCTGTCGTGATCGTTGCGAAAAGCGCGGAATTGACGATGCCGAACCTGGTTTCCTTTCCTTCCATGTTCCCGCCCGCCTGCATGGCGGAGTGTGTTTGATCCACCGAGGAATAGGCGGGATTGCCTTTCAGTTCGTAATGCTCGGCGACGGACAGGAAACCTATGAAGATGACGGTCATCGCAGCAAGAACCGCCCATCCCTGCCTCATGTCCCCGACCATCATGCCGAAGGTGTAGCAGAGTCCTCCCGGGATCAGGAAAATCGCCAGCATCTCGAGATAATTGGAAAAGGGCGTCGGGTTTTCATAGGGATGGGCGGAATTGGCGTTGAAGAAGCCGCCGCCGTTGGTTCCGAGCTGCTTGATCGCTTCCTGCGATGCGACAGGCCCCATGGGAAGGGTCTGCTCCTTCGTCGTGGCCTTCTCCGTCACGGGATTGCCCTGCGCGTCCTTGACGGGATTTCCCTGCGAATCGACTTTCGGATTGTCGTAACTGAGCGTCTCGACCGTGCCTACCGTCCTGTAGGGCGAGAAATTCTGGATTGCGCCCTGGCTGACGAAGAGAAGCGCAAGGATAATGGAAAGAGGAAGGAGAATGTAGAGCGTGCTCCTTGTCATGTCCACCCAGAAGTTGCCTATCGTCTGCGCAGTGTGACGGGCGAAACCTCGTATCAGCGCCGCTGCGATCGCCATCCCTGCTGCCGCCGAGAAGAAATTCTGGACCGCAAGCCCGAGCATCTGGGTCAGGTAGCTCATGGTGGATTCGCCTGAATAACCCTGCCAGTTGGTATTCGTCATGAAGCTGATCGCGGTATTGAAGGATGAATCGGGAGAAACCGCGCCGAATTGCTGCGGATTGAGCGGCAGCATTCCCTGCAGGCGCTGCAGCGCATAGACGGCAATGACGCCGAGCAGGGCAAACCAGAGCATGGCGATCGCGTAGCGCCCCCAGCTCATTTCTTCGCTCCTGTTGACTCCGCATGCCCTGTACAAGAGATTCTCGACGGGACGTAGCCAGCGCATCAATCTCGGCGTTTCTCCGTCGTAGATTTTCGCCATGTACCAGCCCATCGGTTTCACGAGCAGGAGCAGCGTGACGAGGTAAAAACCTATTTGCAACAATCCGTTGGCAGTCATCAGAATTTCTCCGGTTTGAGAAGAGCGATAACGAGGTAAATCAGCAGCCCCAGTGACACGATGCCGCTCAGGGCATATATCCAGGTCATGATGACTCCCCCAGTTTTTCGCAGCCATACACGAACAGGACAGAAAGCCCGAACGAGACTGCGACGAGCGAGATGCAAGCGAGTTCCATATTTCCTCCTAACAGACCAGGTAGGAAAATGATAGGCCAGTGAAAATAAGGATGATGTAATGATTGGGACTGAAAGCGTAAAGATTGCGTAAAGAACGCAAGGCGTCACGCCGATTTCGAATCTACTGCCTGGATTCTATGGACTTCAGCGTTGCTTCGTATTCAGCCTGCCTCGCCCCGCCGATCCTCACTGCGCGCCTTGCGGCGCTGATCGCGTCCCTGTTTCTGCCAAGGTCGCTCAGAACCTGGGCGAGATTGTTCCAGGCATCCCCCGAATCGGGATGGTCTGCTGCGGCCATCCGATATTCCGATTCGGCTTTTTCATAGTCGTGAGCGGCATAGGCCGCATTTCCTGACCCTATTCTCGCGAGGAGATCCCGAGGCCATTTCCCGAGCGCCGTGTTGTAGGCGATCCCTGCTGCCTGCGGCGAGACCGATTCGAGTTCGATCACGGACTCGACGAAATCCGCTTCATTCGCGCTTCCCGGCAGTTCATTTGGAGGAAGGGCGACGAATGCCCATCTGCCCGATTTCGACCAGCTGCGGTCGAAATCGTCGAGCTTCATGACAAGATGGGGCTTCGTTCCAGAATGGAGAAAGATTTCCTTGTCCGAAAGGTCGTAGCCTGTCACGACCGCATAATGCCAGTCGGGAACCAGGCCGCTTCCCAGATTCTGCAATACGATGACAGGATGGCCTGCCGCGAGCTCCTTCATCATCGCATCGGGATTGCCTTCGAGAACATAGGGAACCAGTCCTGCCCGTCTCGCCGCGGCCAGCATTTCCACCTGGAGCGTCCCTTCCTTCCCCGGAAGATAGACTTCCTTCGAGAGCTCCGAAAGGGAAACCGAAAGCCCGTCGAAGGAAAAGGCCATGGCCAGCGCGGCAGGTCCGCACTGGTTGGTTTCCTGAGGATAGAATGGCACCTTGAGCGCCACCTGCCCTGGAGTCCCTTCCGCCTGCCTGTAGCTTGCAGGAGGCATGGCGGCACAGCCGGCCAGAAGAAGAATGCCGGCGAGGAGCCGGATCCGGGGCATTCCGGCTCCCGCTAGATGATCAGGACCAGCAGGATCGCAGCGAGCAGGATGACGATGAGGTCGGAATTGGAAAGGTTCAGATTGCCGCCCGCGGGCAGGGAATCGATCTTCTGTGCAAGAAGATGAGCCTCCCAGTCGTCAAGCGCCGCGACCCTTTTCTTCGCCATCGATTCGTCCACGCCAAGCGTCTGCAGTCTCGCCCTGACGTCGGCGCGATCGAGAAATGACTGGATCTTGGCCTTGTCCGAATTCGCGGTCATTTCCCTGGTCGAGACGATGCCTGCCCTGGAAATCGGGGCCTGGAAGACCAGGAAGAAGCCCATCAGAATTGCCAATGCACCCTTGAGAAAAGGTTTCGAGTCCATGAATGTCCTTTCTAAGTAGAAACGGGAAAGTGTTATTCAACGAATTATAGCGCAGACTGCGCGTTTGCGCTTTTTCGGAAATTCGCCTGATCGTGGTTGCATGCCTCGCCCTTCTAAACTAGATTGATCATGTACCCTGATTTCCATGCCAGCATGCCAACCAGATCGACCGCCCTTGCCTCTCTCCTTTTCGCATCGCTTACCCTCGCCTGTTGCGGAGGAGGGGTCGCTTCCGCTGCGCCCACCGCCGACCCCAACCTGATGGGGATCAATATTTCGGCGCCGCTGGACTGGGAAGAAGACCGCCTCTATGCCGACGTCATCCGCATGTCCAGGGATTTCATCAGGGGGACTGACGAAAATGCGACGAAGCCCTCGCCGCTCGATTCGAACGGCTGGCCCAGGTCCGATTTTTCCTTCTATGCATGGGCCGGCATCGGCAACATGAACGGCGCCTACACCCTTTCATTCAAGGGGCGGGCGAACGTCAGCGGAAACCCAGTCGGACGCATCCCGTTGAAATACGACCAGGCGACCGACACCAGCACCGGGACTTTCCAATACAGGGATGCCCGCGCGAGCTTCCTGGCATTGCGCTTCTCGGCTACGAAACGCACCGCATCAAGCCCGGCCGGAACGGGGGTTACCGACATCAGGCTGATGAGGCCTCTCGCGCCCGGATCATCGACGAGCTATCCGCCTTCCGTCCTTTTCACCAATCCCGTGAAGGCACTGATTTCCAGATTCAGCGTCGTCAGGTTCATGGATTATCTCGCCACCAACCGGAATGTCCAGACGAACTGGAGCGACCGGGCATTGCCCTCCACGCCCTCCTTCAACCGTCGTCCGGCGGGCTATGGCTGGCAAGGTCGGGGCGGTGCGTGGGAGCATGTCATCGAGCTTGCCAACGAAACCGGACGGGACGCATGGATCAACATACCGGCAAGGGCGACGGACGCCTATGTCAGGAACGTTGCGCTGTTGTTCGCCTACGGCAGCGACGGCGTCAATCCCTACAAGAGCCGGCAGATCGATCCGGTTTATCCGCCGCTCTCACCGAATCTCAGGCTCTACGTCGAATACAGCAATGAAGTCTGGAACGGCGGCTTCACCCAGTTCGCGGACAACTGCATGGCTGCGAGTCGCGAACTCTCTGCAGGAAATTCGCCGCTCGACTGGGATGGTTCCTGGAACGGCGTTACCTACCCCAATGCCTCATGGAACTGGACCATGTGCAACAGGCATACCACCGAGCGGAGCGTTCGGATCAGCGACATTT
This sequence comes from Pseudomonadota bacterium, assembly GCA_021848825.1. Lineage (GTDB taxonomy): Bacteria > Pseudomonadota > Gammaproteobacteria > Burkholderiales > JABEVD01 > JABEVD01. The sequence goes on from JAJZTQ010000041.1 coordinate 10,173, forward strand.
TCCGTTCCGTTTTCGGCGATGCAGCCATGATGACGCGGATACGTCCTGTATTGATGAGCCAGCTTGGCAACGCCGGCGCGGTCCTGAAAGACGAAGCCGACATGCTGCTCGACTACTACGATGACCTGGGCGGAAATTTCGTTCCGGATCCGCACCCTCCGAATTACTATTTCTACGGCGGAGGAGGAAGCGCTTACTACAATCCTGCGCTCAAGGATTCGACGCTCGGCATGCTTTTCGCAGATCCAGGCATGAATCCTTCAGGCTTTTCGCCCGCCCTGAAGGCGGATGCCGCGCTGATCGCTGCAATGGGGATTGAACGGGTCGCTTACGAAGGAGGCCCCAGCCTAGACAAGACGGGAGGCGTGAGGGACGAAGTGTCCGCGCGGGCGGTAGAAGACCCCAGGATGACCAGGACCGTGGTGGACATGCACAATGCCTGGAGCGAGAACGGAGGCGGGCTGCTCGTCTACTATCTCTCCACCGGGGACTATCGATGGGGATTCACCGCGGATGTCTACAATCTCTCGACGCCCAAGCTCTCCGCGATCGATGCGCTCAATGCATCGAGGCGCGCGCCCCTGGCGCTCGGCACCCCGATTCCGGGAAGCATCCAGGGCAAGAAGCCCGATGCCTGCTCCAGGGGATGGGGCTGCAATCCCATCCAGGCCTGGGACTACTTCACTGCCGACGGCAGCAAGATCGTCTGGGCAAGTTATTCCTTCCGCTCTTCCGCCCCTTCTTCCTGGACGGTCAGTCTTTCGGTCTCCAACGCGGACAATGCCAGGATTTCCGTCTACGTCGACGGGAGGCTTGTCTCAAGAAAGGACACTGAAGGAGGGCCGATCAGCTTCAAAACGGGATTGATCGGGCCCGGATTGCACGGCGTGATCGTGGATGCCGCATCCGGAACGTTCAGGCTCGATTCTGTTTCAGTCGCCCGGAACTGAAGATCCATCGACGAATCTTTCCCGAATTGGGCCATAGCCATCCGTGGAATCGGCGCAGCTGGACGGCTGCCGTTGCGCGGCTTGCCGACACGACTGTTCACGCCGGGAGCGCCGCGATAACCGGCAGATCCGACTTGAGCCGACCCGACTGAACCTTCTAGGCGGCCCCTTCGTCGATTACTTGCCTCATGTACTCATCAACATCCGGTTTCGGCTCGTTGCGCAAGACTGTTTTAATCCAAGCCTCGCTTTCAAAAGAAATGACCCTGAGTTCGTGAACACATGCAGCGGCAAAGCTTTCTTCGTCAGGCTCGATCAAACCGGGATTGTTCAAGGGCGATGAAAATAATTTGTGAAACAAGATGTCTTCATGTTCCCACCAATCCAGCAAGAACCAGTTGCGCAGCGTACCCTGATGGATGATCAAGAACCCCGCGCCATAGCGAACGTCCGAGCTGGCAGGGTAAGGCAGTTGCGGAAGGATTCTTTCAATTGCTTCGTTCACCAGTTCACTGGAGACCGATCCTGAAGCGGCCGACATTCCATAGACTTTTATGCGCCAGCCATGAAATTCAGCTTGCTTGATAAACCTTGCCGATCTTTTTTTGTAAGGTTCGATTGTATTCATCGATCGACTCCAGGTCGCCAAACTGAAATCAGGCACCCCAAAAGGTAAGCCGCACGGGTTTGTGGCAGTTCCATTATCCGAGAGAAGCGAGCCGCCAACAAATCCAATGGTAAAAGGGTAGCGGCCCCTTTTCAACCTTTCCCGAATTCGGGAAAACCGGAAGTTCAGGAGATCGGTAATCTACTTCCGCATAG
>JAJZTQ010000019.1 GCA_021848825.1 Pseudomonadota bacterium
GAGTCGGGCATTACAATCCTTTGGGCAAGGTTCCCGTTCTGGTCATGGAGGACGATGAGACGCTTTTCGACTCGCGCGTGATCGTCGAATATCTGGATACCATTACGCCCGTCTCCAGGCTGATTCCCGAAGTCTCAAGGCAAAGGATACAGGTCAAGCGCTGGGAGGCGCTGGCGGACGGCACCTGCGATGCAGCCGCTGCGATTTTCCTGGAGCGGAAAAGAGCACCCGAAATGCAGAGCCAGGAATGGATCGCCAGGCAGAAAAAGAAGATAGACCAGGGACTCAATGCGATGGCGATCGAGCTCGGGGAGAGGCACTGGTGCATGGGGGAAGGATACAGCCTGGCGGACATCGCGGTCGGCTGCTGCCTGGGTTATCTCGACTTCCGCTTTCCGGAGATCAAGTGGCGGGAAGAATATCCCAATCTCGCGAAATTGTTCGATAAGCTCATGAAGCGCGCGAGCTTCTCCGAAACCGCTCCGGTGGCGTGATCTCGCGATCAGACGATGATCCCGCCGCCCAGGCAGACGCGGCTCTCGTAGACCACGACTGACTGCCCCGGGGTCACCGCCCATTGGGGTTCGGCGAAATCGATCTTGCAGGCCTCATCCAGTCTCACGATGCAGCAGGGGGCGTCGGCCTGCCTGTAGCGAGTCTTGGCGGCATAGACCCAGTTTCTGTGGGGCGGCCTTCCGCTTGTCCAGGAAAGATCGGTGCATTCGAGGCTGCTTCGGTAAAGCAGGGGATGCTCATGCCCCTGCACGACGATGAGCCTGTTCTTTTCCATGTCCTTTCCCGCGACATACCAGGCCTCTCCCTCTCCGCCTATTTCCAGGCCCTGTCTCTGGCCTATCGTGTAGTACATCAGCCCGATATGATTTCCCACTGTTTTCCCTTCCGGGGTCGTCATCTCCCCGGGTTCCCGCGGGAGATAGCGGTTCAGGAATTCCCTGAATTTCCGCTCCCCTATGAAGCAGATCCCGGTGCTGTCCTTCTTTGCGAAGTTGGGAAGCCCTGCGCTTTCGGCGATTTTCCTGACATCCCTTTTCAGCATGTTTCCGAGAGGAAAAATCGTCTTCGAGAGCTGCGCCTGATTCAGCCTGTAGAGGAAGTAGCTCTGGTCTTTCGTCCCGTCTTCCGCTTTGAGCAGCTGATATTCCCCGTCCATTTCCCTGACCTGTGCATAATGGCCTGTTGCGATATGGTCGGCGCCGAGAGAAATCGCATGATCGAGAAATGCCTTGAACTTGATTTCGGAATTGCAGAGCACGTCCGGGTTGGGCGTCCTGCCAGCCCCGTATTCTTCGAGGAAGCGGCTGAAAACCCTTTCCTTGTATTCCTTCGAGAAATTGACCGCCTCCATCTCTATGCCTATCCTGTCAGCCACTGACACGGCGTCGATCAGGTCCTGACGCGATGTGCAGTATTCTTCCGAATCGTCGTCTTCCCAGTTCTTCATGAAAAGACCTATGACCCTGTAGCCCTGCTTTTTCAGCAGAAGGGCGGCAACGGATGAATCGACGCCTCCGGACAGGCCCACGACGACTGTTTTCAAGTTCCCTCTCCGAAATGGGTGATGATGTCCAGAGGATACCGGATGCCGGAGAGATAATCCTCCACGCAGCGCTTCACCATGGGGCTTCTGAGCTCTCTCGATGCGACTTCATCCGGATGGAGCCAGTGCGCGGCGATGATGCCTTCGTCGAGTTTCCTATTGTCATCATGCCCCGATATCCTTCCGGTGAAGGCGAATCGTAGATAGGTCGTGTCCTGCTTTCGCCACTGGTAGATGCCGACGAGCGCATCAGGCTCGAAAGTGTAGGCGGATTCTTCCAGCGTCTCCCTGATGGCAGCCTGAAAGAGCGACTCGCCTTCCTCGAGATGGCCTGCCGGCTGGTTGTAGCGGATTCCATCAGATGTGCTTTCTTCGACCAGCAGAAATTTTCCGTCCATCTCGAGCACGGTGGCGACAGTGACATTGGGCTTCCAGATCATGCGGCTTTCCTGCAATGCAAAACGGCATGATAGGCAAAAAAAAAGGCGGGGGAAAGCCCCCGCCCTTTTCGGATGAGCCGAATTACTTGGCTTCGTCCTTCTTCTCTTCTTTCTTCATTGCCTTCTTGGCGTGATGCTTTTTGGCATGATGCTTCTTGACGTGATGCTTGACTTCCTTCTTTTCTGCCTTCATTTCGGTCTTTGCTTCATCCTTGGGCGCATCGGCAGCGATGGCGGAAAGAGAAACGGAAGCGAAAACGGCAGCGATCAGTGCGGAGAGCAGTTTGTTCATGGTAACCCTTTAAAGTTTGATTAAAACACCCCATGTCTGGGCAAGCATAATAACGCTCTCGATTTCAATCCGTTGACACGGGCAATTAAAATGGGGGCCATCGGCCCCCATCATTACTTGGCCGCCTTGTGGTGATGCTTCTTGGCCTTGTGGTGATGCTTCTTCATGTGCTTCTTTGCAGGCGCGGATTTCGCTGCACCTGCATCAGGCGCTGCGTCGGCTGCAAGGGCGCCGAAGCTGAAGGTCGCTGCGAATACCGCTGCAATCAGGGCTGAAATAAACTTGGTCATCATCTATCCTTTGTTTGGTTGAAAAGAACAGGCTTGTGCCTGCACCATTTAACGCTCTTGTCGGATCCGGGTTGACGAAGCGGGGCCCGGCCCCGCTTCTTTTACTTCTTGTCAGCTGCAGCAGGGCTGGATGCCGGCTCGCTCTTCTTCAGCATATGCCTTGGCGCCTTCTTGGGGCAGGGGGCGTTCTGGAATTGCTGGGTGGTGATGCACCATTTCTTGCGCTTGTGAGGGCATGGAGTCGACTGGAATTGCTGGGTCGTCCTGCACCAGTGGCGGCGCGGCTTCTTGGGGCAGGGAGCGGTCTGGAACTGCTGGGTGGACTTGCACCAGTGTCTGCGCGCCTTTTTGACGGGTGCGGCTTGTTCTTTGGCTGCCTCGGGTGCGGAGGCGGGTTCGGCAGCATAGGCCGAAAGGCTGATCGAGGCTGCGAAGACCGAAGCGAAAAGAACAGACAGAAGATTCTTCATTTAACTCCCCTCATGAATGTTGTTTTGAAGGATAACAAGGCATGGAATCCATGCCGTCGACCAGGACAAGTGTAGATGAAAGGCGGGCGATTGCCAATCAAAAATTGTTTTATGGAATCGAATTCGAAATCAAAGCGGAGTAAAATAGCTTCAATTCAAACAAAGGAAGAAGCATGACGAATATAACACTGCCGCAAGGCGAGAAGATTTCGGTCAATCCGGATCTTTCCCTCACTGTGCCCGACAATCCGATCATTCCCTACATCGAAGGGGACGGCATCGGGGTCGACATCACCCCGGTGATGAAGCGGGTTGTCGATGCTGCAGTCGAGAAGGCCTATTGCGGCAAGCGCAGGATCTCGTGGATGGAAGTCTATGCAGGGGAAAAGGCCGTAAAGGTCTACGGCAACGATACATGGCTGCCCAGGGAGACGCTTCAAGCCGTTTCGGACTATGTTGTTTCCATCAAGGGGCCGCTGACCACGCCCGTCGGGGGCGGAATCAGGTCGCTCAATGTGGCGCTCAGACAGGAACTCGACCTTTATGTCTGCCTGAGGCCTATTCGGTATTTCGAAGGCGTTCCTTCGCCGCTCAGGCATCCGGAAAAAACGGACATGGTGATCTTCAGGGAAAATGTCGAGGATATCTATGCGGGCATAGAATGGGAAGCGGGGTCAGCCGGCGCGCAAAAGGTCATCCGTTTCCTGCAGGAGGAAATGGGCGTTGACAGCATCAGGTTCCCGGATACTTCCGGCATAGGCATCAAGCCGATTTCCAGGGAAGGGACGGAAAGGCTTGTGAGGCGCGCAATCCAGTATGCGATTGACAACGGAAGAAAATCGGTGACGCTCGTCCACAAGGGCAATATCATGAAGTACACGGAAGGCGCTTTCAAGAACTGGGGTTATGCCCTGGCGAAAAGGGAGTTCGGCGCTGAACTGATCGATGCCGGCCCCTGGATGAGGCTGCCTGGCGGCATCGTCGTCAAGGATGTCATCGCGGACAATTTCCTTCAGCAGATACTGCTCAGACCGGAGGAGTACGATGTGGTGGCGACCATGAACCTCAACGGTGATTACATTTCGGATGCGCTTGCGGCCCAGGTGGGGGGAATAGGGATCGCCCCCGGCGCCAATCTAGGAGACGGCGTGGCGATGTTCGAGGCGACCCATGGCACTGCGCCCAAATATGCAGGAAAGGACAATGTGAATCCCGGCTCCATCATTCTTTCGGCTGAAATGATGCTGCGCCACATGGGCTGGAAGGAAGCGGCAGATCTGCTTATACGGGGAATGGAAGCCGCGATCCGCGACAGGCAGGTGACCTATGACTTCGCAAGGGTGATGGAAGGCGCAAAACAGGTGTCCTGCTCGGGTTTCGGACAGGCCATGATGGAAAGGATGTAAAAAAACAGCCCACCTGGGTGGGCTGTTTTCAACGATCGTTCAGACCGCCTGGATGTTTGATGCTTGCTTTCCTTTGGGTCCCTGCGTGACCTCGAAGCTCACCTTCTGCCCTTCCTTGAGGGTCTTGAATCCGTTCATGTTGATTGCGGAAAAGTGAGCAAACAAATCTTCTCCCCCATCGTCGGGTGTGATGAACCCGAAACCCTTCGAATCGTTAAACCATTTTACTGTACCGGTCGACATCTGTGCTTCCTTAAAAAAATAAAATCGGGTTTCCCCTTGTTGCAGCACGCTTCCTTGAAATGCCATGAAACGCACTGTCCCTTTTTACCCATTTTTTTTGCCGAAGTCAAGCGGGAATTGATTTTTTTTGCATAATGGATCATGCTTTCTTCATGAAAATGTTTGATCTGGCATCGATGCATTCCATGTTGGGGAAGAGGGTTTCGCTGCGCGGCATGCAAGGAACCGTCAAGGAAATCCTGGAAGAGGATCAGGCGCTTGTCGTCGAGACAGAAGGCGTCTCGATCCAGGCGGACAGCATGGGTTATGCCAGGCGACGCGCAGCCGAGACGGTGGTCGTCCCGGTATTCGATGCCGACGGATCCTATTCGAAGGATTTTCTCGAAATCCTGAATGCCTGATCAGGGCACGGTCTTGTCTATGGTGATCCTGATGTCGCTCGATCCCACCTGAACAGGATGGCTGAACCCGACCAGATCGCCCTTCTGCGGCATGGCGTTGCCCGATTTGGAAATTCTTGCACCGACGATCACCGTCTTGAAATTGGAAAGCTTCATCATCGGGGCCATGGCGAGCGTGTCGTCGAGCGAGAATTTGAGCGGGAGTTCCTTTGCGGGAATCTTCAGAACGGCGAGGGGCATCCTCGGCCCGCTCACTGCCTGGGCGAAAATATAGAGCGTGTCGTCCACCCCGGCTTTGGATTGGAGTTCGGGGGAGAGCGTCACGGAACCGGATACCGTTCCGGGAGCGGCTGCTGCCTGCTTGATCTTCGGCTCGGGAATGAATTGTCCTTGCGCCTTTGCCGCGGCTCTTGCGCCTTCTATCCCGCTCATCACCGCCTTGGCGTCTTCCGATCCCGGCTCGAGCTGTGAAAAGAGGTTGCTCCAGAGATCGACGACCCGCTTGTAATCATGCTGCTCGAATGCGAGTGCGCCCCCTATGGTCAGCGCCTTTGGATTGTTCGGATCGATCTTGAGCGCCCTGTTGGTGAGCTCGACTGCCTTCGGGCTGAGTTGCCTGGGGGTCAGCATCATTTCGCTTTCGCCATATTCTGCGAGCAGCTGCGCGTCGTTGGGGAGAAGCTTGGAAGCATGGTCGAATGCATCCGCTGCGTCAGGAAAACGCTTCAGGACCATGTAGGAGCGGCCGAGCATTGTCCATCCTTCCGCATCGGTCGGATTCTTCTGGAGTTTTGCAGCAAGCCTGGCCACCATGTTTTCCACCTTCTGGGGAGTGATCTGGCCATTGTCGGCAGCGGGCTCCTGAGGCGCTTGCTGCGGGGCCAGGAATTTCGGATGGCCGAGCTGAAGATAAAGCAGAACGGCAAGCGTTGGAATGGCAATGCCGAGAAAGAGCGCTGTCTTCTTTCCCGCAGCGCTCCTCGCTGGGGGATTTTCCTCGTCCGATACATCCTCGAGCAGTCTCTTCTGGATTTCCTTTTTGCCTTCCTCATACTGCACATCGTTCATCAGCCCATTCTGATGGTCCGCGTCCAGCTCCGAGAGCTGCTGCTGGTAAAGCGAGACATTGAGCCTGCTGCGCTCGACGCTCTCCGCATGCTGTTCGCGGCGAAGCAGCGGTGTGAGGACGAAAAGGAGGGCGACCAGGATGAGAATCCCGCAGATAATCCAGAAAGCGATCATTGATTATGTTCCAGAAGAGATTGGGCGCGCCTTTCCTCGTCTTGGGACAGGCTGGTGTCCTCGATTTGGCTGCGGCGCTTTTGGATGGTGACGAACAGGATTATCAGTCCCGCGAATAGAAAAACGAAAGGCCCGAACCAGAGCAGCAGGGTCGTGGATTTCACAGGCGGATTGTAGAGCACGAAGTCGCCGTAGCGATGCACGAGATAGGCGACGATTTCCTTGTCGGAATCCCCCTTCTTCATCATTTCCCTGATTTCCTGCTTGAGATCGAGCGCAAGTTCCGCCTGGGATGCGGCAAGCGATTCGTTCTGGCAGACCAGGCATCGCAGATTCTTGGACAGCGTGATCATGCGCTTCTCGATGGCAGGATCTGCTGCATCGGGAACGGCTTCCTTGGCCTCTACATGGATGAAGACGAAAAGGAGAGAAAGGGCGAGAAGCAGGCGCTTCATTGTGACAGTTCCTTGATCAGGGGGACGAGCTCTTCGTTGATCCGCTTGACGGTGACGGGGCCGATGATCTTGTCCCTGATGATCCCCTGCTTGTCGATCACGTAGGTCTCGGGTACGCCGTATACGCCGTAATTGATCCCGACTCGGCCATCGAGGTCGGATACGCTGAGTTCATAGGGATTTCCCATCTGGTTGAGCCACTGCCTGGCATCCTCGGGCTTGTCCTTGTAATCCAGTCCGATGATCGGCGCCATCCTTCTTCCCGAGAATTCGACCAGAAGGGGATGCTCGTCCCGGCAGGATTCGCACCATGATGCGTAGACGTTCAAGAGCCAGACGTTGCCCAGCATATCCCGGCTCGAGAATTGCTTCGACGGATCATGCACATCGGTGAGCGTGAATTGAGGCGCGGCCTTGCCTATCAATGGCGAAGGGACTTCCCTGGGGTCGAGCCTGAGCCCTTTCCAGAGGAAGGCTGAAAGGATCAGGAAAAGGACGAGCGGTATGGCAAATTTCAGCTTCATTTTTCCACCATGACAGGCTCGAGATCCCGCGCAGGCAAGGATTGGGATTTCTTGACGGGAATTCGATAGCGCCTGTCAGCGACGGCGAGTATGCCGCCGAAGGCCATGATCAGGCATCCGCCCCATATCCAGTCGACGAAAGGCTTGTAATAGATCCTGACGCTCCATGAACCGTTGCCTATCGGTTCCCCGAGCGAAACGTAAAGATCGCGTGTGAGTCCCGGATTGATCGAGGCGATGGTCATCATCATGCCTGAAGCGTTGTATTTCCGCTTCTCCGGATGAAGCATCAGCATCGTCTTCCCGTTTTCCATGACCGTGACGAACCCCCGGGTCGCCTGGTAATTGGGACCCTGAACATCGCTTGTGCCGTCGAACCTGAATGTGTAGGAAGCGATCTTCAGCGTGTCGCCGACATTCATCTTCACATCCCGCTCGGTTTCGTAGCCCTTGACCATGGTCACGCCAACGACGAAGACGGCGATCCCGATATGGCCGAGCAGCATGCCGTAATAGCTCATCGACTGTTTGGAAAGCGCGGCGATCGGGTCACCCGAAGCCTTCAGCCTGTTCCACAGGGCATGGAACGAGGTGAATACGATCCAGGCGGCGAGCAGGAATCCCAGGCTGATGAGCGGCGTCCATTTGCCCATCACGAAAGGCAGGATGATTGCCGCAACAATGCTCGCTGCGAAGGCCCATTTGAGCCTGACTGCCATGTCGGGGAGGCTCGCCTTTTTCCAGCTTGCAATCGGACCGAGCCCGATCAGGAAAAGCGTGGGAACCATCAGTGGCACGAATATGGCATTGAAATAGGGCGGCCCGACGGATATCTTGCCCATTCCCAATGCATCAATGAGCAGCGGATAGAGCGTGCCGAGCAGCACGGAAAGGGCTGCGACGGCAAGCAATACATTGTTCGAAAGCAGCAGGGATTCGCGCGAAATCGCATCGAATTTTCCGCCGAGGCCGACTTTCGGCGCTCTCCAGGCATAGAGCAGCAGGGAGCTGCCGATGACGGTCAGCAGGAAGATCAGAATGAAGGTGCCGCGTCTCGGATCCGTTGCGAAGGCATGAACGGAAGTGAGCACGCCTGAGCGGACCAGGAAGGTGCCGAGCAGGCTCAAGGAAAATGCGGCGATCGCGAGCAGGACGGTCCAGCTTTTGAAGCTTCCACGCTTTTCCGTCACGGCAAGAGAATGGATCAGCGCTGTTCCGACCAGCCATGGCATGAAGGAGGCGTTTTCAACGGGGTCCCAGAACCACCATCCTCCCCAGCCGAGTTCGTAATAGGCCCAGCCGCTGCCCAGGGCGATGCCTATCGTCAAGAATATCCATGCAGCGGTCGTCCAGGGCCGGGACCAGCGCGCCCAGGTCGCATCGAGCTTGCCTGAAAGCAGCGCGGATATGGCGAAGGCGAAGGCGATCGAGAAGCCGACATAACCCATGTAGAGCATGGGGGGGTGGATCACCAGGCCGGGATCCTGAAGCAGGGGATTGAGGTCTGCGCCGTCCGGGGGGGCGGGGAAAACCCTGGCGAACGGGTCGGATGTCAGCAGCATGAAGAGCAGGAAGCCGACGCTGACAAGCCCCATGACGCCCAGCACGCGTGCCACCATTTCTTCGGGAAGGTGGCGGCTGAATACGGTCACGGCGATCGACCAGACGCCGAGTATCGTGACCCAGAGCAGCAGAGAGCCTTCATGCCCGCCCCATTCCGCGGCAACCTTGTAATGAAGGGGGAGCTGGGAATTGGAATGCTCAGCGACATAAAGCACTGAAAAGTCGTTGTTGACGAGGGAATAGACGAGGCAGCCGAAGGCGATGGCGACGAACACGAATTGCCCCTGTGCGACAGGTCTTGCGATCCGCATCAGAGCCGGGATCCCCTTTTGCGCGCCGAATATGGGCACGATGCCCTGCGTGAGCGCAAGAAGCAGGGCGAGTATCAGGGAAAAATGACCAATCTCGGGTATCATGTGCTCCTCCGGCTTTACAGTTTAGTCTTCGAGGCTTTCGAGGCCTTCAGCTCCGCCGCCACTTCCGGCGGCATGTAGTTTTCGTCGTGCTTTGCAAGCACCTGGCTTGCAACGAATTGTCCTTCCGGACTGAGCTTTCCTTCCGCAACCACGCCTTTCCCTTCCTTGAAGAGGTCGGGAAGAATGCCCTTGTAGGTGACGTTCATGTCGTGCTTCAGGTCGGTCACGACGAAATGGACAGTGAGGCCGTCGTTTTCACGCTTGAGACTGCCCTTTTCGACCAGTCCGCCTATCCTGAATGTGCGATCCACGGGCGCCTCTTTCGCGATCACCTGGGTCGGGGTGAAGAAGAACACCAGGTTGCTTCTGAATGCGTTCATGATGAGCGCAACAATCACGGCAAGGCCTGCTACGCCCGTGATGATGAAGGCCAGTTTCTTGTGACGCGGTTTCATTTCGATTCCCTGGATGCATTGAGTCTTTGAATCTGACCCAGGCGTTTCAACAAAGTTCGCCTTCTTTTAGACAAAAGCAAAAGTTCGATGGCGAAGAGCGCGAACGAGAGTCCGAAGGAACTCCAGACGTAGAAGGCATAGCCGCCCATGTGCAGGAATGCCGAAAAGCTTCCCCATTTCATTTGATTTTCTCCATCAGTTCCGAAACCCAGACAGAATGGCGTTCCCGTTCGAGGATGATGATCCGGACCCGGTAAAGGGCGACAGCGATGGTGTACATCCAGCAGGCAGCCGCCATGATGAGCATCCCTGCAACCATGGTGTAGGCCATGGTGGGCGCTTTCGTGAAGCTGATCGATGCGCCCTGATGAAGCGTATTCCACCATTTCACCGAGAAATAGATGATGGGGACGTTGACGACGCCGACCAGCGCAATCAGCGCGCTCGCCCTGTCGGAACGCCGGGGGTCGTCGATCGCAGCCTGAAGCGAGATGTAGCCCACATAAAGGAAGAAAAGGATCAGTTGGGAGGTGAGCCTCGCATCCCATACCCACCAGGCTCCCCACATCGGCTTTCCCCAGAATGAACCGGTGAAAAGCGCGATGGCGGCGAAGAGCGCGCCGGTGGGCGCCAGGCTTGACGCCATCATCGCCGATAGCCTGGTGTTGAAGGCGAGCCCTATTCCGGAATAGGCTGCCATGACGACATAGATGAACATCGACATCCACGCTGCAGGAACATGGATGAAGATGATCCGGTAGGCCTCGCCCTGCTGCGCATCGGTGGGTGCGACGAAAAAGCTGATGTAGAGTCCGATGATGAAAAGGACGACGGAAAGGGTTGCGAATCCCGGAATCAGCTTGCCTGCCAGTCCGTAGAACGAAGCAGGGGATGCATATTTGTACCAGTTTATCTTGCCCAATTTGAACCTTATTCCAGTGAAATGCGCAATGCCGCGGCAGAAGCCATCGGCGTGGCAAGCAGGGCCAGAACCAGAAGCGCGCCCAGGATGGAAAGATGGCCCTGTGCGCCCAGTCCGGAAGTGCTTGCATCGACCGCCCCTGCGCCGAATATCAGCACGGGAATGTATAGCGGTAAAACGAGCAATGATACCAGAATGCCGCCTCCTCTCAACCCCAGGGTCAGGGATGCGCCTATCGCCCCGACCAGGCTGAGCACAGGCGTGCCAAGCAAAAGCGAGGCGACGAGCACCCAAAGGGCATCGCCATTCATGCCGAACTGCAGGCCGAGAAAGGGGGCGATCAGGACGAGCGGCAGTCCGGATGCGATCCAGTGCACAAGCGTTTTGCCGAGCACGATGAGGGCGAGCGATTCCGGCGCGAGCAGCATTTGTTCGAGCGTGCCGTCAGCATGATCGGCTGCGAAAAGGCGTCCAAGCGAAAGCATGGAGGCGAGCAGCGCGGCCACCCAGACGACGCCGGGCCCCATCGCCTTCAGAAGCTGGGGTTCGGGTCCGACGCCGAGCGGGAAAAGGCTCGTCATGATCACGAAAAAGAAAAGCGTGGTCAGGACATCCGATTTTCGTCTCATCGCGAGCAGCATGTCGCGCTTCAGCACCCAGGTCAGCGTGTTCATGAATTGAACCTGATTTCCCTGGTGGTCAGCGCAGCGATTTCCAGTTCCTGATGCGTGGTCAGAATCATCATGCCTCCTTTTTCGAGATGCAGTTCGAAAAGCGAGCGCATGAATCCTATTGCATCCGTGTCGAGGGCGACAAGCGGCTCGTCCAGTATCCACAGCGGCGTCTCGGCAACCAGAAGCCTTGCCAGCATCACTCTTCTTCGCTGTCCCTGGGAAAGCACTTTGGCCGGAAGCGCTTCGCGCCCTTCGAGGCCGATCCGCTCCAGCGCATCAAACGCGGTCCGTTCGTCAATGTCGAAGCCTGCAAGGCCGCAGGTGATGCGCAGATTCTCGATGGCTGAGAGTTCTTCCTTGATTCCGTTTTGATGGCCGAGATAGGTGAGCGAGCGGAAATAGTCTTCGTTTTTCCTGATGTTCTGGCCTTGCCAGGTGATGTCGCCCGCTTCGGGGAGGATGAGGCCGCAAAGCATCCTGAGCAGGCTGCTTTTCCCGCTGCCGTTCGGTCCCCTGACATGCAGCAGCCCCCCGGCTTCCAGGTGCAGATCTATTTCCGAGAAAAGCAGCCTGTCGCCGCGCATGCATGCGAGTTGTCTGGCTTCGAGCATGGAATTCCGGCCAAAACTGCTAGTATAGCGAATAATTCTCAACCTTTCATGCCTGCTTGAAGGCTGAAGGGTCGAGGTGATGCCTTTGAAGCAGTTTGTAGAATTCGGTGCGGTTTCGCTTGGAAAGCCTGGCTGCCTGTGTGACGTTGCCTGCCGTGATTTTCAGGATTCTGATCAGGTATTCCCGCTCGAATCGCTTCTTGGCTTCTTCGAGGGGGGCGATATGCTCTTCCTTGTGTATGGCTTTCTGCACGAGTGTTGCGGAAATCAGCGGGGTCGTCGACAGGGTGACGCTCTGCTCGACGACATTCAGGAGCTGCCTGACATTCCCGGGCCAGGCGGCGCTGACCAGGATCTCCATGGCTTCAGGAGAAAATCCGTTGATATGCTTGTGATATTTTTCCGAAAGCCTGGCGAGGAAATGCTTCGCCAGGAGGGGAATGTCCTCCCGCCTCTGGGAAAGAGGGGGGATGAAGAGCTCGACGACATTGAGCCTGTAATAGATGTCTTCCCTGAACCGGCCTGCCTCGACTTCCGCTTTCAGATCCTTGTGGGTCGCAGAGATGATGCGCACATCGAGCGGGACGGGCTGGGTCGATCCGACAGGAGTGACCTGGCGCTCCTGCAGCACCCTCAGAAGTTTGCTCTGCAGGGGAAGCGGCATGTCGCCGATTTCGTCCAGAAATAGCGTTCCGCCTTCCGCAGCCTGGAACAATCCCTTGTGATCCCTGACAGCGCCCGTGAACGCCCCTTTGGCGTGCCCGAAAAGCTCCGATTCCAGGAGCTGCTCGGGGATGGCCGAGCAGTTGATCGCGACGAAAGGCTTTTCTGCCCGGGTGCTGGCATTGTGTATCGCCCTGGCGAAAAGCTCCTTTCCCGTTCCGCTTTCTCCTCTTATGACGACGCTGGCGTCACCCTGCGCAACGAGCTGGGCCCTCGAGAGCAGCTCCTCTATCGCAGGGCTTTGGGAGACGATGCCTGATCGCCATTCGGTATTGCCGTTTCGCGAGGCGGAAAGCCTGAGCGCCTTGTCGACCTGCTCCAGCAATGCGCCGCTGTCGAAAGGTTTGGTGAGGTAGCCGAACACGCCCTTTTGCGTTGCCGCCACGGCGTCGGGAATGGTGCCGTGCGCAGTGAGGATGATGACCGGAAGGGAAGGGGTGGTCCTGTGGATATGCTCGAAAAGGGCCATGCCGTCCATTTCCCTCATGCGCATGTCGGTGATCACGAGGCTCGGCCTTGAAATGTCGAGCCGATTGAGGGCGGCTTCCGCGCTGTCTGCAGTCTCCACATCCAGTCCCGCCGCATTGAGGCGCATCGCGAGGAGCTGCAGAATGTCGGGATCGTCGTCCACGATCATGACTTTCTTTCTGGTTTCGATCATGGCTTTCCCTTGTGGTTCAGGAAAGTCTTTTCCATTTTTTTCACGGCATCGATCTTGTTCTGCAGGGCTGCCGAATGCTTTCTTTCCTTGTCAAGCAACTGTTCAAGGTCATGCTGCGCATCGTCCGACGCCTGCTGCTCTGCAATCGCTGCCTTGAAAAGCCTCGCGAAACTTTCCAGTCCCTTGTCTGTAAAATCCTTCCCAAGCAGATCGAGCGCAGCCTTCTTGTCGCGGAAAGGCGCTTCGGGAAGCCATAACAGCATGGCGAGCCTGATCCTGCTCTGATCGCTTGCTGTTTTCGAATATTCATCCGAAAGCGCTTTCTTTTCATCGAACAGCTTTTCGGCGGGAAGCGCGGTCAATCGGTCGTAATACTGCATGAGGCTGTCTATCTCATGGGCAGTATCGATTTGTTGCCTGGCCGGCTCGCAATGCTGAATCGTCCGGATGGTCCGAACCTGCGGCGCGCTGCTGCACGCGGCAAGGACAAGGAGGAGGGGGAGGGTAGGATAGTATTTCATGATAGCGAGGGAAGGGTGAGGCGGAATTTCGCGCCGTGCGGGTGTTCCATGAGTTCCAGGGATCCCCCGTGCGCTTTTGCGTATTCCCTTGCAATCGACAATCCGAGGCCCGTTCCCGCCGTGGGAACAGTCCGCTTGCCCTGATAGAACGCGTCGAAAATCCTGTCACGGTCCTGGGGCTCGATGCCGGGACCCGAATCGGTGATGTCGAGATGAATCTCCTTGCCGGGCTTTTCGGCCCTGATTTCGATTCTTCCGCCTGCGGGGGAGAACTTCACCGCATTGGACAGGAGGTTGTCCACGATGATCCTGATCTTCTGTTCATCGCAAGGCAATTTGATTTCAGGGCAGTCGAGATCGACATGGAGCGATTTGTTCATGATGGCCAAATAGTGATCCTTTACGACGGCATCGACGAGTTTTCCAAGATCGGTCTGCTGCACGACAGGCACGACCTTGCCCGACTGGATTGCGCTGAAATTGAGCAGATCCTCGATGCGCTTTTGCAATTCTACACTGTTGCCGAGCAGTATTCTCGACACTTGTTCCTGTTTCGGATTCAGTTCGCCTACCACGCCAGTCGCCAGAAGATCGGCCCCTTCCCGAATCGAGGTGAGAGGGGTCTTGAGTTCGTGAGAGACATGCTGCAGAAAGCGGGTCTTCTGTTCCTCGAGTTCGAGAAGTTTCAAACGCATCCAGTCCAGTCTGTCGCCAAGCCGCCTCAGGTCTTCGGGGCCATGCACGATGATTCTCGTCGACAATTCCCCCTGCCCCATGTTGCGGATGGCGCCGTCTATTTGCCTGATCGGCCGGTTGAGGAGCCAGGAAAACCAGACGGCGATCAGGGTGGCAAGCGGAACGAGTCCGACGAGCTGCCACATGACGATGCGGCTCGATTTCTGGGCCATCGATCGCATGGCATCCAGTTCGCGCTCGATGGGTTCGTCGCCATGCTTCAGGAAAGTCTGTGCCGAATCCAGAAGCGGGGCGAAATCGATCGTGTTTTCATGATTGGATATTTTCTGGTAGATCGACGCTTCCTGCGAACGAAGTTTTTCCAGAAGCGCCTTCTGGTCTTCCTTCAGTTGAAGCGCTGCCAGCCCTGCTGCAGTACTCACGAATTCGCTGTGGGCCTGGTAATAGCCTTCCAGCAGCGTCCCGTCCCCCAGTATCAGGGACAGCCTGACGCTTCGCTCCATCGTCGTGATCTCATCGACCAGAATCCGGCTGCCGTGCGCAATGCCCTCGGCCTGATGCACCGCTTCCCTGGAGAGGTTTGCCAGGCGGTTGACAGACATCGCGCTGTAGGCGAGCGCAAGGAAGACTGGCAGGGATACGAGAAGGAAGCCGAAGAGTATCAGCTTCAGGAAGGATTTGGGCTGATGATGCAGCAGCCCCGGGTGTTCGCTCAATCTGTTTCCATCATATAAGGTATGCGCAATTCTATCGGCTTCACGCCTGCAAGGCAATTTCAACAGGCTGTTTTCATGTGTTGCATATGCGCAACATAAGCCATTTTTAAGTTTGACGCATTTTTTTTTCACATGCTATAAAGCAGGTGTTGCACGGTTCACCCCGTAAGGGAGGAGGGCGTGTGATGGGTGTTAGGTACTTCACCAATTAATAAACAAGGAGTCAACTATGCAATTCAAGAAAACGCTTCTGGCGACGTCCGCGCTGATGTCCGCGGCCGCCTGGGCCCCGCAGGCGCACGCAATCCCCGCGTTTGCGCGCCAGGTCGGCATGCCCTGCAGCGCCTGCCACTATCAGCACTTCCCGACGCTGAACGCTTTCGGCCGCGCATTCAAGGCCGGCGGCTTCACCATGATCGGTTCGGAAGAGAAGATCGAGACGACCGATGCGCCTGGGCTTTCGATCCCTGCCGTGCTGAACCTGGCATTCGTCACCAACATTCAGTACACCAAGACCAATGGTCCTACCGCTGGACAGGTTGGAGCGAACGGGTCTCCCGCGACCGGCAAGACCACGAACAATGGTCAGTTCTCGATGACCCAGTACTCCCTGTTCATGGGCGGCCGTATCGGCAACAACATCGGTTTCGAGGGTGAAGTCGGCCTTTCCGGCGGCGCTGCTCTGGCTTCCGTGAAGATGCCGTTTGCGTTCGATGTGGGTGGCGGCAAGCTGGGCGTCGTTCCCTTCACCACTGACGGCCTTGGACCCCAGCAGTCTTTCGAACCTCTGTCTGACGGTGCGACCCCTGTCCATCTGTTCAACCAGGAAGATCTGGCTGCATATGGCGCGCAGGAATACCTGATGAACGCTGCCGGCGGCGGTGCGATCCCTGCAAACGGCGTGGCTGTTTACTACTGGACTGACATGGGCTTTGCAAGCTTTGCCAAGTGGCAGATCGATTCGATCAACGGCAACGGTCCCGGCCAGGCTCCTGGCGCAGCAGGCGGCGGTTCCCCGACCTCGAACTACTTCCGTGCAGCTTGGACCGGCAATGTCGCCAATTTTGACTCAGCGATCGGCTTCCAGGCAGCTTCCGGAACGAGCTCCACTTCCAGCGGCGCATTTACCGACAGCTTGGGCAATACGGCTGGTACCTACAAGACCAGGTTCACCGGAATCGACGGCCAGATGCTGGGCGATGTCAGCGGCATGCCGCTTACCTTCATCGCATCCTATGCGACAGCGCCTGCTTCCGATATCGGCGCAACCAACCTGAACGGCGGGATGAATGCGTACAACAATGGAACGCAGACCAGGAAGTCGTTCAACGTGGGCGCAGAACTCGGCGTGATTCCCAATGTTGCAACCCTGCAGCTCGGTATCCGCCGTGCTGACTCCGGTATGCCCGTTCCTGGTGTCGGAACCGGAAACGCGACAGACAACGCGATCTCTGTGGGTGCAACCTACAGCCTCGCGCTCAACGTCAGGGCCGAGCTGACCTACTCGAAGTACAGCGGCGACATGTACAATGCAGCTGCTCAGGCTCTCCCAGGCTACACAGGCGATACCATGACCGCGCTCAACCTGTGGATGGGCTTCTAAGCTAACAAATAACAAGCCGGGCCAACCGGCAAAACTCAAAAGGGCGCCTTCTGGCGCCCTTTTTTTTTGTGTGTGAAAGCCCGGTGCCTGGTCTTGAATTATCAGCTTTTCAGATTCGCTATTTTACTGATGGTGGTATAGTGCAGTTTGAGATGTCTTCCGACCTCAGACAGCGTGTAGCCATATTTCAGAACGCAATCCCGGATCGCGGCATTTCTCGCGGGCTTGGATGCCTTGCCAGAAAAAATTTCTTCCAGTGTTGGGCGGCTTGCAAAACGCTGTTTACGTGAAAATTCCCGGAGTTTAGTGGACTTGGTGAGAAAGCCTTTCAGATCCATCTTGAATTTTGCGCTGCCTAGAACGAATTCATCTGAAAGATCAAGGCGGTCATCCTGCAACATGCGATCGTAAACGAACTCCCGGTATTTGTGTATGGCAATCTCTTCGTTGGTGTCGAACTGGCTTAGAACCCAGTTTCTATGCAGAAACGACGGCAAACCTGTCTTTCCCATCGTTGCACCGAAACTGCTCCATCGATATTGTGCCGGGTCGGTTACTATGCCGGATCTTACCGGGTTGAGTGAAATATACCTGATGAGCTCAAGGAGGTAGGTGTCCCGTTCAACAAGTATGGATTTGTACCTGCCTTGGAATAGATGTCCGGATTTGTTGTGGCGTGTATTGAATCGGCGAGTGTATACACCGTTGAGCTGTCGCATGCCAGATGAGAGGTTGCCTGCAGGCGTTTCAATTAGAAGATGGTAGTGATTTCCCATGAGGCAGTAGCTATGGCAAAGCCAGCGGTAGCGCTGTACCGTGCTCGACAGTATTTCGAGAAATGTTAGGCGATCGTTGTCATCGTGATAGATTGGCTGAGCGGCATTTCCGCGAGAAATGACATGATAGATCGCACCGGGAAATTCGATTCGCAAGGGCCTTGCCATAATTCATCCTGGCAGGAAAAACTGATAATTCAAGACCAGGCACGCAAAGGCGAATCGCGAAAGCTGGAAGTCAATCCTGCCAGCCCCTTGCTTGACTCGGGTGTTTGCTTGAAATCTATCCGCGTGAATGAAAAACGGCACCCTGAGGTGCCGTTCAGTTTGATGCCATTGCAGATCAGAGATCGTTGAGGACGTGCTCTCTCGCCTTTCTCGCCTCGTCTTCCGTGATGAGCCCCTTGCTCTGGAGATCCTTGATTTCCTCGAGGCGCTGCTCCACCGTTTTCGACATCCTTGCAGGCATGCTGTACTGGGGTGCGCTGCCCTGCTGATATTGAGGTGCACTCTGTCCGCAATCGAGCGTGGCCTTGAGGCCGACGTCCATGATCTTTGAATTGACCGTCTTGACGTAGTCCGAGCAGCCGGCCTTCTTGAGCGTCACCTTGCCATAGAGCGATTCCTTTTCCTTCGGATAGGTGTTCGGGAAGACGGCCTTCTGGTCGAGCTTGAGCGGCGTCATTCCGACTTTTTCACCCATCACGTAGACATCCGCGCCCGGTGGGACGGACTGGATCCTGATGGGGTTGTTCGTATTCGACTGGAACATATTTCCGATATCGTGCTCCACGCCATCCATGGATGAACAACCTGCTACGAGCAAAAGTGGAAAAAGCGCAAGCGCCTTTCGCTTCAACAACATGACTCCTCCGATTTCCATGAGCAAACGCCGAGGTTATCGCGAATGTCCATCAGGCGTCAAGCTTTCCTGAAGGCTATCCCGGTGTCAACCCGATCCACGACAATCGTGTCCTTGGGCAGGAAGCGCCCCTCCAGTATCGCACGCGACAAGGGGTTTTCTATCGCATTCTGGATTTCCCGCTTCAAGGGTCTTGCGCCATAAACCGGATCGAATCCTGCCTTGCCTATCTCGAAGAGCGCCTCATCCGTGACCTCGAGCTTCATTTCCATTTTTTCAAGCCTTGCGGAGAGGTTCTTGAGCTGTATTTTCGCGATTTTCGAAATGTCCTTTTCGGAAAGTGCGTGGAATACCACGATCTCGTCTATCCTGTTGATGAATTCAGGCCTGAAATAGGTCTTCACCTCTGAAAGAACGGCAAGCTTGATCACGCCGTAATCGTCTCCGGACATCGCCTGGATGTTCTGCGAACCGAGATTGGATGTCATCACGATGACGGTGTTCTTGAAGTCGACCGTTCTTCCCTGCCCATCCGTCATCCTGCCGTCGTCGAGCACCTGGAGCAATACATTGAACACGTCCGGGTGGGCCTTTTCGACTTCATCGAGCAGTATCACGGAATAGGGCTTTCTTCTGACGAGCTCAGTGAGATAGCCGCCTTCCTCGTAACCCACGTACCCCGGCGGGGCGCCGATCAGCCTTGCGACAGAATGCTTTTCCATGAATTCCGACATGTCGACCCTGATCAGATGATCCTCGGAGTCGAAAAGAAATTCGGCAAGCGTCTTGCAAAGCTCTGTTTTTCCAACCCCTGTGGGCCCCAGGAAAAGGAAGGAGCCATAGGGTTTGTTGGGGTCGGAAAGGCCTGCCCTGGATCGCCTGATGGCATCCGAAACCAGTCTCACCGCCTCGGTCTGCCCGACGACGCGCTCGTGCAGATAGTCTTCCATGGCAAGCAGTTTCTCGCGCTCGCCCTGCATCATTTTTGAAACGGGAATCCCTGTCGCGCGGGAAACCACCTCGGCGATTTCTTCCGCGCCGACCTGTGTCCTCAGGAGCCTGTTCGGAGTCGTTTCCGCCCCCGCGTTTTCCGCGGCTTTCAGCTGCGCTTCGAGCTGAGGGAGCTTGCCGTACTGCAATTCCGCAACCCGGTCCAGCTTGCCTTCCCGCTGGAATCTGGCGATTTCGATCTTGAGCTTGTCGATTTCCTCCTTGATGTGCGCGCTTCCCTGAACCTTCGATTTTTCGGCCTTCCAGATTTCATCGAGGTCGTTGTATTCACGCTCGAGTCGGTCGAGCTCTTCCTCGATCAATGCGAGCCGGCGCTTCGAGGCTTCGTCTTTTTCCTTCTTCACTGCTTCCCGCTCTATCTTGAGCTGGATGACTCGCCTATCCAGCCTGTCCATCACTTCGGGTTTCGAATCGATTTCCATCTTGATCCTGGCCGCCGCTTCGTCTATCAGATCGATCGCCTTGTCAGGCAGGAACCTGTCCGTGATGTAGCGGTGGGAAAGCTCCGCTGCCGCGACGATGGCAGGGTCCGTTATGTCCACGCCGTGATGCAGCTCGTACCTTTCCTGCAATCCTCTCAAGATCGCGATGGTGTCCTCCACCGAGGGCTCGTCGACCATCACCTTCTGGAAGCGTCGTTCGAGGGCGGCGTCCTTTTCTATGTATTTCCGGTATTCGTCCAGCGTCGTGGCGCCGACGCAATGCAGTTCTCCGCGCGCGAGAGAGGGCTTCAGCATGTTTCCTGCATCCATCGCCCCTTCCGCCTTGCCCGCTCCGACCATGGTATGGATCTCGTCTATGAAAAGGATGATCCTGCCTTCTTCCTGTGCGACTTCCTTGAGCACCGATTTCAGTCGCTCCTCGAATTCCCCGCGGTATTTTGCGCCAGCCAGGAGGGCCGCCATGTCGAGCGAAAGAATCTTCTTGTCCCTGAGGGAATCGGGCACCTCATTGTTGATGATGCGCTGTGCGAGCCCTTCGACGATCGCCGTTTTCCCGACGCCAGGCTCGCCTATCAGGACGGGATTGTTCTTCGTCCGCCTCTGCAGCACCTGTATGGTTCGCCTGATTTCGTCGTCCCTTCCTATCACGGGGTCGAGTTTCCCTGTCCTTGCCCGCTCGGTGAGATCCAGCGTGTACTTCTTCAGCGATTCCCTGGAAGATTCTGCATCCGAACTCGACACTCTTTCGCCGCCCCTCAATGCATTGATCGCATTTTCAAGGTTTTCCTTGCGAACGCCCTGCTGCTTCAGAATTTGCCCTGCCTCGCCCTTGTCGTGCATCAGCGCGAGGAGGAAAAGTTCCGAAGCAATATATTGGTCCCCCCGCGTCACGGCTTCCTTCTCTGTCAGGTTGAGGAGGTTGGAAAGATCCCGCGAAATCGACATTTCGCCGCCATGTCCTTCGACCTTGGGCAAACGATCCAGGCTCTTCTTCAGCGCTTCCTTCAATGGTCCGATGTTGACGCCCACCCTCGAAAGAATGGATTGGGTGGAGCCTGCCTGCTGCTCGACCAGGGCGAGAAGAAGATGCTGCGGTTCGATGAACTGGTTGCCGAGTCCGATCGCAATGCTCTGTGCGTCATTCAATGCTTCCTGGAATAGGGTGGTGAGTTTGTCCAAACGCATGATCATTCCTTGATTGATGTATGCCATTCATATATGGATTCATTCAGCAATTTCAACCATGCACCAGACTTGGGCATTTTTCTTGATCTTTGGATTGAATCGATTCATCATGACGAAATAATCTTTTGCTACGCCTTTGTGGTATTCGGATTATCTTGATTATTAATCATAAAAAAGGGGTTTTGCATGACGAAGTGGAGGGTTTTGCCGGTAGTGCTTGCAATAATGGCCTGTCAGCCTGTGATGGCCGAAGACGAAGATGAAAAGGAGGGCGAGCCTCCCATACCGGAGGTGCATGCATTGAGCATGAACGTCGGTATCGCTTCCCAATATGTATACCGGGGATTGGCCCAGACCGACGGCAATCCTGCCATACAGGGCGGAGTGGACTATGTCTACAAGGGATCCTTTTATGTCGGGACATGGCTTTCCAATTCAAGCTATTACAGTGACCTGATGAATGGCGCGAGTTCCAGCCTGGAGGTCGATGGCTACGCGGGCTTCAAGGGGAAATTCAGCCATGACTGGAATTACGACATCGGCTTTCTCCATTACGACTTTCCCGGAACCTATCCTGCTGCATCGCTTGCCGCTGCGAAGCTTGTAAAACCGAATTCGAACGAGGCATACGGTGCGCTCGGCTACAAGTGGGCCTATGTCAAATATTCGCGCTCGACCGGCACGCTTTTCGGGATTCCCGGCTCTTCTGGGACGTATTACCTCGAGGCGGACGGAGATATTCCGCTCTGGAAGACGGGCCTTACGCTTTCATTGCATGCGGGAAGACAGTCCTTCAAGGGTACCACGCCGGATGGAGTAGCGAACGACAGCCTGTTCTCCTATACGGACTACAGGGTGGGTCTCAGCAAGGATATCCACAAATATATCCTTTCATTGGCAGCGACCGCTACCAACGCAAATGCTGCAGGCTATACCAATCTCTACGGCAGAAACGTGGGCGCTGCGCATTTCATCGCATCGGTCTATCGCGAATTCTGATGGCGTAAGGGCAAGCCGCATCGAATGCGGCTTGCCTAAAAACCATTCCTCTATTGCGGTTACTATATTAGAAGATTAGAATATACGAAAGCACATCCCGCAGGGAAAGGCAGGTTGGAAGGTAGCCTATAATCAATTTCAAAGATTGGCTATGTTTCCGAAGAACGTCATTACAACGATGGAGGATTACCATGGCACATATCGTCATACTCGGAGCAGGAACAGGGGGAATGCCGGCAGCCTATGAAATCAGGGAGGCAGTGGGCAAAGAACACAAGGTCACTGTCATCAATGCTTCGGACAAATTCCAGTTCGTGCCGAGCAATCCCTGGCTGGCGGTGGGATGGCGAAAGAAGGAAGACATCACTTTCGAGATCCGGCCCTATCTGGAAAGGAAAGGGATCAATTTCATTGCGCAATCGGTGACCAGGATCGATGCGGATGCAAACAAGCTGCATCTCGCCAACGGCGAGGTGGTCGATTACGATTATCTGGTCATCACGACAGGCCCCAAGCTCGCTTTCGAGGAAGTCGAGGGATCCGGCCCAAACAATGGCCATACCCAGTCCGTATGCACTGTCGATCATGCGGAAAAGGCAAATGAAGCCTACCAGAAATTCGTCCAGGACCCGGGGCCCATCATCGTCGGCGCAATGGCAGGGGCCAGCTGTTTCGGTCCGGCATACGAATTCACCTTCATTCTCGATGCGGATCTCAGGAAGAGAAAGATAAGGGACAAGGTGCCGATGACTTTCGTCACCTCCGAACCCTATATCGGTCATATGGGGCTTGCCGGGGTTGGGGACTCGAAAGGCATGCTCGAATCTGAGTTGAGAAGCAAGCATGTCAAGTGGATCACCAATGCCAGGGTGACGAAGGTCGAGGAAGGCAAGATGCATGTTTCGGAGCACAACGAGAAGGGCGAAGTCATCAAGGAGCATGAGCTTCCATTCAAGTATTCGATGATGCTTCCGGCTTTCAAAGGTGTCGATGCAGTGGCGAATGTGGAGGGACTGTGCAATCCTCGCGGTTTCGTCATCATAGACGAATACCAGCGCAGCAGGAAATACAGGAACATCTATTCTGCCGGCGTTTGCGTGGCGATTCCGCCGGTGGAAGCGACCCCTGTTCCGACTGGCGCGCCCAAGACAGGGTTCATGATCGAGACCATGGTGACGGCGATCGCACACAATATCCGGGACGAGCTTGCGGGCAAGGCGCCCTCTGAATCAGGGACCTGGAACGCCATCTGCTTGGCTGACATGGGCGATACCGGTGCCGCTTTCGTCGCCATTCCGCAAATCGGGCCGAGGAACGTGAACTGGTTCAAGAAGGGAAAATGGGTGCATCTCGCCAAGATCGCTTTCGAGAAATATTTCATGCGCAAGATGAAGAGAGGCACATCCGAACCGATCTACGAGAAGTACATCTTGTCGAAGCTCGGCATTGAAAGGCTGAAATGATCCGTGGGGAAAAAAAGGACAGATACTGGCGCGAAATCGCGCTGACGCTTGCGATCAAGCTTTTCGTCCTTTTCGTCATCTGGTACGCCTGGTTTTCCAGTCCTGAAGATTCGCGCATGGACGAAAACAGGGTGGCCGCACAGATTTTACAATCGCAACCCTTGAAGGAATCCAATCATGGTGCCATCCAGTGAACTTGTCGATTTGTCGCGACTGCAGTTTGCAGCGACAGCCCTTTACCATTTCCTTTTCGTTCCCCTGACGCTCGGCCTTTCCTTCCTGCTTGTCATCATGGAGTCTGTTTACGTGATGACCGGAAAGGAGGTCTACAAGGACATGACTCGGTTCTGGGGAAAGCTTTTCGGCATCAATTTCGCCCTGGGCGTGACGACCGGGATCACCATGGAATTCCAGTTCGGCACGAACTGGGCCTATTATTCCCATTACGTGGGAGACATCTTCGGCGTTCCCCTGGCGATAGAGGGGCTGATGGCTTTCTTCCTCGAATCGACCATGGTCGGTCTTTTCTTTTTCGGATGGGACAGGCTTTCCAAGATCAAGCATCTTGTCGTCACTTTCCTCGTTGCATTGGGATCCAACCTTTCGGCGCTCTGGATATTGATCGCAAACGGATGGATGCAGAATCCTGTCGGGGCGGAATTCAACTACCATACGATGAGGATGGAGATGACCAGCCTCACCGAGCTTCTTTTCAACCCCGTCGCCCAGGTGAAATTCGTTCATACCGTTTCAGCCGGCTATGTTACCGCATCGATGTTCGTTCTCGGCATCAGTTCCTATTATCTGCTGAAGGGGCGCGACAAGGCTTTTGCCATGCGCTCGATCGCGGTTGCTGCAGGATTCGGTCTTGCCTCCAGCCTTTCCGTGATTGTCCTGGGCGACGAGTCCGGCTATACGGCGGGCGAAGTTCAGCGCGTCAAGCTTGCAGCGATCGAAGCGGAATGGCATACCGTTCCCCCTCCGGCGGCGATCACCGCCTTCGGTTTCCCCAACGAGAAAACGCAGACGACCGATTACGCGATCAAGATTCCCTATGTCCTGGGACTGATCGCGACGCGTTCCATAGACAAGAAGATCACCGGAATAGCCGAACTCAAGGCCGAGAATGAAGCCAGAATACAGGAAGGCATGAAGGCCTATTCGGCGCTCGAGAAGCTGAAGTCGGGGGACAGCAGCCCGGAAACGATGGCGGACTTCGATAAAACGAAGGAAGACCTGGGCTATGCATTGCTGCTGAAGAAATACTCGCCCAATGTCGTCGATGCGACGCCTGAAATGATCAAGAAGGCGGCAGGCGACACCATCCCGAAGATTGCGCCGCTTTTCTGGACATTCAGGATCATGGTCTTCTTGGGCATCTGGTTCCTGATTCTTTTTGCAATCAGCTTCTACTGCATCGCGAAACGCACCATCACCGAAAACAGGACGCTTCTGAAGCTTGCGCTCTACAGCATTCCGCTTCCCTGGATCGCTGCGGAGATGGGATGGTTCGTTGCCGAATACGGGCGTCAGCCCTGGACCATCAGCGGTATTTTGCCGACGCAGCTCAGCACTTCCAGTCTTTCGGCTTCCAGCGTTTACTTCAGTCTTGCCGGGTTCGTGGGCTTCTACAGCCTGCTGCTGGTAGCCGAGTTGTACCTGATGTTCAAATACGCCCGCCTGGGTCCCCAGAGTCTGCACACCGGCCGCTACGGCATTCAAGAAGCTTGAGGAGAAAATCATGATATTCGACTATGAAACGCTCAAGGTCATCTGGTGGCTCTTCGTCGGCGTGCTGCTGATAGGCTTTTCCATCACCGACGGTTTCGATCTGGGGGTGGGCGCGCTCCTGCCCTTTCTCGGCAGGAACGACGAAGAGCGGCGCGTCATCATCAACTCGATAGGCGCGACCTGGGACGGCAACCAGGTCTGGTTCATCACCGCTGGCGGCGCAATCTTCGCAGCCTGGCCGCTCGTCTACGCCACTGCATTCTCCGGGTTCTACATCGCCCTCATCCTCACCCTGTTCGCGCTCTTCTTCAGGCCCGTTGGGTTCGATTACAGGAGCAAGGTCGAGGACAAGAGATGGCGTGCGGCGTGGGACTGGGGACTTTTTGCAGGAGGCTTTGTGCCCAGCCTGATATTCGGCGTGGCTTTCGGGAATCTGCTCCAGGGCGTGCCTTTCCATTTCGATCCGGACATGCGCGTCACTTACACAGGCACTTTCTGGGGACTGCTCAATCCGTTCGCATTGCTGACAGGTGTGGTGAGCCTCTCCATGCTGCTGATGCACGGCGCGACCTATCTCAGGATCAGGACCGAAGGGATCGTCGAAGCGCGCGCAGTTCAGGCGGGGAGGTTTGCCGCGATATCGCTCATCGTTTCCTTCGCCCTTGCAGGCGTCTGGGTGATGAAGGGGATAGATGGCTACAAGATCGTCTCCATGCTCTCCCCGAATGTCGCATCCACCCCGCTCGACAAGGTCGTCGAAAAATCCGCGGGGGCATGGCTTTCGAACTACAGCGCCCATCCCCTGCTCTGGATCGCGCCTGCGCTCGGATTCCTGGGCGCGGTGCTGACCATCCTTTTCTCGTCCACAGGCAAAGCGGTAACTGCGTTTGTCACGAGTTCGATCGCGCTGGCTGGGGTGATCCTGACCGCGGGCATCGCGATGTTCCCCTTCGTCATGCCGTCTGTTGCTGATCCGCGAAGCAGTCTGACGGCATGGGACGCGGTGTCTTCCCATGGCACGCTGCAGATCATGTTCTGGGTCGTCGTCATTTTCCTGCCTATCGTGCTCGCCTATACGGCCTGGGTGTATTCCGTGCTGAGAGGCAAGATCACGGTAGAGAGCATCAGGGCCAACGATCACAGCGTTTACTGAAAGGAACGATGATGTGGTACTTTTCATGGATATTGGGCGTCGGGCTTGCGATGGCTTTCGGCATCATCAACGTGCTCTGGCTGGAAGCGGAATACTTCTGCAAGGCTGACGATGCGGCAAAAAGCGGGAGCGATCGGGTAGAATAGGCATTTTGCCCGAAAATGGATTTATATAAGGCTGTAGAAAGAGACATATCCCGCGCGCTCGAAGAGGATGTCGCGGGAGGGGATGTCACGGCGAGCCTCGTGCCCAAGGACGCCATGGCCTATGCCACAGTGATGGCCAGGGAAGACGCGGTGGTCTGCGGCATTCCCTGGTTCGAGGCCTGCTTCAGGGACTGTGACCCTTCAGTCGAAATCTTGTGGCAGGTTTCGGAAGGTCGCGAAGTCGAAGCCTCCGAGATCCTCTGCACGTTGCATGGCAATGCCAGAGCGCTGCTTTCCGCAGAGCGCTGCGCGCTCAATTTTCTCCAGCTTCTCTCGGGTGTCGCCACAAAAACCAGGAAATACGTCAAGGCCGTTTCCGGAACAAAAGCCAAAGTCATGGATACCAGGAAGACCCTTCCCGGCCTCAGGTATGCGCAGAAATATGCGGTGAGAATAGGGGGAGGGGAGAACCAGAGAATGGGGCTCTATGATGCGATTCTCATCAAGGAGAACCATATTCTCTCCTGCGGCGGCGTGAAGGAGGCATTGCAAGCGGCTTCAGGGTCTTCTCTTCCCGTTCAGATAGAAGTCGAGAACATGGCGGAACTCGAGGAGGCGCTGGAAGCCGGCGCAAAGCTGATTCTGCTCGACAATTTCGATCTCGAAGGCTTGAAAAATGCAGTCGAGTTCACTGCCGGGCGTGCGCTTCTCGAGGCGTCCGGCGGAGTGAATCTCGATACGGTGAGGGAGATCGCCCTGACCGGGGTCGACAGGATCTCGATCGGAACGCTCACCAAGGATGTCGATGCGCTTGATCTTTCCATGCGCATCCAGGTCACCGCGATCGCCTGAACCTTTAGCCGGGATCCTTTGCGTAGATGGCGTTTCCGGGCGCTGCCTCTTCGACTATCGTTCCCTGGTGATAATGCGCAACCCATTGCTCGTCCTTGGAGCGCCATAAGGTGGCACGCCTGGTAAGACGCTGTCCCTGTCTCAGGGTATAGGTGAGGAGGTAGTGGTGCGGGGGCGATCATTTGGCAGTAAAAATCTTCGGTGCTCCATTCATCCGTCCAACCGTCAGAATACCGCTTCATGACCGTATCGATTACGAACTTCCGGCTGTACCGCCTTCAGGAAGCGCCGGTTTCCCAATAATCTTCGGCAGTCATCGATTCGAAGGTTTCACGCGATGTGCCGAGCTCAGGTCGATGAAAGATAGGTTCTCGAAGCATCAGCGCTTTCTGCGCCTCAATCAGATCGTCACCTGTCTTGCGTTTCGGTTCCATGATTTCTCCCGTGATAACGAAAAACCCGCCTTTCGGCGGGTTTTTTTAAGATCAGACAGCCTATTTCGCCAGGTTCTCCAGGATGATTCTCTCGATCGAACTCCTGGTTGCATCGACTGTGACAGGCTTCGTGCTCTGCGCGATCGCCGTGTCCGGGTCCTTGAGCCCGTGACCTGTCAGGGTGCAGACGATGGTCGAGCCTTCCTCTATTTTCCCTCGCTCCAGATCCATCAATACCCCTGCGAGGGAAGTGGCAGAAGCAGGTTCGCAGAATATGCCTTCAGTCTGCGCAAGCAGCTTCTGAACTTTCAATATTTCGCTGTCCGTGCATTCGTCGAACCATCCGCCCGATTCTTCCTTCACGGTCCATGCCTGCTTCCATGAAACGGGATGCCCTATCCTGATCGCGGTTGCGACCGTCTCGGGGTCGTCCACGAAGGCGAGCCTGGAGAAGGGGGCCGAACCGGATGCCTGGTATCCGAGCATCTTGGGTCTCTTTGTCGCGGCTTTGGATTTGTGATAGGGGCATTTACCGCCGCAATGCACGCAAGCCTGGGTGTCCTGACAGAGCGATTCCGAATAGCCTATCCAATGCGCCGTGATGTTCCCGGCATTGCCAACAGGAAGCGCATGATAATCAGGCGCTTCTCCAAGTTCCTCTATGATTTCGAAGCTTGCCGTCTTCTGCCCCTGCAGCCTGAAAGGATTGACCGAGTTGACGATGGTCACCGGTGTGTCTTCGGCGACTTCGCGCACGAGCCTCATGCCGTCGTCGAAATTGCCGGCGATCTGGATCACGACAGAGCCGTGCATCATCGCCTGGGAAAGCTTGCCCAATGCGATCTTGCCTTCGGGTATCAGCACGAAGGAAGTGATCCCGGCGCGGGAAGCATAGGCTGCTGCGGAAGCCGAAGTGTTTCCTGTGGATGCGCAGATGATCGCGCGCGACCCTGCTTCCACGGCCTTTGTGACGGCCATGGTCATGCCTCTGTCCTTGAATGATCCGGTGGGATTCAATCCTTCGAATTTCACCAGGATACGCACACCCTTTCCGATCTTCCTGGGTAGGTTCTTGAGCTCGATGAGCGGCGTGTTTCCTTCGCCCAGCGAGATGATAGGGGTGTTTGCAGATACCGGGAGCCTGTCCCTGTAGCGTTCGATGAGGCCTGTGTAATGGGTCATTTCAGTTCCTGTTGAGTTCTTCCAGCCTGATTTTCCTGACGCTTCCCGAGATCACGGAAAGCGATTCGATTTTCGAAATCGCACTGTCTATATGCTTCTCCAGCGTCCTGTGGGTGAGCATGATGATGTCGACCTGTTCCTCTCCTTCGCTCGGCTCCTTCTGCACCATGGCATCGATCGAAATACCGAGATCCGCGAGTATTCTCGTCACTTCTGCAAGCACTCCTGCCTTGTCGTAAGCTCTCATCCTGAGGTAATAGGCAGTTTCGACTTCGCTCATCGGCAGGATTTCAAGATCGGACATTCTGTCCGGCTGGAAGGCGAGATGGGGCACGCGATGCTCGGGGTCGGCAGTGTGCATCCTGGTCACATCCACGAGATCCGCCACCACTGCCGAAGCAGTGGGCTCGGAACCCGCGCCCGCGCCATAATACATGGTGGCGCCGACGGCATCGCCTTTTACCAGGATCGCATTCATCACGCCTTCCACATTCGCGATCAGGCGTTTTGCAGGAATCAGGGTGGGGTGCACCCTGAGCTCTATGCCTTTCTCTACTCGCTTGGTGATGCCGAGCAGCTTGATCCTGTAGCCGAGCTCTTCCGCATAGCGGATGTCTTCGCTCGTCAGCTTCGATATGCCTTCCGTATAGGCCTTTGAAAACTGCGTGGGGATGCCGAAGGCGATGGAAGCCATGATGGTGAGCTTGTGCGCGGCGTCTATCCCCTCTATGTCGAATGTGGGATCGGCCTCGGCATAGCCAAGCGCCTGCGCATCCTTCAGCGCATCCTGGAAGCTCACCCCCTTTTCCCTCATTTCAGAAAGGATGTAATTGCTCGTGCCGTTGATGATGCCGGCTATCCATTCTATCCTGTTGGCGGTCAATCCTTCCCGCAATGCCTTGATGATCGGGATGCCGCCAGCCACCGCTGCCTCGAAGGCGACGATCACGCCCTTCTTCTGCGCAGCCTCGAAGATCTCGTTGCCGTAGAGGGCGAGGAGCGCCTTGTTCGCCGTCACCACATGCTTGCCGTTCTCTATTGCCTTGAGCACGAGTTCGCGCGCAATCCCAGTGCCGCCTATGAGTTCGACGACGATGTCGATTTCCGGATTTTCAACCACCTTGAATGCGTCGTCCGTGACAGGAACCGATCCGGCAAGGCTTTTTGCCCTCCCGACATCCCTCTCCGCGATCATCGCTATCCTGATTTCGCGTCCTGCCCTTCTGGTGATTTCCTCTGCGTTCCTGGAGAGCACCTTGAATGTGCCGGAGCCCACTGTGCCTATCCCCAACAGGCCTACATTGATTGCTTTCATTTTTTCAGTCTTTCAGGTGAGATGGCGCTTCCGGTATTGATCGAGGAAGCGCGCAATGCGTCCGATCGCTTCAGTAAGGTCGTCAACATTTGGCAAAAAAACGACCCTGAAATGATCAGGTTCGCTCCAGTTGAATCCGGTTCCCTGCACAACCAGCACCTTTTCCTTCTGCAGGAGTTCGAGGACGAACTGCTGGTCGTCTGCGATCGGGTATATTCTAGGGTCTAATTTCGGGAAAAGATACATCGCGGCCTTCGGCTTCACGCAGCTTATTCCGGGAATCTCGTTCAGCAGCGCCCATGCCGCATCCCGCTGCTTGCAAAGGCGTCCGTTCGGGGAGACCAGGTCGTCTATGCTCTGGTATCCGCCCAGCGCAGTCTGGATGCCGTATTGCGCCGGAACATTGGCGCAAAGCCTCATCGAGGCGAGCATCGTCAGGCCCTCTATGTAATCCCTCGCATGGTGCTTTTCCCCTGAAACCACGAGCCAGCCGGCACGGTAGCCCGCGGCCCGGTAATTCTTCGACAGGCCGTTGAAGGTGATGCAGAGCAGGTCGGAGGCCAAGGATGCGATGGAGGTGTGGGCATTCCCGTCGTAGAGCACCTTGTCGTAGATTTCGTCGGAATAGATGATGAGCTGATGGGCTCTCGCGATTTCGACGATCTCGTTGAGGAGTTCGACAGGATAGAGCGCCCCTGTCGGATTGTTCGGGTTGATGATCACGATTGCACGGGTGTTGGGCGTGATTTTCCCCCTGATGTCGTCGCAGTCCGGCAGCCAGTCCGATTGCTCGTCGCAGACATAATGAACGGGATTTCCCCCGGCGAGCTTCACCGCAGCGGTCCAGAGGGGGTAATCGGGAGAAGGAATCAGCACCTCGTCGCCGTTGTCCAGGAGCCCCTGCATCGCCATCACGATGAGCTCGGAGACGCCGTTGCCGATGTAGATGTCCTCTATCCTGACATTCGGTATCTTCTTTTCCTGCGTGTACTGCATGATCGCCTTGCGCGCGGAGAAAAGGCCGTTCGAGTCGGAATAGCCGGACGCATTGGGGAGATTGCGGATCACGTCCTGGATGATTTCCTCAGGCGCATCGAATCCGAAAGGGGCCGGATTGCCGATGTTGAGCTTGATGATGCGGTGCCCTTCTTCTTCCATCTGCCTGGCATGAGCCATCACGGGTCCCCTGATGTCGTAGCAGACATTCGAAAGCTTGGGCGATTTTAGAACAGGTTGCATAGTCTACCCCTGGCCGTCCTTTTTGAACATTTCCTTGATGCCACGCACGGCCTGCCGGATGCGCGACTCGTTTTGGTTACGGCCGCTGCGCTTAACTTTCGCGATGCGAAAGTCAGCCTCCGCCGAAATGAGGCTCGTCATCATATCAATTCATCTCGTTTAAACATGTCTTTGATTCCCCGGACAGCCTGACGAATTCTCGCCTCATTTTGGTTACGGCCGCTGCGCTTGACTTTCGCGATGCGAAAGTCAGCCTCCGCCGAAATGAGGCTCGTCATCATATCAAGCCATCCCGTTTAAACATGTCTTTGATTCCCCGGACAGCCTGACGAATTCTCGCCTCATTTTCAATTAGCGCGAATCGCACATGGTCGTCCCCGTATTCGCCGAATCCGATTCCAGGGGAGATCGCGACCTTGGCCTCGCTCAGGAGCTTCTTCGAATATTCGAGCGAACCCATTTTCCGATAGGCTTCCGGGATCTTCGCCCAGACATACATGCTGGCCCTAGGGTTCTCGACCATCCAGCCTGCGGCATGCAGTCCTGAGACGAGCGCGTCGCGCCGCTTCTGGTACATCTGCCTGATTTCTTCCACGCAGTCCTGGGGACCTTCGAGCGCAAGAATGGAAGCGACCTGGATCGGAGTGAAGGTGCCATAGTCGTGATAGCTCTTCATCCTTGCGAGCGCCGCAACGAGATCCCTGTTGCCGACCATGTATCCCACCCGCCATCCCGCCATGTTGTAGCTCTTCGACATGGTGAAGAATTCGACTGCAACGTCGGACGCGCCCGGCACTTCCATGATGGAAGGCGCCCTGTAGCCGTCGAAGACGATGTCTGCATAGGCGAGATCGTGCACGACATAGATCTTGTGCTCCCTGGCAAGCGCAATGACGCGCTCGAAAAACGGCAGCTCGACGCACTGCGCAGTCGGGTTGCTGGGGAAATTCAGGATCAGCATCTTGGGCTTCGGGTACGAATCCTTGATCGCTTTTTCGAGTTCCTCGAAAAAGTCGATGCCCTGCGTCATCGGGATATGGCGGATATCCGCCCCCGCTATGACCGGACCGTAGATGTGGATGGGGTAGCTCGGATTGGGAACCAGAACGATGTCGCCTGAACCCAGCGTTGCCAGGGCAAGATGGGCGATGCCTTCCTTCGATCCTATCGTGACGATGGCTTCCTTTTCAGGGTCGAGATCGACATCGTAGCGGCTCTTGTACCAGTTGCAGATGGCGCGCCTCAGCCTCGGAATGCCTTTCGAGACGGAATAGCGATGGGTTGCGCCCTTTTTCGCAGTCTCTATCATCTTGTCGAGGATATGCTGGGGGGTGGGCTGGTCAGGGTTGCCCATGGAAAGGTCGATGATGTCTTCCCCCCTTCTTCTCGCGGCGGCCTTGAGTTCCCCGGTGATGTTGAAGACATAGGGAGGCAACCGCTTGATTCTGTAAAACTCTTCCATGGTGGCGTGGCAGAACCCCGCAAAAATGTATAATCTTACCTGAGGCGCAAATGCGCCGCAAATGGAGAGAACATGAAGCTTCACCAGGACAATCCTGCCGGATTGAACCGCTTCACGGGGTATGGAGAGGGCTATGTATCGGTCAACGGGGAGCGCTTCGAAGGCAGTCTGATCGTTGTTCCGGAAACGCCGGTCATGGTCTGGGAAGCGAGCTTCGACACGCTTGAAATTGGCGACTTCGATGTCATTCTGGAAGCCTCACCTGAAATATTGATCCTCGGCACAGGCAGGATACAGCGCTTTCCGAATCCTTCCCTTTTCCGTCGGCTTTACGAGGCGAGGATAGGGGTTGAAGTCATGGACACTTCGGCTGCCGCGAGGACCTACAACATCCTGATGGGGGAGGGGAGGCAGGTTGCTGCCGCCATTCTCATAGACCTGCAAGCGCCCTGATATGCGCTGCCGCAGAGCGGCCGAGCGCATGAAGCTCGTATCCTCCTTCGAGGGTCGAGACCATCCTTCCCTCTGCATGCCTTTGGGCGATTTCAGCGATTCTCCCCGTCACCCATGCATAATCTTCTTCGACGAAGGCGAGTCCCGCCATTTCGTCGTCTACATGCGCATCGAATCCCGCCGAAAAGAAGATCAATTGCGGCTTGAACGATTCAAGCGCCGGGATCCAGTATGTTTCCACGACTTCCCGAAGTGCCCGTCCATTGCTTCCCGCAGGCAGCGGGATGTTGACCATGCGCTCGGATCTGCCTGATATGCCGCTGTAAGGATAGAAGGGATGCTGGAATATCGATGCCATCAATACCCTTTCTTCGCTTCCGAAGATGTCCTCGGTTCCATTTCCGTGATGGACATCGAAATCGACTATGGCCACTCTCTCCAGTCCGTGCTTCTCAAGCGCATGGGCCACCCCTACCGCCACATTGTTGAAGATGCAGAAACCCATCGCCCTGTCCCGAGTGGCATGGTGCCCCGGCGGTCTCACGTTGCAGAATGCGCTCTTTATTTTTCCTGAAAGAACCTCGTCCACGCCGAGCGCGACTGCGCCTGCCGCGAGTCTTGCAGCTCTCAAGCTATGACGATTCATCGAAGTATCCGGATCGAGTTCTATCGAGCCTGTTTTCGGGGAGGAAGCCGTGATTTCATCGACATAGGCTTTCGAATGAACGCGTTCGAGTTGTTCATCGGTTGCGGGAATGGCCTCAATATGGAGGAAATGGCTGTCGAGCCCGCTCGATATGAGCGCCTCGCTGATGGCTTTGAGCCTTTCAGGCGATTCCGGATGCCATTTTCCCATTTCATGGAGCAGACAGTCGGGATGGCTGATGATGGCGAGCTTCTTCATGATTGCATTTTAGGGTACCACTGATTTATTTCCACGCGGTCGCGACGCGACTTTGCTGGATGAGATTCGCGGCGCACGGCGAAGTCGAATGGCTATTCCATTCGGGAGCCGCGCAACAAAGAAGATCGCCCGCAAAGCCCCGTCCCAATGGGTTGCGTGAAAACCACGCTGCGCTTCATTTCCCCAGCAACGCGATCTGCGCGGGAACAAGTCAGTAGTACCCAAGCATCGGCTATAATTCGGAAATGCCCGTTCACCCCATCATAGATCAAGTCGGATCAGTCGTCCTGGGCAAGGAAAGACAGATCAGGCTGGCTGTCGCCTGTCTTTTGGCGCGCGGGCATCTCCTCATCGAGGATCTGCCGGGCGTGGGAAAGACGACGCTGGCCCATGCGCTTTCGAGTTCCCTTGGGCTCGAATTCAGGAGAATCCAGTTCACAGCCGACATGCTTCCGGCCGACGTGGTGGGCGTTTCCGTGTACGACAGGGAGACAGGCGAATTCAAGTTTCATGCCGGGCCGATATTCGCCAACCTCGTCCTCGCCGACGAAATAAACCGCACCACGCCCAAGACCCAGAGCGCGCTTCTGGAGGCGATGGAAGAAGGGCAGGTGACGGTCGAAGGCGAGACGAGGCCGCTCCCCACTCCATTTTTCGTCATCGCCACGCAGAATCCGAACGATCAGGCGGGGACCTTCCCGCTCCCGGAATCGCAGCTGGACCGCTTCACGATGCGGATCAGGCTGGGCTACCCGGATCGCGATGCCGAGCGATTGCTGCTTTCCGGAAATTCGGGAAAGAAGAGCGTTCATTCCCTGTCTCCCTGTATAGGGCGCGAGGAACTGCTTCAGCTTTTCGAGGAAGTGAAGAAGATCCATGCATCCTCAGCGCTGCTGGATTATCTTCAGGCGATTCTCCAGAGAAGCCGTTCCGGTTCAGAATTCATCAACGGACTGAGCCCCAGGGCGGGGCTCGCCCTTCTGGCATCGGCAAAGGCATGGGCCTATCTCGAAGAGCGAAGCATGGTCCTTCCTGAGGATATCCAGGCCGTTCTTCCAAGCGTGGTCGATCACAGGCTGGTTTCTGCAAGGGAAGGTCTCCTTCCTTCTGATATCCTGCTCGAGGAAGTGGGCATTCCTTGATCCGCCTTCCCTTCCGATGGATGGTGCGAAGAACGCCGCTGGAAAGGTCGGCTGTGCTCGACGGCAGAAGGATATACATATTGCCGACCAAACAGGGATTGATCTTCGCATTGCTGCTTTTCCTGATGCTGACCGGATCGATCAATTATGGTCTTGGCCTCGGATTCGCACTCACCTTCATCCTTTCAGGCCTCTACCTTGTTTCCATCTATCATGCGTTTTCCAATCTTGCCGGACTGAGGCTCGAGACGGGAAAGGTTTCTCCTGTCTTTGCCGGAGAGGCAGCGCTATTCAGGGTGAATTCCTTCGGTGGAGAAAGGAGCAGGCGGGGAATCGGCTTTCTGGCGGGAGAGCGGGAAACCATGATCGACCTCGAAAAGTCTGCAGTCGCCGAATTTTCTTTCAGGACAAAAAGGCGGGGATGGTTCAGCCCCGGCAGATTCACTGTTTTCACCCTTCATCCGCTCGGATTGTTCAAGGCCTGGTCCTATGTGGAACTCGACATGCACGCCCTCGTCTATCCCAAGCCTTTCCCGGATTTTCCGCTGAGTGCGGGAGGGGACTCGGAAGGGGGAAATGTAGCGGCAAGAGGACAGGACGATTTCTCCGGACTTCGCGAATACAGGCATGGGGATTCGTTGAAACATGTCGCCTGGAAGCGCTTTGCCATCGATGAAGGGCTTCAGGTCAAGGAATTCGAGGAGATGAGGGGGAAGGCGACCATCTGGCTCGATTATGAAGGCGTTTCAGGCAATCTGGAAGAGCGCCTTTCCAAACTCACGGCCATGGCGCTCGAGGCAAGCAGGATGGGGGCGCGCTTCGGGCTGAGGCTGCCCGGAAAAACAATACAGCCGGAAAAAGGCGAACAGCAGAAGCTGCGCATTCTCGAGGCGCTTGCCCTTTTCCAATCATGAACCTGCTTTCTCTTTCTGTTGCGCTGACCCTGCTCCCGCTTTATTTCCAGCTGCCTTCCTGGGTCCTGATCGCATGCCTTTTCCTGATCGCCTTGAGCTTTAAAGGATTCAAGAATAAATGGCTGCTGCAGTTTCTCGCTGTCGCTTCGGCCGCCGGCGTCTTTCTTCAGTACGGGACCCTTTTTTCGAGAGAGGCCGGCATGTCCCTGCTCTCGCTGCTCGTCTGCCTCAAGCTCGCCGAATCCGGAAAAAAGCGGGACGCCTGTCTCGTCGTCATGCTCTGCTATTTCCTGATCATGACATGGCTTTTCGATTCGCAGTCGATATGGGTTGCCTTCGCCATGATGCTGATGATTCTTCTCCTGACTGCAAATCTTGTCCAGATCAGCAATCTCCCCCGCAGGATTGCCTTCCTGGAGTCGGCTGGAATCGCGTTTCGCCTGCTCGCTCATGCCGCCCCCATTTCCCTTTTTCTTTTTCTGCTCTTTCCGCGAATTCCGGGTCCGATATGGGCCCTTCCGAAAAGTTCAGGCCATGCCTTGAGCGGGCTTTCGGACAGGCTTTCTCCAGGAAGCATCAGCGACCTCGTTCTTTCTGATTCGCTGGCATTCAGAGCCAATTTCGCTCAAGAGATCCCTGAAAGATCGAGGCTCTACTGGCGGGGGCCCGTGTTCTGGGACTACGACGGAAAAGCATGGTCTCGAGGGAAGCCGATTGCCGGCGCCTCTTTTCACGCGTCCGGAAATCCGGTCCGCTATTCGGTGACGATGGAGCCGAGCCGAGCGAACTGGCTTTTCGGACTGGACATGCCAATTGCACCGCCTCCCGGAAGCATGATCACGCCGGACAGGGAGATCGTTTCGGCTTTTCCGGTGAAAAACAGGATGCGCTACGACATGATCTCGATCCTGAATTACGAGCAAGGAGCGAACGAACCTGAACGGAATCTCGATGAAGCCTTGAGGATTCCGCAAGGGATCGATCCTAAGGCAAGGGCGCTGGCCAATTCCTGGAAAGGGGAAACCGCAGGGCAAATCGTCAGGCATGCGATCGACTTTTTCAGGTCCCATCGCTTCGTCTATACATTGAAGCCGCCCATGCTCGAACAGGACGAAGTGGACGATTTCCTCTTCAGGACAAGGAGCGGCTTCTGCGAGCACTATGCGTCGAGCTTTGCATTCCTGATGCGGGCGGCCGGCATTCCCGCGAGGATAGTCACGGGGTACCAGGGAGGGGAAATCAATCCGCTGGATCGAGAATGGGTGGTGCGCCAGTCGGATGCCCATGCCTGGGTTGAAATATGGGAAGAGGGGAGAGGTTGGCTGAGAGTGGATCCGACGGCCATCGTCGCCCCGACGAGGATAGAGTCCGGCCTGACGGCGTCCTTGCCGGGGAGCAGCGAGCTTCCTCTCATGATGAGAAGGGATTCGGCTTGGCTGAGGCGCCTGCGATTCGGCTATGAAGCGGCGTCTTACGCGTGGAGCCAATGGGTGACCGGATTCGACGAAGAGAAGCAGCGACGCCTTTTCGATTCTTTAGGCATGAAAAATGCGACGTTGAGGGATATCGCTGCAGTGTTTTCCATTGCGCTTTCACTGTTCTTTCTCGCGTCGACGTCACTCCTCCTTTTCCGCATCAGGCGAAAGGACAGGGTCGAGCTGAGCTATCTCCTTTTCTGCAAGAAAATGGCAAAGCTCGGGCTGGAAAGGAGGGTGAGCGAAGGCCCTCTGGATTACTGGAAAAGGATCTCGTCATGGAATCCCGAGATGGCATCGAAAAGCGCTTCATTCATGAAGCTCTATATCGAATTGCGCTATGGAAAGAACGAAAAGAAGGGCGATGCAGTGAGGCTCTACCGCATGGCGAAATCGCTCCGGTAAACTATCCGAGAGGGATCATGATGCCAGTTTGCTATCCATTGCGGAACGAGATCGCTTGGCATCGGCTTCGCGATCCCGAATCCCTGCGCCAGTCTGCAGCCTATCTTGACGAGCGCCTTGATCTGGTGAGGGGATTCGATGCCTTCGGCAATCACCTCCCTGCCGAAGATTCTAGACATGCTGACGATGCTCCGAATGAAGGCCAGGTTTTCCCTGTTTTCCGGCATGTCGCTCATGAAGCTTCTGTCTATCTTGAGCCTGTCGACCGGAAGGTTCTTGAGATAGGAAAGGGAGGCGTAGCCCGTTCCGAAATCGTCGAGGGTGAGCTTTAAGCCGATCTCACGGCAGCCTGAGAATACCTGATGGATGAATTCGAAATCGGCCAGCGCGCTCGTTTCGTTGATCTCGAGTTCCAGTCTGGATGGCGCGACTTCGGGGCAGGACTCGAATGCCGCTTTCAGGGCATCGAGAAAATCCGGGTCGTAGAGCTGCCGGCTCGCCACGTTGACGCTGACATCGATATTCATGCCCTGGTTCTGCCATTCCCTGATCTGGCTCACTGCAGTGCCGATCACCCAGTTTCCGATGTCGACGATCAAAGGGGTGTCCTGGATCGCAGGAAGGAAATCGGCAGGCAATATCGGCGATTCCTGGCCGTCAGGATGCCAGCGAACGAGGGCTTCGAGCCCGATTATCCTGCCGTTCCGGAGATTGATTTTTGGCTGGTAATGGAGGCGCAGCTCGCCTTTCTCGAGGGCGGATTCGATTTCCGAACGACGCTCCCGGTTTGCCCTCGCAGCCGCATCCATGCTTGCATCGAAGAAATGATACTGATCCCGCCCCGCCTGCTTGGCATGATACATGGCCATGTCCGCCTGCCTCAGCAGCATTTCCGGTTCGGCATCGTTTTCAGGATAGAGGGCAATGCCCATGCTCA
Organism: Pseudomonadota bacterium; assembly: GCA_021848825.1. Lineage (GTDB taxonomy): Bacteria > Pseudomonadota > Gammaproteobacteria > Burkholderiales > JABEVD01 > JABEVD01. Next base: position 39,366 of record JAJZTQ010000019.1, read on the forward strand.
ATGAAATGTCGGCCGATTTGCCATCCAGAAGAAAGGGCGAGCGCATGATGTTCATGATGCGTTCAAGGCTTCCCTTGATTTCCTGCCTGTCCGTTGCTTCCTGAAGCACGACGAATTCGTCCCCGCCGATCCTGGCCGCGGTATCTTCGGCGCGAATGGCGTTCTTCAGCCTGAAAGCGACTTCCTTTAGCAGCATGTCGCCCGCGCTGTGGCCCATGTTGTCGTTCACCGACTTGAAATTATCGAGATCGATGAACAACACTGCGAGAAGCTTGTTCTGCCTCTTCACGCTGGCCATCGAATGAACGAGCCTGTCATGCAGCAATACCCTGTTCAGGAGGCCTGTCAGGGCGTCGTGGCTGGCATGCCATAGAAGGTGCTCGCTGTTGCTCAAGTCTTGGAAATCGATCACCGAACCGACCGTCGAGCCGCTGTAGTCGACGAGCGGGCTTGAGGATGCGTCGATGCCGTGCTCCTTTCCGTCACGTCTTATCAGGATAATGCTGTTTCTCTTTGCAGGCCGGCCCGACATCGCAGCGAGCGCGGGGTTTTCGGCGGGTTCGCGGCTTGCTTCGATCAGTATCCTGAATACCGAGGAGAGCGGGAATCCTTCGGCTTTTTCCATCTTCCAGCCGGTGAGTTTTTCGGCTTCCGGGTTGAGATAGGTGACGAGCGCATCCTTGTCTGTAGCGATCACTCCATGATTCACCGATTGCAGAACCGATTGAAACCATTCCTTTTCTGCAGCAGTCGCCTTTTCCCCGGATTTCCTTTCCGTGATATTGCGGCAGAGGCATAGCGCCTTTTTGCCGAGGAGTATGGCGGTTCCCTCGAACCATGCTTCGTTTCCCGGTTCGTGCAATTCGAATTCGAAAATGACTGGCTTTCCGGTTTCGAATGTCTTAAGGATCGCGCTTTGGATAGGGGTCGCGCTTTTCTCGGGCAAGAATTCATGAAGGAATCGCCCTTTCTCGACCTGGAAAAAGCCCTGGCCGAGCATATCGAGGCAGCGTCCCTCCCGGTCGAACCAGGCGGCGCCGAAGGAAAGCGCTTGCAGGAAGGGCAGGATGCTTTGCTTTCCCCGCATTTCTATGGAAATGGAAAGAATGAACGAAAGCAGGAGCGCGGCGACGAGCCATACCGGCTGGGAATCCTGAAGGGAAGAATTGAGGGAAGGGTTGTAAAGCGAGGCGGCACGCAGCGAATCCGCATAAAAAAGCAGGAGGGCTGCAGTGATCCTTCCCTTGTGATGGAATTGTAAGGTCATTGCTGTCGCGATAGCGTAAAACACTACCTACAGTAGACCAATCCTTACAATGTTCAACCGTTCCCTTGCCGGGCGGCGGCTTTCAGCTTACTTTTTCCGCTTCCTCTGCGAAATCGAGCAGGACTTTGCCATCTTCGTCGATATCGACTTCGACTTCGCCGCCATTGGAGAGCCTGCCGAAGAGCAGTTCGTCCGCAAGCGCACGCCTGATCGTGTCCTGGATCAGCCTTGCCATCGGTCTTGCCCCCATCAGCGGATCGAAGCCGTTCTTGGCGAGATAGGCCTTGAGCCCGGGCGTGAATGAAATCTCGACTTTCTTCTCATGCAGCTGCTCTTCGAGCTGGATGAGCATCTTGTCGACGACGCGCAGGATGATTTCCTGTGAAAGCGGAGCGAAGGACACGGTCGCATCCAGCCTGTTCCGGAATTCCGGCGAGAAAAGCCGCTTGATGTCGGCCATTTCATCCCCTGATTCCTTCGTCTTGGTGAAGCCGATGGAAGCCTTGGAGAACGATTCGGCACCCGCATTGGTGGTCATGATGATGATGACATTCCTGAAGTCTGCTCGCCTGCCATTGTTGTCGGTGAGCGTGCCGTGATCCATCACCTGGAGCAGGATGTTGTAAATGTCGGGATGGGCCTTTTCGATCTCGTCTAGAAGCAGCACGGAATAGGGATGCCTGGTGATAGCCTCCGTCAGGAGTCCGCCCTGTTCGAAACCGACATAGCCCGGAGGCGCGCCGATCAGCCTGGAAACGGCATGCCGCTCCATGTATTCGGACATGTCGAACCGGATCAGTTCGATGCCGAGCGCATAGGCGAGCTGCCTTGCGACCTCTGTCTTGCCCACGCCGGTCGGGCCCGAGAAAAGGAATGCGCCGATAGGCTTCTGGGGATTGCCAAGGCCGCTTCTTGACATCTTGATTGCGGCTGAGAGCGCTTCTATGGCCTTTTCCTGGCCGAATACGACGGCCTTCAAGTCGCGGTCCAGGGTCTTGAGCGCAGTCCTGTCGTCGGTGGATATCTGTCTGGACGGAATCCTCGCGATTTTCGCGATGATTTCCTCGATGTCCTGCTTCCCTATCACCTTCTTCTGCTTCGATTTGGGCAGGATTCGCTGCGCTGCACCTGCCTCGTCTATCACGTCTATCGCCTTGTCAGGAAGATGGCGATCATTGATGTAGCGTGCGGAAAGCTCGACAGCTGTCGAAAGCGCGGAAGCGCTGTATTTGACCTGATGATGAGCCTCGAAACGCGATTTCAGTCCCCTGAGGATCTCTATCGTGTCGGCAATGCTGGGCTCTTCGACGTCGATCTTCTGGAATCTCCTCGACAGGGCATGGTCCTTCTCGAAGATGCCGCGATATTCATTGTAGGTTGTCGCGCCTATGCACTTCAGCTGACCTGAGCTCAATGCCGGCTTCAGCAGGTTGGATGCGTCGAGCGAACCCCCTGACGCAGCGCCTGCACCGATCAGCGTATGGATCTCGTCGATGAAGAGGATGTTGCTCGGATGGTCCGCAAGCTGCTTCAGGACAGCCTTGAGACGCTGTTCGAAATCGCCTCTGTATTTCGTCCCGGCGAGCAGCGCGCCCATGTCGAGGGAATAGACCCTGCTGTGCTTCAGGAGATCGGGCACTTCGCCTTCGATGATCCTGCGCGCGAGCCCTTCGGCGATCGCAGTCTTCCCCACGCCTGCTTCGCCGACCAGGAGGGGATTGTTCTTCCGCCTGCGGCAAAGGGTCTGTATCACTCTGTCGAGTTCAAGAGACCTGCCGATGAGCGGATCGATCTTGCCGGCGAGCACCATCGCATTGAGGTTGACCGTGAAATTCTCTAGCGCGCCTGCCGCGGACTGTTCCTGTTCTGTATCGGCTTCCGTCTCGGCCTTGGCCTGACCGGCCTGGCTTGCTGTCTTGCTGATGCCGTGGGAAATGTAATTGACCACGTCCAGCCGGGTGATTCCTCTCTGGTGCAGGAAATGCACGGCATGCGAGTCCTTCTCTCCGAAGATCGCAACCAGCACGTTCGCGCCTGTCACCTCCTTCTTGCCTGAGGACTGGACATGCAATATGGCGCGCTGAATGACGCGCTGGAATCCCAGGGTGGGCTGGGTGTCGATTTCCTCGGTTCCCGACATGATGGGCGTATGCTCGTTCAGGAACCGGTTCAGTTCCTGGCGCAGATCCTCGATGTCTGCGCCGCAGGCGCGCAGCACTTCGGCAGCTGCCGGATTGTCCAGCATGGCGAGAAGAAGGTGTTCAACCGTGATCAATTCGTGCCGCTTCTGTCTCGCTTCGACAAAAGCCATGTGCAAGCTGACTTCAAGTTCCTGGGCAATCATTTACATTTCCTCCATCACGCATCGCAACGGATGTTCGTTCTGCCTTGAAAAGGCCGTGACTTGTTCAACCTTGGTTTCGGCAACATCTCTCGGATAAATGCCGCATACCGCCTTCCCCTCCCTATGTACTTTGAGCATGACTTGCGTCGCCTGTTCCCTGTTTTTCGAGAAATATCTTTCAAGCACCACGACAACGAATTCCATCGGCGTGAAGTCATCGTTCAGAAGCAGAACCTTGAACATGCCAGGCGGCTTCACGCCGAGTTTTTTCGGTTCGATGACGGTTTTCTGTCCTGCAGTCATGATTCAATTCTAACCATTTCCAAGAAAACATCAACCCGATCATGCAGTGCCCGGCATCCAGTTGACTGCCGCCATGATGCTTGTTAGAATTGCACTTTCTGGCGCGGGGTGGAGCAGTCTGGCAGCTCGTCGGGCTCATAACCCGAAGGTCACAGGTTCAAATCCTGTCCCCGCAACCAACCCTTCCTGCAGTTTGACAAGCAATTTCCAGGCCAGTTCCAAGTCTTTGTTTCTCTATCATCCGGTTTTTTCTGGGTTTGTCGACGAATTGACGCGTTTCGGCATGGATGCGAGCCTGTGCGCCCATCTGGTCGTTTCGGGAAGCCTGTATTTCGTCGTGGATGCCAGGACATACCTTATTGATGTCTCCAGATCGATCCTGTGACCGATCGAGATGTAAATCGGCTTGACGCCATTTCTTGTTCTCAACACGGCGCCGATGATTTCACCCTTGTCGAGAAGCGGTTGCCATTCTCCCTTTTTTTCGCCCACTGCTTCATGCGAGCCAGTGAGGCGCGTTTTTCCGACGCCTATTGTCGGTATTTCTGTCAGGATCCCGACATGGCAGGCGATGCCGAATCTTCTGGGATGGGCGATCCCCTGGCCGTCGCAGAGGATGAGATCGGGTTCGATCGAGAGCTTCTCCAGGGCATCGAGCACCGCCGGCACTTCCCTGAAAGAAAGCAGCCCGGGGATATAGGGAAAGGTGACAGGCTTTCTGGATATGGCGTATTCTGCGAGTTCGAGAGAGGGGAAATTCAGCACGGCAGCCGCGGCGATCGCCTTGCCGTCTTGGAAACCGACGTCGATGCCTGCGACATGACTGATTTCGCCGAAATCGTTCGAGCGGACGACTTCGCCCTGCAGTCTTTTCTGGATCTCCACGGCTTCCCTTGGGGAAATGTCCCAGGGATGCCTTTGACGATATTTCATGATGGATTCCGATATGCGCCTGACGGTATTGCTCCTTCTGACTATATTATGCTGCAGCGCTTTCGGGCAAGAAATTTCCGGAGGCGATTTCGAATACATCGTCGTATCAGGGGATTACCTGATCAAGATAGGGGCGAAATTCGGCGTTTCAGCGAAAGTGATCGCGAGGGAAAACCATATCGATTACGATGCGCTGCTATTTCCCGGGAAACGCCTTGAGCTGGACAATCGCCACATCGTTCCGGACGGAATGAAGGACGGCATATTGATCAACCTCGGTCAGGCCATGCTGTTCTATTTCAGGGAGGGCAAGTTCATCCATGCCTATCCTGTCGGGCTGGGCAAGCCTTCATGGCCTACGCCGGAGGGAAATTTCAGGATCGTCGAGCTCGTCGAGAACAAGGCCTGGATCGTTCCGGTGTCCATTCAGGAGGAAATGCGGCGGGAGGGAAAGGCGGTTTTGAAGAAGGTACCGCCGGGTCCCGACAATCCGCTGGGAAAGTTCTGGATGGGGCTAAGCATCGCAGGATACGGCATCCACGGCACGATTGCGCCGGCGAGTGTATATCACTACCAGAGCCATGGCTGCATCAGGATGCAGCCTGATGACATCGCCGGATTTTTCCCGGAAGTGAGGAAAGGGATGGAAGGGAAGATCGTCTACAGGCCGCTGTTGCTCGCTGTTGAAGGAAATGGGAGAATCTATATCGAATCCCATCCGGACATTTACAGGAAGGGGATCGATTACATGAAAACCGCCCGGGAACTTGCAGGGACTGCCGGATCGAGGGTGGACTGGAAGCTTGCCGAAAAGGTCATCGAGAGTCAGGATGGCGTGGCGAGGGATGTGACGCTTGAAGGGGAAAAGCCTTGATCGAGAGACGCTGTTTTTTGAAACTGGGGGCGGCTGCGATGCTCACCCTGGCTGCAGGAAAGAACTTTGCAGCCATGCCGGAGAGGAAGCTCTCCTTTTACAACATCCATACCGGCGAGAGTCTTTCCGCGACATACTGGGCGGAAGGAGCCTATGTCGGCGAGTCGCTTGCCGAGATAAACCATGTGCTTAGAGACTTTCGAACGAATCAGGCCATCGCCATGGACAGGGGTCTTCTCGATCTCCTTTACGCCATCAACCTCAAACTCGACGGGAAGTTTCCTATTCACGTCATATCGGGTTACCGATCGCCTGCGACCAATGCTTTCCTTCATGCGCACTCGAACGGTGTAGCCAAGCACAGCCTGCACATGAAAGGGGAGGCTGCCGACATCTTCCTGCCGGGGAGGGATCTTTCCACCCTGCACCGGGCAGCGCTTTCCATGAATCGCGGTGGCGTGGGCTACTATCCGCATTCCAATTTCGTCCATGTCGACGTGGGGAGAGTACGTTCCTGGCAGGGTTGATCCCATGCTCAGAAAAATTCTGTTTGTCCCCATCGTTCTCAATGTTTCCCTATCCCATGCAGCAGGGGTGACCGAAAACGATTTCCTGGCCGACATGCCTGTCGTTCTTTCGGCTTCGCGTCTCAATCAGCCCGTCGACGAAGCGCCTTCCGCAATGACCGTGATAGACAGCCAGATGATCAGGGCATCGGGCTATCGGAACATCGCGGACCTTTTCAGGCTGGTTCCGGGTTTTTACGTGAGCTACTACAACGGGCATCAGCCTGTCGTCAGCTATCATGGCATGTCCGACCAGTATTCCCGCAGGATGCAGGTCCTCATCGACGGCAGGTCGGTCTACATGCCGCCTTCAGGAGGGGTCGACTGGAGCAGTCTGCCGATTACCGTGGAAGACATCGATCGCATCGAAGTGATCAGGGGGCCGAGCGCAGCCGCCCACGGAGCGAATTCATTTCTGGGCGTCATCAGCATCATCACCAGGAATCCCGAACTCGAGCATGGCGCAGAGGTCTCGGTGAGAAGGGGTATGGACGGGGTAGGCGATGGGCATCTGCGTTACGCGGGAAGTTCGGGAAAGCTGGATTACAGGCTGGTCATGGGCTACCGGTCAGACAGCGGCTTTGCACAGGTCAACGACACTCAGCGCATAGGGCTCGCCAATGCCAGTGCTGATTATGCGCTCGATGAGGCAGATATGCTGCGTTTTGCGATGGGCTATTCGGGCGGAACGGAAGGGCTGGGCAATCCTGGCAATGCCGGTACGGTCGATCCTGCCGATCCGCCACGGGATTCCTATGTAACGAGCCAGTATGAACAGGTGAAATGGGAGCGCAATGCCGATTCCGGAAACGATACTTCCGTTCTTTTCTATCACGAGTTCCAGCGTCTGACCGACAATTATCTGACCCTTCCGAGTCTTTTTCCAAACAGCGCGGTGTTTCCCATCGATGCCGGCATCACCGGCCAGCGATACCATCTCGAATACCAGCAGTCATACAGCGTATCTCCTGATTTCAGGAATGTCTGGGGAGGCTCGGTCAGGCTCGACCAGTCGGTCGCGCCGCTTTACATGGTTGGCCAGCTGAGTGAGCCCAGTCAGCGCGTTTTCTGGCATGGCGAATGGCATGTTTCGCGAAAATTCCTGGTGAACGCCGGCGCGATGCTGGAGCACAACACTTACACCGGGAAATCGCTTTCCCCCCAGGCCGCCTTCAATTACCACCTCAATCGCTACAATACGCTGAGACTGGGCTTCTCGAACGCTGTCCGAAATCCGGTCATGTTCGAACAGATGGCCCACCTCGTCTATACCCTGGGGAGCATCACCGTTCCGAGGTTTTACGGGCCGGGGAACCTGCTGCCAGAGCGGGTGCAGTCCAGGGAAATAGGCTATATAAGCGAGTTGCCGAGTTACGGCATCGTGGTCGACGCGAGACTCTACCAGGACCATTTCGGTGATCTGATAGCCACCACCGGCCCCGCTTTCCCCAGAACATTCGGCAACTTCGGTTCGGCTGACGATCATGGTGCGGAAATGCAGGTGAAATGGAACTTTTCGGCCGAAACCCAGCTCACAGCCAATTTTGCGCACACCATCATCGCGGGAGATTTCCCGGAGACCTACAATCAGTCTGCGCCCAAGAACAGCATGAGCCTTTTTGCCATGCACAGCTTTCCTTCCGGTTTCGAAGGGAGCTTCATTTACACGAGGCAGGGTGATGTCAGGGCACTGGGTCCGGGGCAACTCATTGCAGGGTACAGCCGTTTCGACTGCAGGCTGGCCAGATCATTCATGCTCGAACAAAAGCAGGCGGAAATCGCCTTCATCGTGCAGAATCTGATGAATACGCCCTATTCGGAATTCAGGACGCTCAATGTTTTCGACAGGCAAGGCTATGTGACCTTGAGTGTCGGGCTGTGAGGCTCAGGCATATCTTCCTGTTGCTCGTTCTGTTGTCTTCTCACGCTTTCGGCGAACCCCTGACGGTTTTTTTTCTGGTGGGAAACGACCCTTCCTTTCCCGGAGAAATTCTCGATGGCATCGAGAAACAGGTCGAGGCGCGTTCCGATGCCAGGGTATCCAAATCGAAATTCGATGGCGCTTTCAGGCAGAATGAACTGGTGGTCGCTTTCGGCGTGGCAGGGACGAAGGCGGCCGCTTCCCTCGATCCGCGCATCCCGGTCATTTCGATTTTCGTCCCCAGAAAGACCTTCGAAGAGATCATCAGCGCCAGGCAAAAAAAAAGGGTCACCGCGATCTATATCGATCAGCCTTTCTCGCGGCAGATGGCGCTCGTCAGGCTCGCCTTTCCAGGCAGGCATAGAATCGGGGTGATGCTGGGCCCGGACTCGGGATCGGAAATGGAGAGCCTGACGAAAGCGTCTTCAATCGACGGGCTTCAAATTGCAGTACGAAGGACTTCCTCCAGATCCGATCTTTTTTCAGGCCTTGAAGCACTCCTGAAAGAAAGTGATGTCATCCTGTCGGTTCCGGATCCTATGGTGTTCAACAGCGAGACAATATCGGGTATTCTCTTGACTGCCTATCGCTACAACGTGCCGCTGGTAGGCTTTTCCCCATCTTATGTCAAGGCTGGCGCGCTGATCGCGCTTTATTCGACGGTGGAGCAGGTGGGGTGGCAGGCCGCTGAGGCCATATCGAAATTTTCAGGCGGGGGCGTTCTGCCTCAGCCTGCCTATCCTGCCTATTTCACGGTGGGCGTGAACAGGTATGTGGCGAGATCGATGGGGATCGAGATCCAGGACGAGGCGACTTTCGAGGAAAAGCTGAGCCATATGGAGGGTGCGCCATGACAAGATGGGGGATCAGGAGAAGGATACTGTTTCTGGCATTGGCGCCAAGTTTTTCAATTGCGGCGCTTCTCACGCTCTACTTCGTGCTGACCCGTTTCGACGCGCTGGAGGAATCCTTGGACAACAGGGGCGCTTCGATCGCGAGGCAACTTGCTCCGGCAAGCGAATATGGCGTTTTTTCAGGAAACGGCGAAATATTGCATGGCATCGCCGTTTCCACGCTCAGGGAGCCCGATGTCAGGTCTGTCGAGATCAGCGACAATGCCGGGAACAGGCTTGCCGAAGCCGAAAACCCCAATTTCCCGCCGCAGCCCGTGTCTTTTTTCGAGGCCAGCATAGAGAGAAGCCAGACAAGGCTGGACGACTTTTTCGGCAGCGAAAAGAATCATGGCGTCAGGAAAACGATAGGCAAGGTGAAGGTGGGGATGTCCAGGGTTTCCCTCGTCCACAAAAAGGAGAGCCTGCTTTTCGATGCCCTCCTGATCGGCGTCTTCGTGCTTTTCGGCGCTGCGATTCTGGCGAGCAGCATCAGCAAGGGCTTCACGCATTCGATCCTGAGGCTTGCCGATACGGTCGAGAAGCTTGGGAAGGGGGAGCTCGATACGGCTGTCGCAGTCGACTCGGGCGGCGAGCTCGAAGTGCTGGAAAAAGGCGTCAGCGCCATGGCTTCCCGTTTGAAATCCATGGTCGACCAGCTGGAGAGCTACAGTCATGGGCTCGAGAACGAGGTTAAGAGAAGGACGGAGGAGCTGGAGCTCCTTTCCGTCACGGACGAACTGACCGGGCTTTTCAACAGAAGGTATCTCAACCGCATCATGCAGGAAGAGCTTTCCCGCTGCCTGAGGTACGGCACGAATCTCTCCGTCTGTCTCCTCGATGTCGACCATTTCAAGCGGATAAACGACTATTTCGGCCATCAGGTGGGGGACGATGTGCTGGTTTCGCTTGCCAATCTGCTCGAGTCGAGCATCAGGGACACCGACATCGTCGGAAGATTCGGAGGAGAGGAATTCGTATTGATCATGCCGAATACCGGTCTAGAGGAAGCCCTGCTTGTCGCGGACAAGATCAGGATGCTCGTGCAGAAGATCATCGTGCTGGATGGCGGCGCCCTCCCTGTCACGGTCAGCATCGGTGTGGTCGGCTGCGTCGAATCCCAGATCAAGTCCCTGAATGAATTCATAAGCAAGGCTGACCGTGCGCTCTATTCGGCAAAGGACCTGGGCAGGAACAGGGTCGTCGCCGCAACGCTGATGTGATTTCTCTTGACGGTCCAGGCGGCCTTCTATACAATTCCGCTTCTCTGCTGGCGACATTGCAGAAATGTTGCAGCGGGAATGTTCTTTAAAAATATACAGTCGATAGATGTGGGCGCTTGGTGTTCTGGTGCGTGCCCTTGAGGTACGCACGCATAGACCATAGAAGTGCTCACGATAGTTTTAACCTAGTTAAGATTTTGAGTGAGACCGATGGGGAGACCCATCAAACAGGCATTGAACTGAAGAGTTTGATCCTGGCTCAGATTGAACGCTGGCGGAATGCTTTACACATGCAAGTCGAACGGGCTTTGGGGCTTGCTCCAAAGTTAGTGGCGAACGGGTGAGTAATACATCGGAACGTGTCCCGTAGTGGGGGATAACGCAGCGAAAGCTGTGCTAATACCGCATATGCTCTGAGGAGGAAAGCGGGGGATCGCAAGACCTCGCGCTATGGGAGCGGCCGATGTCCGATTAGCTAGTTGGTGGGGTAAAGGCCCACCAAGGCGACGATCGGTAGCTGGTCTGAGAGGATGATCAGCCACACTGGAACTGAGACACGGTCCAGACTCCTACGGGAGGCAGCAGTGGGGAATTTTGGACAATGGGGGAAACCCTGATCCAGCCATTCCGCGTGAGTGAAGAAGGCCTTCGGGTTGTAAAGCTCTTTCGGCAGGGAAGAAACGGACACGGATAATACCCGTGTTTAATGACGGTACCTGAAGAAGAAGCACCGGCTAACTACGTGCCAGCAGCCGCGGTAATACGTAGGGTGCGAGCGTTAATCGGAATTACTGGGCGTAAAGCGTGCGCAGGCGGTTTTGCAAGTCAGATGTGAAAGCCCCGGGCTTAACCTGGGAACTGCGTTTGAAACTGCAAGGCTAGAGTTTGGCAGAGGGGGGTAGAATTCCACGTGTAGCAGTGAAATGCGTAGATATGTGGAGGAATACCGATGGCGAAGGCAGCCCCCTGGGTCAAAACTGACGCTCATGCACGAAAGCGTGGGGAGCAAACAGGATTAGATACCCTGGTAGTCCACGCCCTAAACGATGTCAACTAGTTGTCGGGGAGGGTGACCTCTTTGGTAACGCAGCTAACGCGTGAAGTTGACCGCCTGGGGAGTACGGTCGCAAGATTAAAACTCAAAGGAATTGACGGGGACCCGCACAAGCGGTGGATTATGTGGATTAATTCGATGCAACGCGAAAAACCTTACCTACCCTTGACATGTACGGAAGGCTGCTGAGAGGCGGCTGTGCCTGAAAGGGAACCGTAACACAGGTGCTGCATGGCTGTCGTCAGCTCGTGTCGTGAGATGTTGGGTTAAGTCCCGCAACGAGCGCAACCCTTGTCATTAATTGCCATCATTAAGTTGGGCACTTTAATGAGACTGCCGGTGATAAACCGGAGGAAGGTGGGGATGACGTCAAGTCCTCATGGCCCTTATGGGTAGGGCTTCACACGTAATACAATGGTCGGTACAGAGGGTTGCCAACCCGCGAGGGGGAGCTAATCTCAGAAAGCCGATCGTAGTCCGGATTGCAGTCTGCAACTCGACTGCATGAAGTCGGAATCGCTAGTAATCGCGGATCAGCATGTCGCGGTGAATACGTTCCCGGGTCTTGTACACACCGCCCGTCACACCATGGGAGTGGGTTTCACCAGAAGTAGCTAGCCTAACCGCAAGGAGGGCGGTTACCACGGTGAGATTCATGACTGGGGTGAAGTCGTAACAAGGTAGCCGTATCGGAAGGTGCGGCTGGATCACCTCCTTTCTAGAGAAGGACATCAAGCGTTCACACTTATCGACTGTAGAGAATGAAGCGAGGGGTGAGGAGTGAAGAGTTTCTTCATGAAGATGCTCCGCGCTCCTGGCCCCTGGTGAAGAGTGAAAGGGGTCTGTAGCTCAGCTGGTTAGAGCACACGCTTGATAAGCGTGGGGTCGGTGGTTCAAGTCCACTCAGACCCACCATGTTTATGCAAGACAGGCAAGGCGAAGCAAGCGATGCATGCTGATGCATGTAAGCGCGGCGACAACGCAGCATGGCGCAGCTTATGGGGGCTTAGCTCAGCTGGGAGAGCACCTGCTTTGCAAGCAGGGGGTCATCGGTTCGATCCCGTTAGCCTCCACCATTACCTGGTGAAGCGTGAGGAGTGGAGAGTGAAGCGTGAAAACGCCTTACTCTTTACCCCTCACTCCTTACGAGTGAACTGTTCTTTAACAATTTGGAAGAAGTAAAGTTGATTCGCTGCAAGGCGAGGAGTCGTTAATTCGACTTCGAAACTTGCGGCAATCTAGGGTTGTATTGCATGTCGCGAAAACGTCTGCGATTTTTAGTCGGATCGCAGATGGTAGCTGTGACCATGATGCCTCGGAAGAGGCCTTAAAATTATGGGATCAAGCGAATAAGTGCATGTGGTGGATGCCTTGGCGATTACAGGCGATGAAGGACGTGGTAGCCTGCGAAAAGCTTCGGGGAGCTGGCAAACAAGCTTTGA
>JAJZTQ010000020.1:0-2360 GCA_021848825.1 Pseudomonadota bacterium
CTCAGGCCGAAAAGCAGCTGGCTTCCGATACCCTGGCGGAAAAACAGGCTTTCGGAAAGAAAGCCTGCAGATGATGGATGGGGGTTCGAGTCTAGCAGGCTGCTGAAAAAGGTCATGAGCGCAGTCAGGACCAGGCGAAAAATGACAAAAAAGCGCAGTTTACAGATAGTAAATGAGTATTTTGAGGCATTTTTCAACGCCGTAATGACAAGCGCAATAGTTTTGCAGCACCCTGCTAGACGAAGAGCATCTTCCCGGCCGCAATGAGCAGGATCAGCGCGAAGGCGAGCTTGAGCATGCGAAGATTCAGTCTGAGCCCCAGCGCCGCCCCGTGTTTCGTCGTCCATATTCCGCCGACGACGCAGCCCAGGAATGCCGGAAGGTAGATGAATCCGATGGAATAGGGCGGAAGCGGCTTGTGCCCGACCGAGCCCGCCAGCATGTAGACGAATGCGGCAACCAGGCTGAGCGGCGCACCCATGGCTGTCGCGGTGCCGATCGCCTTGCGCAGATTGACGCCGAGAAAATTCAGGAAGGGCACGAAAAGCGTGCCTCCCGCGATTCCGACGACGCTCGAAACAGACCCGAGCAACGCCGAAACGACCAGCATCCAGGATCTCGGCCATTCGCGATTCCCCGATCCATCCTCCTGACCGCTCCGCGCGACCTGGGTGATGAACATCAGGGACATGCAAAGTTCGAAGGCAACCACGAGTCCCCCCAGCACGCTTCTCGGGGCATGGGCGCCGAGCAGCGAACCCGCCATGACGCCGGCGAGTATGGCCGGCAGAAGCGCCTTCGCATTTCCCCAGTCGACGTTCCCGTTGGCATGATGGGCGCGCGCCCCCATCAGCGAAGTCACCGAAACGACAGACATGGAGGTGCCTATCGCCAGAGGCATGAACACCTCCTGCGATATCCCGGATGCCTTGAAGAGCATCACCAGCACCGGCACGATGATGATTCCGCCCCCGACGCCGAACAATCCGGCAAGGTAGCCCGCTGCGCATCCCGTCAGCACGTAGACAAGGAGGGTCTGCAGCATTTCAGGCGTTCAGGAAGGACGAGGATGGTGGCAGATGATGGCTCATGTTCTGCTTCAGCAGGTCGCTGCATTCGACGACCCCGATGGCGCTGTCCGCATCCGGAAGCCTGCCGTCGTCCGAGAAAATCGCGGCTAGGGATTCGTCTATCGCAGCCTGGGCGGCAAAAAGGCAGGGCGTGGAATAAAGCGCCAGGTTCGCCCCGGCCTCGCGCAGCTCCGAGAGCGTGACGCGGGGGCTCTTTCCGCCCGCAATCTGGTTGAAAAGCAGCGGCTTGTCAGTGATCTTGCGCACTTCCCGCAATGTCTCTATGGAGCGCACGCCGTCGACCATGATCACGTCGACATCGGTTCCGGAGATGCGCTCTATCCGCCTGAAAATCTCGTCACCCGAAGCATCCGTGCGGGCCAGCACGCAAAGATCCGTGCGCTGCGCAAGCACCAATTCGAGTTTCTCCATGTATTCGTCGAGCGGGAGAAGTATCTTGCCATCGTAATGACCGCAGCGCCTGGGGCGTTTCTGATCTTCGAGCATGATCATCGCCACCCCCATGCGTTCAAGCTGCGCGCTGACGTGACAGGCCACCGAGGCATCCACGTAACCGTCATCGACGTCGACCAGCAGCTTGTGCTGGGGCAGGATCTGCCGTATGCGCCATGCCGCCTGGACCATGTCGCTCCAGGCGATATAGCCGATGTCCGGAAGGCCGTACTGGCTGGCCGCAAATCCGAACCCGCTGTAGAAGAGGTTGGGCGAATGCTTGGCGGCAATGGTGGCTGAAAAGGCATCGAATATGCCTATGAAAGGGGCAATGGGTCTGCCCTTGCGAATTTCCAGGCGCAGCGCTGATCCTAAATGCATCTTGATTTCCTCCCCAGTGATGTTCGATGGACACTCGTCTGACCCGATCTTTCCTGATTTGTTCATGCAAATATATCAATGACATATGAAATATATTTAATGGAACTTTCTGCCGTTGCCGATGGCGGGAATTCTTTTCGAATTGCCGAATCGAACTTTCCCTGGAATGAAATGATCCAATTGCAAACAAATACGTCAAGAGGGAGGCTGGAGATGAAAAGGCTGTTCGCAGCGGCGATGCTGGTGTTTCTGACTTTCAACGTGGCCTGTGCCGATGACGGCGGGGACGGCTGGCGCGGCGGGGACGGCTGGCGCGGCGGAGATGGCTGGAGAGGCGGAGATGGCTGGCGCGGCGGGGACGGCTGGAGAGGCGGGGACGGCTGGCGCGGCGGGGACGGCTGGCGCGGCGGAGATGGCTGGAGAGGCGGAGACGGCTGGAGAGGCGGAGACGGCTGG
>JAJZTQ010000020.1:2460-51598 GCA_021848825.1 Pseudomonadota bacterium
GAGAGGCGGAGATGGCTGGCGCGGCGGGGACGGCTGGAGAGGCGGGGACGGCTGGCGCGGCGGGGACGGCTGGCGCGGCGGAGATGGCTGGAGAGGCGGAGACGGCTGGAGAGGCGGAGACGGCTGGCGTGACGGAGACGGCTGGAGAGGCGGCATGATGTCGGTCCCGGCTCCGGTTTATTCAGCTCCGGCCTATCAGCCGCCGCCACGCTACGCTCAACCCATCCCTCCCGGGATCACGTACGGGCCGCCGACCTACTACAACGGCTATGGACGCTGATCAACATGCTGCGCCGAGAAAATCAGGAATCGAAAAGGAAGCCCTGTGCCTCTGCGCAGCCGTAGGTTGAAAGAAGTTCGCGCTGCCCTTCTCTCTCCACGCCGACCGCGACGACTTCCATGCCCAGCCTTTTCCCCAATTCGATGATGGCCTGCGTCATGGCGGCGTCCTCCGGGGCGGTCTCGATTCCCGAGACGATTTCCCTCGCGATCTTCAGCGTATCGATCTTGAGCCGCTTCAACCTGTTCATCGAAGAGTAGCCGGTTCCGAACCTGTCCAAGGTGATCCTCACCCCTTTCCTGACGAGCGCTTCGATCATCTCCGAATCGGCGACGTTCATCAGCGCATCTTCGGGCAATTCGAGTTCGAGCAATTCGGCATCGAGCCCTGTTTCATCCAGAATGGAGAGGATCTTCTGGCTGAATTCGGCATCCCTCAACTGGTGTGAGGAAACATTGACCGAAACCAGCTTCTTCGATCCCTCGTCAGCCCAGGCCTTCGCCTGAAGGCAGGCCGTCTTAAGCACCCATTCGCCAATCGGCACGATGAGGCCCGTTTCTTCGGCAAGGGGGATGAATTCGGCGGGGGGAACGAGGATATGCTCGGCGCGCTGCCATCGGATCAGCGCCTCCATTCCCACCACCTCGGCATTCGAGAGCTTGACCCTGGGCTGGTAATGGAGGGCGAACTCCTCCCGCTCAATCGCCTTCCTGAGGCTGCTTTCGAGATCCCTGCGGTAGAGCATCTGCTTGGTGAGCGAACTGCTGTAGAGCTGGACCCTGTCTCCCCCGGATTCCTTCGCTCGCTGCTTCGCGTATTCCGCATACTTGAGAAGCGAGGAGGCATCCTGGCTGTCCTCGGGGCAAAGCGCTATCCCTATCGTGCAGGTCACAACGATTTCCCTGGAATCGATGACGAACGGATGACATACCATGTCCTTGATGCGCTTCGCCAGGGAAAAGGTGCTTTCGACCCGGTCGATGTTCGAGAAGAGAATCGCGAATTCGTCTCCTCCGAATCGGGCAACTTGGCTCGATCCCCTTCCTACCCTGGAGATCATGTCCGTCTGGCGGATGCAGTTGTCCAGTCTTTCAGCCATGCCCTGAAGCAGATGATCCCCCACATCCCTTCCCAGAAAATCGTTTATGCGAGTGAAGGCGTCTATGTCCAGGATGAAAACGGCGACCTTTTTCCTGTGCTTTTCGTTTCTCTTGAGTTCCGCTTCTAGGCTGACCAGGAAGGCATGCCTGTTCGGCAGCCCGGTGAGGCCGTCGAAATAGGCGAGATGCCTCATCTTCTCTTCGGCAAGCTTCTTCTCCGTGATGTCGCGGAGCATGGCAAGCGCCCGCTCGTCCCCGAGGGGGACGATCCTCGCCTCAAAATTCCTGATTTCGCCATGCTGCTGGAACTGGAATTCCGCTTCCTGAGGCTTGCCTGTCGCCATCGAGACCGCGGCCTTTTCCAGGATGATGGAATTGTTTCCGGGGATGACGGCAGGCTTCTTTCCGATTTCCCTGCATGCGCCCCCCTTCTCCACCAGGAAAAGGCCATCAGGAATGGCTTCGAGTATGCCGAGATTTCCCATATTGGCGCTCATCGCCTGCCTGATTCGCTGACCGAAATCGTTCAAGTCCACGGGCTTGAGGACGAAATCCCTGATCCGCCTTTCGCAGGCAGCGGGAAGAAAATCGGGACCCACCACCATCACCACCGATTCATGAATCTTGTCGAGGAATGGCTCCATGCCTTCACCTGCCACAACGAGGTCGGGCTTTGCCTCTCCGTAAATCCCGATGGCCTGTACAGGATCTGCCGCCTCGACGGTCCCGAAACCGAGCCCGATCAATGCATTCGAAAGCCGGGAACGAACGGAGGGATCCCCTTCCGCAACCAGCACGACCTGCTTCATATATCCGCCCCTGCACTTGTTGTGATTCAGCGGGATTATAAAACACTTGGAGAGCCATAAAAATCCCCTTGCATCATGCGAGGGGATTTTCGGTACGGAAGAGTCAGTCTATGGTCAGCCGCTTCGATTCGGCGGGAGTTTTCTTCGGGAGGGTGAGTTCGAGCACGCCGTCTGTGTATTTTGCATGGGCGCCAGACTCGTCTATTTCCTTGTCCAGCACAAAAGCCCGGGAAACCTTTCCGTAATAGCGCTCGGAGCGAAGCACCGTTTCTCCCTTCTTCTCCTCCCTCTCCTTCTTGACCTCCGCGCTCAGGGAGAGCCTGTTTCCGTCTATGGTCACATGGATGTCCTCCTTGCTGACCCCGGGGATTTCCGCATGGACGCTATAGGCCTTGTCGTCCTCCTTCACGTCCACCTTGATCTGGGGCGCCTGCTTTTCCATGTCCATGCTGAAAGGCCTGACCATGAAGCCCTTGAAAAGATTGTCGAATGCATCATCGAACGGTTCGATCCTGAAAGGATCCCAGCGTGAAATGTTTGCCATGATATCCTCCTGTTGAATTGTTCCTAATACAAATATAGTGTCCCTGCCCCCGATTTCAAGTTGCCCTCGAAGGGCGTAAAATTCATGGTTTTCTTCCGGGTTTTCAAATGCACATCCACATTCTCGGCATCTGCGGCACATTCATGGGCGGAATCGCGGCGCTGGCGAAGTCCTCCGGGCATCGCGTGACAGGATGCGACACTGCCGTCTATCCTCCCATGAGCACCCAGCTGTCCCAACTCGGGATTGAACTGATCGAAGGCTACGACCCTTCGCAGATCGGCCTCGCGCCCGATCTCTACGTGATAGGCAATGTGGTCACGAGGGGAAATCCGCTGATGGAAGCGATAATGGACAGGAATCTGCCCTATATTTCAGGGCCGCAATGGCTGCATGAAGCCATTCTGGGGAAGAAATGGGTGCTCGCCGTGGCAGGGACCCACGGCAAGACGACAACCACCTCCATGCTTTCCTGGATACTGGAAGAGGGCGGGCTGAATCCCGGTTTCCTGATAGGCGGGGTGGCCAGGAATTTCGAAGTCTCGGCCAGGCTGACGGACTCCCCCTTCTTCGTGATCGAAGCCGACGAATACGATACCGCCTTTTTCGACAAGCGTTCGAAATTCGTCCATTACCATCCGAGAACGGTCATACTCAACAATCTCGAATACGACCATGCAGACATCTTCCCCGACCTCGCTTCCATCGAGACCCAGTTCCATCATCTGGTGCGGACCATCCCGTCCTCAGGCCTGATCGTCGCAAACGGAAACGAGCAGAGCATCAGGAAAGTGCTGGACCGGGGATGCTGGACGCCCGTCGACTGGTTCGGCACGGACGAGGGCTGGCACATCGAAGAAGACTCCATGATCCGCCTCGGAGAGGAAAAGCAGGGGAAACTATCCTGGGATCTGGTGGGGGAGCACAACCGCAACAATGCCCTGGCTGCGATCGCGGCTGCGAGGCATTGCGGCATTCCGGCCGAAGTCGGCATCAGGGCCCTTTCGAATTTCAGGAACGTGAAGCGCCGCCTGGAGAAGAGGGGAACGGCTGGCGGGGTCACGGTCTACGACGATTTCGCCCATCATCCCACTGCGATTTCGACGACGATCGCAGGGCTCAGGGAAATATGCGGGAAAAACAGGATCATCGCAGTGCTCGAACCCAGATCGAACACCATGAAGCTGGGCGTGATGAAGGATGCCTTGGCCTCGAGCCTGCAGGATGCCGACCTCGTTTTCTGCTATTCGGGCGGTCTCGGCTGGGATGCCGAATCCGCACTCTCCCCCCTCGGGGAAAAGGCGGTGGTGAAAAGCGATCTGGCCCAGCTCGTCAAGGCCATCGCCGACGCATCCAGGCCAGGCGACAACATCCTCGTCATGAGCAACGGCGGCTTCGGCGGCATCCACGAAAAGCTGCTCGCAGCGCTAGGCTGAGGCCAGGGCCCTTGCGCGAAGCTGCCCGCACGCGCCTTCTATTTCCTGACCTGCCGAATCCCTGATTTTTGCGAGGATGCCCTTCCTGTAGAGGAATTCGGTCATCTTCGCCATTCTTTCCAACGAAGGGCGGCGATATCCGAGCCCTTCCACCTCGTTGAAGGGAATGAAATTCATGACCGCGTATTTCCCTGAAAGAAGCGCGGCCAGGTTTTCCAGCTCTTCATCCCCGTCGTTGACGCCTTCCATCAGCGTCCACTGGTACTGGACAGGATAATGGGTCAGGCGCGCATAGCGCTCTGCGAGCTCGACGAGCTCCGCCACGGGGATTCTGGGCGCGCGGGGAAGGAGTTCCGCCCGGCGCGCATCGTCTGTGCTGTGCATCGATACGGCAAGCGCAGGCCTGACTTCCTCCTTCGGCAGGCGCTCGAATACCCTGAGGTCCCCTACGGTGGAAAGGACGAGGTTCTTGTGGCCGATGTTTCCATGGCGTCCCAGAAAATCGATCGCATCGAGCACGTTTTCGAGATTGTGCGAGGGCTCGCCCATTCCCATGAATACGACCTTGGAGACTTTGCGGCGGCGGCGCGCCGCGACGACCTGGGCTGCGATCTCCGCGCTTCCCAGCTGGCGCTGCAGCCCGTTTTTTCCGCTCATGCAGAAAACGCAGCCCACTGCGCATCCGACCTGGGTGGAAACGCAAAGCCCTCCCCGGGGAAGCAATACGCTCTCGACCATCTGCCCGTCATGAAGCCCGATCAGGAGCCTGGCGACGCCTTCTCCCGCCTGATGCTCGCCCAGAATCCTGGCAATGCTTTCCAGTTCCGCCTCTATGGCAGGCAGTTCGCTTCTCAACGAAAGCGGAAAGTCGGTCCTGCCGCGGGATGAAACCTGGCTCCAGCTCCTCAGCAGCCTTTCTTCATGGCATGGCTTCGCGCCGCAATCCCTCAGGCGCTGCCTGAGCGCTTCTATCCGCATTTCAGGGAAGAAGCGGAACGAGGTCGATTCCCGCGATTTCCGGAAAGCCGAACATGATGTTCATGTTCTGCACGGCCTGCCCTGCGGCGCCTTTCACCAGGTTGTCTATCACCGAAAGGATGACGACGGTGTTCCCGCCCTGAGGCCTGTGCATCGCAATCCGGCAGACGTTCGCCCCGCGCACGCTCCTTGTCTCGGGATGGCTGCCCGAGGGCATGACATCGACGAAAGGCTCATTCCTGTAGCGATCCTCGAAGATCTTCTGAAGATCCGCTTCCTTTTCCAGCCTTGCATAAAGGGTCGCATGTATCCCTCTGATCAAAGGCGTGAGGTGAGGAACGAAAGTGAGCCCTACCTCCTTTTTCGCCGCAATGGAAAGTCCCTGCCTGATCTCCGGAAGATGCCTGTGGCCCGATACGCCATAGGCCTTGAAATTGTCCGAAGCTTCGGAAAAAAGAAAGCCGATCTCCGCCTTCTTGCCCGCTCCGCTCACCCCCGATTTCGCATCGGCTATCAGCTGATCCGCATCGACCAGACCTTCCTCTATCAGCGGAAGAAAGCCTAGCTGCACGGCAGTCGGATAGCAGCCGGGATTTGCGACCAGCCTTGCCCTCGCAATCTCTTCCCTGTTGACTTCCGGAAGGCCGTAGACTGCCTCTTCGATCAATTCGGGAGAGGCATGCGTCATGCCGTACCATTTCTCCCAGGTTGAAACATCCTTTATCCTGAAGTCGGCTGCAAGGTCGATGACCTTCACTCCGTCGTCGAGAAGCGCTTTCGCTTCCTTCATCGCGATGCCGTTCGGGGTTGCGAAGAACACGATGTCGCATCCGGAAAGGGTTTCATGGGAAGGCTGAACGAATTCGATATCCACCCTTCCCCTCAGGCTGGGGAACATCTCGCTGACCCTGGTCCCCGCATCAGAGCGGGAGGTGATCGCAGCGAGCTCCACTTCCGGATGTTTGGAAAGGAGGCGAAGCAGTTCCACCCCCGTATAACCCGTTCCCCCTACTATTCCTGCCTTGATCATGTTCGCACCTCCCAATCCATAATATAACGCTAAGGCTCAAAACAAAAAAGCCGCCAAAGGCGGCTTTTTCTTGGGAAGCTCAACGCTTCGAGAACTGCTTGCGCTTGCGCGCCTTGTGCAAGCCGACCTTCTTGCGCTCCACCTCTCGGGCATCCCGCGTAACGAGCCCTGCTCGCTTCAATTCCGTCTTGAGACCGGCATCGTAATCGATCAATGCGCGGGTGATGCCATGGCGAACTGCGCCCGCCTGTCCGGATTCCCCTCCGCCCATGACATTGACCAGAATATCGAAGCGTTCGAGATTGTTGGTGAGCACGAGCGGCTGGCGAACCACCATGCGGCCGGTTTCGCGCGAGAAGAATTCGTCGATCGGCTTTCCGTTGACGACGATGCTTCCCTTTCCCGGCTTCAGGAAAACCCGGGCCACGGCGCTCTTGCGCCTTCCGGTACCGTAATTGTAATTTGCGCCCATGTTATGCCTTCACGATATCGATGAGTTGCGGCTGCTGAGCCGAATGGGGATGCTGGGGTCCCGCATACACCTTGAGCTTCTTCAGCATCGCATAGCCGAGCGGTCCCTTGGGCAGCATGCCCTTCACCGCCTTCTGCAGAACGCGTCCCGGGAAACGGGCATGCATCTTCGAGAAGCTGGTGGCATAGATCCCGCCGGGATAGCCGGTATGCCTGTAATAAATCTTGGCCTCGGGCTTGTTGCCCGTCACGCGCAGCCTGTCTGCATTGATGACCACGACATAGTCGCCGGTATCGACGTGCGGCGTGTAGATAGCCTTGTGCTTGCCGCGCAGGCGATGCGCGATCTGGGAAGCGAGGCGCCCCAGAACCTTGTCCGTCGCATCGACCAGAATCCAGTCGTGCTGCACTTCTTGGGGCTTAGCAGAAAATGTTTTCATGAAGCCGATCCTAGATACTTGAATTAGGGAAAGTTGCGAATTTTATGCTAGATTGGATGCCCTTGTCAATCGTGAATCTGGAAACATGAGCTGGCTTGCCGTGCACCTGATCAGCGCCTTCCTTCTTCCTCCGCTCGATCTGATCATTCTCGGCGGAATCGGGATCCTCTTTCTCGGCTCCAGACCAAGGCTGGGAAAGCGCCTGATCGCCCTTTCCTTCTTTCTGCTCTACCTCATCTCCACCCCCTATTTCTCGAACAGGGCGATGGCAACATTCGAAGGTCCCTATGTTCCGCCATCGGGTGATGCGGATGTCATCGTCGTGCTGGGCGGCGGAAGCTATCTTCACGCGCCGGAATACGGGGAAAACACGATTGGGCGTCAGACGCTGGAACGTGCGCGCTATGCAGCCCGCCTTTACCGCAAGACAGGCAAACCCATCCTCGTCACGGGCGGCGCCCCCCTGGGCAATGCCGATTCCGAAGCGGCGCAGATGAAGGATGCGCTCGAAAATGACTTCCATGTCCCGGTGAAATGGTCGGAAACGGCATCCAGGAATACCGAGGAAAACGCGTCGATGAGCGCAATCATGCTTGGAAAAAGGCGCAGGATCTATCTCGTCACTCATGCATGGCACAGGCCCAGGGCCGAACTCATATTCAGGCATGCAGGCTTCCAGGTCATTCCCGCCTCGACCGGCTTCACGATTCCAGGAAGGCCGAACATCCTTTCCTTCCTTCCCTCAGCCGGCAGTCTTGCGACAAGCGCATTGCTGATGCACGAAATCATCGGCGTCATCTGGTTTGAGTTAAAATCGACATTATCGAAATCGGGGGACAAATCATGAAGGCAAAAGTCAAATGGGTTGAAAATGCGAGCTTCCTGGGAGAATCGGGGAGCGGTCATGCTGTATTGATGGACGGACCGCCTGAAAACGGGGGAAAGAACCTCGGGCCGAGGCCGATGGAAATGCTGCTTCTGGGGGCGGGCGGATGCACCGCCTTCGACGTGGTGCATATCCTGAAAAAAGGCCGTCAGGCGATATCGGACTGCAGCGTTGAAATCGATGCGGAACGGTCTGGAGAAGATCCCAAGGTTTTCACGAAGATCCACTTCCATTTCGTCGTCAAGGGCAAGGAACTCAACCCCGTCCAGGTCGAGCGTGCGATTTCCCTGTCGGCCGAGAAATACTGCTCCGCTTCGATCATGCTCGGCAAGACTGCCGCGATCACGCACGATTTCGAGATCATGGGCGACTGAGCAGTTTCGAAAGGTCTATCTCGAATCTCTCTTCCGGGTCATGGGGAAGGACATCGAGAAGCGGGGCGCCCATCCTCGTCTCGATGGCTTCCTGCACTTCTTCGAATGCCCGCATTTCCGGGTCTATCCTGTTCGCGATCCAGCCTGAGAGCCTGAGCCCTCTCGACATGATCGCATCCCTCGTCAGGAGGGCATGATTGATCGCCCCCAGCCTCATCCCAACGACCAGGATGACAGGAATGTCGAGAAGCACGGGGATGATGGAGGTGTCCAGATTTTCGTCAAGCGGTACGAGGAACCCCCCTACTCCCTCGACGATCACGATATCCGAATCGATCGCTTGATACGCCTTGACGATCCGGTCCGTTTCTATTTTCCTGCCTTCGCGCCTTGCAGCGATGTGGGGCGCAACGGGTTCCGAGAAATTGCACGGATTGACCCATTCCTCGGGCAAATCGATCCCGCCGGCGGAAGAAAGACGGAAAGCATCGTCCCCTCCCGAGCTGACAGGCTTCATTCCCGCAGTCCTTTTTCCCAGCCTCGCAAACGCCCTGATCAACGCGCAGCTGACAGCTGTCTTGCCTATCCCGGTGTCCGTCCCGGTGACGAAATATCCCTTTTTCATTTCTTCGCGAACCGGATGACATGACTCCCGTCTGGAAGGCTTTTCGGCTCCGGCTTCCAGGCATGGCCGTAAATCACCTCGAATGTCGCGGGGAGCCTTCCGTCCGCGCGAAATCGCTCGTAATTCTCCAGCACCCGGTTCCATGCGGATTTTCCGAAAAGCCCTTTCGGTCTTCCCCTGAGCACATTGTGCGCCCCGATCGCCTTGAGATCCTTCATCACGCCTTTGACGTCGCTGTAGGTCAGTGTGATGTATTCCATGTCGACGACCGGCACCGAAAATCCTGAATGGAGCAGCGCGTCGCCTATGTCGTGCATGTCGATGAAGCGATTCACATGGGCGCGCGAATCGCCGAAAGACTGCCTGAGCTCCTTCAGCGTATCGGGTCCGAATGTGCTGAACATGAAAAGCCCATTGGGTCTGAGCACCCTTCCCGTCTCCGAAAGAGCGGCATCGAGATCATTGCACCACTGCAATGCCAGATTCGACCAGACCATATCGGCGCTAGAAGACCGGAGCGGCAATTTTTCCATGTCTCCGCATACCTGCAATGGCTGCCTCGAAAAAGCCTTCTTCCACCATGCAGTCTCGGGGCGCGCCTCGATGAGCATGGAAAGGGAGAGATCGAGCTCGACGATCTGCGCATCGCGATAGATCTTCCCCAGTTCCCGCTTTCCCATGCCTGTTCCGGAACCCGCATCGACGATCGTTTGCGGGTTCAATTTCACGTAATCGAGGCGGGAGAGCATTCTTTGCCCCACTTCCCTCTGCAATACTGCGGCATCGTCGTAGCTTTTGGAGGCCCTGTCGAAGGCGCTTCTGACGAGCCGCTTCTCGGTCAAGTAATCTTCATCCATCCAGAAATTCCGTCAATAAACTTGCGCATGCATCTGCATGAGAGACAAGGGGGGCATGGGCACATCCGGGCATGAATGCGATTTCGGCGTTTCTCATTTCCCCGCAAAGCCATTGTGCGGCTTCAGGCGGGATCAGCCTGTCGCCTCGGCCATGGATCAAGAGGACAGGCATATCGATCAGGGAGGATTCCTTCCTGAAGTCGTTATTCTCGAGAAGGCGCAAGCCCTTTCTCAATCCTTCCATTTCAGTTTCCTTCGCGATCTTCTGAAGCTTCCTGTAAAGCCCCTTTTCGTCTTCCCCGCCTTGCGCCTGGAGGAAAAGGAAGCGCCTGAGCGTTTCTTCCCTGTCCTTTTCTATTCCCCTGCTGAAGCTTTCCAGCAATTCCGCCGAAACCCCTAAATGCCATCCTTCCCTAGCGACGAAGCAGGGCGTCGTCGACAAGAGAACGAGCTTCTTCACCCTTTCAGGATAACGAAATGCCCAGTTCATCGCGAGCTGCCCGCCTAGCGACCAGCCGCAAAGACTGACTTCGAATGGAAAGGCTTCGGCAAGCATTTCGACCCAGTCGCCTTCGCAATATCCGGAAGCGCCGTGTCCCGGAAGATCGACGAGATGGATCCTGTAGCCCGAAAGCCGCTCAGACAGGCTATCCCAGCATGAACCGTTCATTCCCCATCCGTGGATGAGGACGACATCGCGTCCATCCCCTTCGCTTTCGACATGAAGCTTCATCTTTCAAGGGCCGCGGCAAGGCGGTCTATGTCCTCGAAGGAATGGGAAGCCGAAAGCGATATCCTCAGCCTTGCGCTTCCCCTGGGAACGGTCGGCGGGCGAATCGCCGGAACGAGCAGTCCCTTCTTTTCCAGATTCGAGCTGAGTTCGAGGCATGCCTCGTTTTCCCCCACGATCAACGGCTGGATGGCCGTGATGGAAGGCATCAGCGCATCCCCCATTCTGGATTTGAGGCGGGAAATCAGATCCTCCAGATGCCTCATTCTCCAGGACTCCTCCTCCATCAGCTTCAGGCTCTGGATTATGGCTTCTGCAAGGAGCGGCGGCTGGGCGGTCGTGTAGATGTAGCTTCTCGATCGCTGGACCAGCATCTCGACAAGATCGTTCTCGCCTGCGACGAATGCCCCGGACACGCCCGCGGCCTTGCCGAGCGTGCCGACATAGACGACGCTCGGGGAAGAAATGCCGAAGTGAGCGAGCACTCCCCTTCCGTTTCCGAGAACGCCCAAGCCATGCGCATCGTCAAGGAGCAGCATCGCATCGTGTTTTTCGCAGAGCTCGATGAGCTCGGGAACAGGCGCGATGTCCCCGTCCATGCTGAATACGGCGTCAGTTGCGACCAGCTTCCGCTTCTTTCCCGCCCTTGCCAGGCAGGATTCCAGGAAATCCATGTCGAGATGGGGATAGCGGTAAAGCCTGGCCCTCGAAAGGACGGCGGCATCGTTGAGAGAGGCATGGTTGAGCCTGTCGCAGAATATCGCATCATTCCTTCCAACAAGCGTCGTCACGACGCCGATGTTGGCCATGTATCCCGTCGAATAAAGCAGGGCCGAAGGAAGATCGACGAATCGGGCGAGCGCCTTTTCGGCTGCTTCATGGATGACCCCGTGGCCGCTGAGGAGGTGGGATGCGCCCGCGCCCACGCCGTATTTTCTTGCCCCCCTGCATGCCGCTTCCATCAGGTCAGGATGACTGGCGAGCCCGAGATAGTCGTTGCTGCAATAGCTCGTGTAACGCTTCCCGTCGACCGATACATGGACTCCCTGAGGCCCTTCCAGGATTCTTCTTCTGCGCTTCAAGCCGCTTTTTTCGAGGTCCTGGAGCGCATCATCAAGGAAATTCATGCCGTCAGGGGGTGCATGCCGAGCTTCGACAGCAATTTCCTGTCCTTCTCCACTTCGGGATTGCCCGTCGTCAGCAGCTTTTCCCCGTAGAATATCGAATTCGCCCCGGCAAGGAAGCACAATGCCTGGGTCGATTCGCTCATTTCCCTGCGGCCGGCGGAAAGCCTGACATGGCTTTTCGGCATGGTGATCCTCGCAGCCGCGACGGTTCTGACGAATTCGAGCGGATCGAGGCGCTCCTCGCCGTAGAGAGGCGTGCCTTCGACCTGGACGAGCTGGTTTATCGGCACGCTTTCAGGCTGGGGAGACTGGCTTGCGAGTTCGGCGATCATTTCCGCCCGGTTTGCCCTCGATTCGCCCATCCCGATTATCCCGCCGCAGCAGACGCTGATCCCGGCATTCCTGACCTTTTCCAGGGTACCCAGCCTGTCTCCGTAATCCCTTGTCGAGACGATTTTCTCGTAGCGGCTGGATGAGGTGTCGATGTTGTGGTTGTAATAATCCAGGCCGGCATCCTTCAGTCTTTCAGCCTGTCCTTCCTTCAGCATGCCCAGGGTCGCACAGGTCTCGAGTCCCAGCGACTTGACTGCGCTCACCATTTCGAGGACGGCATCGAGATCGCGCTCCTTCGGCCCCCTCCATGCGGCGCCCATGCAGAAACGTGTCGCTCCGTTCTGTCTTGCAAGCTTCGCGGCAGCCAGAACATCTTCCTTCGAGAGAATGGGCGTGCTTTCCACTGCAGTGGGGTGCCTTGCGGACTGGGAACAGTAGCCGCAATCCTCCGAGCAGCCGCCGGTCTTGATCGAAATCAGGGTGGAGAGCTGAATCGCATTGGGATCGAAATTCTCCCGATGCACGCATTGCGCCCTGTGGATCAGATCGCTGAAAGGCAATCCGAACAGTTCGAGCACCTCATCCACGGTCCATTTTTTTTCCAAACCTTTCCTCCGCAATTTCCTAATATCAGGACATGATCGACGATAGGCCGAGAAATTGTCAAATCTGAAATCCGTTTTTTTGAACAACTGCCTGGAATTCGTGCAGAACATCTTCGCCTCGGACTGCCTGCTCTGCGGCGCCTGTTCGGGAAGGGAAAACATCTGCGGCGACTGCCTCTCGAGCCTGCCCTATCTGCCTGAATCGAGATGCAGGATATGCGCGAATCCGTGCGTTGGCGATCTCTGCGGATCCTGTCTTGCAAGAAAACCGCTCTTTTCGAGGACGCTCGCGATCTTCAGCTACGAGTTTCCAGTCGACGCACTGATACAATCGCTCAAGTATCGGGGAAACCTCGCGCTTGCATCGACTTTCGCCAACATGCTCGTTCACGCTTCGGAGAATTTTCCCAAACCTGATCTTTTCATGCCTGTTCCGATGCATCCCGCCAGGCTTCGAGAGCGCGGATTCAACCAGGCTCAAGAAATGGCCAGAATCGTCTCGAGGAAAACGGGAATCGCCATGATCGAATGCGCAAAAATCAGGGATACCCCTTCCCAGACTTCGCTTCCCTGGAAGGAGCGCGAAAAAAACGTCAGGAATTCATTCATGTTGGGAAGGAAGCTGGACGGTCAACATGTCGCCATCGTCGACGACGTGCTGACGACAGGATCGACGATGAACGAGCTTTCCAAAATACTCCTGGAGAAGGGCGCAGGCGAGACTAGCGCCTGGGTCGTCGCAAGATCGGTGAAATCAGTCTGAGGTGGGCTGGACATTGGTCTTCGTGAAACCCGGGATGCTCGCCTTCAGTGCCGCAATGGGATCGGATCCTATCCGCGCCAGACCGTCGAGTTCCAGCTGGACGAAAAATGCGCTGGCCGTTTCCTGGTAGGCGATGGCGAAGCGCTTCGTGACGATGCGCAATGCCCAGCAATCGGCATCGTATTCCACCCCGGCCGTGCCCTCGAGAAGCTGCCTGTTGGCAAGCGAATAATTCCATCTGCCGACGCCATGCCATCTTCCCGCGAGAGGCCATTGACCCGAGATGTCCACCTGATTGAGAGCATAACCCTGGGCCAGCACAGCGGCAGGCAAGGTATTGGTCAGGGCGTAGGTGTTCGGAGTGCCGTATGCATAGGAAGAAAGCGGCAGGATGGTTCGGTTGTAGAGATAGCCCAGGTTGAGCAGCTCCCCGAACGCGGGATGATAATGCGCGTACATGCTGATGAACTGGGTCTGCCAGTTTCGGGGATCGAACTGGACATAGCTGTCGAAGCTGACCTTGTCGGTCAATGCGCCCCCAAGGCTTGCGATCATGTCGGAAGTCGATGTCGTCACGGGGATGAGCTGCGGGGACTGGAGATAGATGCGTTCGGCAAGCGTCATCCTCAGCCTCTCCTCGCCCGTCATTTCCTCTATGAATCGGGAGGTCAGGGCGAGCGTCACCTGGTTGGCGTCGCTGAACCTGTCGTTTCCGCTGAACTGGTTTTCGGTGAACATCTGCGCATAGGTGAAATCCATCGGGGCCGAATCGAAATTGGGCAGATTGTTCTGGTCCCGATAGGGCACGTAGACATAATAGATCCTCGGCTCGAGCGTCTGAACGAGCCCTTTTTCAGTCATGTTCCTGTCGAAATAGAGGCCGCTGTCTATGCTCGCATAGGGGATCTCGATCGAAGAGGATTCGGGGAGCGACGTGATGTTGTTTGCCCCAAGCGAATAGCTCGCAGCGTGCAGCCCGACCTTGGGCGTGAAGAATGCGGCGGAATTGCTTATCGGAAAGCTGACGGTCGGATTGACCACGAGGCGCTTGCCGTTGACGAATACGGGATGCCTGAAATCGTCGTATTCGCCGTTGAACGCCACATCGAACCCGGCGAGGTTGTCCTTTTCGCCGCTCAACAGAAGCTGCGGCAGGGAGGCATAGGGCGCCACGACAGGCACGAAGGGATTCGAAAGGGTCTGGTAATTCTGCACTCTCGACGTGAAATTCCACCATCCGCCATCGTAGGTCAGGTGACCTTCCCTGGGCAGAACGACCTGGGAGGTCATGGTCACCAGGGGAGAGAGGTCGAGGTAATAATAGCTGTCGGAAACCCGCTGCAGATTGAGTTCCCCGGTCCAGCCGTTGCCGAAATTCTGGTTGTGCTGAAGATCCATCTCGTCACGGGTCGTTTTCGTGATCAGATCGTTCGGCAATATATTGAAATGCATTTCCCCTGAGTAATTCGGCTCAAGGTAGCGGAATTCCGTATTGAGCATGGCGCCCCGCTTCACCAGAAAGCGGGGTGCAATGGTCGCGTCCATGTTGGGCGCGATGTTCCAGTAATAGGGAACGGTGATTTCCTCGCCGCCGGAGGCCGTGCTGCCCAGAATGGGCGCGAGGAAACCCGACCTTCTCCTGTTTCCCGTCGGGAAATCAAGCCAGGGCGCATAGAGTATGGGTTCCCCCTTGAAGGTGATGCTCGCGTCATGCGCTATGCCGACCTGCTGAGTCTGATCCAGGTTGAGCTCGCCCACGCGAAGAAACCAGTCGTCATTCCCGACCGGGCAGGTCGTGTAGACGGCCTTTTTCAGACTGTATTTGTCCTTTCCCTTGAATTCGAGCAGATCGGCCTGACCGCGAGCCATTCCTTCCTGGAAGAAATACACGGGCTTTTCCATGTAGCCTGTGTTGTCGCTTATCCTGAGCTGAAGTTCAGGCCCCAGGACGACACTGCCGTTCTGCTCGACCCTGACATTTCCCCTGGCCTGAACCTCGTCGCTCGCCTGGAGATACCGGATCCAGTCCGCGACGATGGACTGGTTTCGCTTCCTCAGCTCGGCATGACCTGTCGCCTCGAAATCGACGCCCTGATGCCCGCCCATCTTGTCCGCCCTGATGTAGATGGGCTGATCCTCGCTGCCTGAAGCGGGAAGCAATTCCTTGGAAAATTCCAGTGGTGCGCCGCCGTCCGCGAGTGCGCAGGAAGAAAAAAGGCAGAGCAGGGAAAGAAAAACGGGCTTGGGTCTTGGCATCGGAACTGGCTTGATTGTTTGGTGTTAAAATCTCACAATTTCATCATTATGGCAATGGCGGACGATTTGGAAAGACTGGCGCTTATCGAGGACTGGCTGAAGAAAATTTTTCCGGAAGAACGTTTCGTTCTCCATCCCGCTTCTTCCGACGCGAGCTTCAGGCGCTATTACCGCGCTACCTTCAAGGACTCCACCCTGATCGTGATGGATGCGCCGCCCCCCCACGAGGACTGCCGTCCTTTCGTCAAGATTGCCGGGATTTTCCGGGAAGCGGGGGTCCACCTTCCCGAGATAATTTCCCAGGACATCGAAAGAGGGTTCCTTCTTCTTTCCGATCTCGGCAACAGGACCTATCTCGAAGCGCTAGACGATGGAAATGCAGACGAGCTCTACAGGGAAGCGGCAGAATCCCTGATCAGAATCCAGCTCCAAAGCCGCCCTGGCGTGCTGCCCGATTACAGCGACGAACTCCTCATGAGGGAGATGAATCTCTTCAGGCAATGGTATCTCGAAAAAAACCTCGGCCTCGAACTCGGAACCGAGCAGATCGCCATCCTGGAAAAAGTGCTGGCAAGACTGCTCGAGAACAACCTCTCCCAGCCCAGGGTTTATGTCCACAGGGACTACCATTCCAGAAACCTGATGGTGACGGAACCCAACCCAGGCATACTCGATTTCCAGGATGCGGTTTATGGCCCCATCACCTATGACATCGTCTCCCTCTTCAGGGATGCCTACATTTCCTGGGAAGAGGAAAGGGTGCTCGACTGGGTCATCCGCTACTGGGAAAAGGCCAGGAAATCGGGTCTTCCGGTCAATCCCGATTTCTCCGAGTTCTACCGGGATTTCGAATGGATGGGCGCGCAGAGGCAGCTCAAGGTCGTCGGGATCTTTTCCAGGCTGCATCACCGGGACGGCAAATCGACCTATCTGGAAGACATCCCGCTCGTCCTTTCCTATCTGAAGAAGACCTGCGCACGCTACGCAGAGCTTTCCCCGCTGCTCCGATTGTTCGAAAAATTCGAAGTGAGAACGACGTTTTGAAGGCGATGATCCTCGCTGCAGGCAGGGGGGAAAGGATGCGCCCGCTGACCGACTTCATTCCGAAACCGCTTCTCGAAGTGTCGGGAAAACCGCTGATCGTGTGGCAGATCGAGTCTCTTGCAAATTCGGGAATCAGGGAAATCGTGATCAATGTCGCCCATCTCGGCGAAAAGATCGTGGAAAGGCTCGGAAACGGAAGCGCATACGGCGTCGAAATCACCTATTCGAAAGAGGAAAAAGCGCTCGAAACGGCGGGCGGCATCGCCCACGCGCTGAAACTTCTGGGAAGCGAGCCATTCCTTGCGGTGAATTCGGACATCTATTGCGATTTCGATTATTCAACACTCGGTGAGATTTCCGATTCCGATCTCGCCCGCATCGTTCTGGTCGACAACCCCCCCCATCACCCTGAAGGCGATTTCTCGCTTGATCGAGGAAAAGTCCTTCAGAAGAGCAAGCATGCGCTCACTTTCTCGGGAATAGGCCTCTACCGTCCAGAACTTTTTTCCGGCATAGAAGACGGGAGGCCTGCCAAGCTCGGAATCCTGCTGAAGGAGGCGATCGCGGAAGGGAGAGTCGCCGGCTTCAGGCACGAGGGAACATGGATCGATGTCGGCACGCCAGAGCGCCTCACCCAACTGAATTCTGGTGGTAGAATCAATTCATGAAAGTCCATCATGAAAGAAGAAAGCGCCTTTTCGAGAAAATCGAAGGCGTGGTCATTTTGCCCACTGCGCACCATCAGGTCCGCAACAGGGATTCCCATTATCCTTACCGCTTCGACAGCCATTTCTATTACCTGACCGGATTTCCCGAACCGGAAGCCGTGCTCGTCATGATCGAAGGGAAGAGCATCCTTTTCTGCAGGGAAAAGGACATGGAGCGCGAAATCTGGGACGGCTACAGATACGGCCCGGAAGGGGCGAAGGATCGTTTTCTTTTCGACGAAGCCCACCCGATCTCGACATTCGAGGACATGCTGCCGAAATTTCTCGCCGATCAGCCCTGCGTTTCCTATCCTGTAGGTCAGGACGAGAAATTCGATTCGAAGATGATTTCAGCGCTCAATTCGGTGCGAAGCCAGGTGAGGAGCGGAATTTCTTCGCCTTCCGAGATCAGGGACATCCGCCCTCAAATAGACGAAATGCGGCTTTTCAAGGACGAGCACGAGCTTCTTCTGATTAGGCGCTCCGCCCAGATCGCGTCAAACGCGCACAGGATCGCGATGAAGACTGCAAAGCCCGGGATGATGGAATACCAGATTGAGGCCGAACTCCTTGCAGAATTCAGGAGAAAGGGTGCGCAGGCGCCTTCCTATACCCCCATCGTGGCGGGAGGAGGAAACGCCTGCGTCCTTCATTACGTCGAAAACAATGCGCAATTGAAGGGAGGGGATCTTCTCCTCATCGATGCCGGATGCGAGCTCGATGGCTATGCTTCTGACATCACCCGGACTTTTCCCGTCAACGGAAAATTCAGCCCTGCCCAGAAGGATCTTTACGAACTCGTTCTCTCCGCCCAGGCTGAAGCGCTTCTTGAGGTGAAAGCGGGTTCTTCATGGCAGAGTCCTCATGAAGCGGCAGTGCGCATTCTTTCCCAGGGATTCATAGACCTGGGGCTCTGCAAGGGAAGCCTGGAAGAAGTGATCGAATCCGGGGACTACAGGCGCTTCTACATGCACAGGACGGGGCACTGGCTGGGACTAGACGTGCATGATGCAGGAAGCTACAAGACGGGCGAAGCATGGAGGAATCTCGAGCCCGGCATGGTGCTCACCGTCGAGCCCGGATGCTATGTGCGCCCTGCCGAAAATGTTCCGGAATACTTCTGGAACATCGGCATCAGGATAGAAGACGACGTGCATGTGACGGCAGAAGGCCATGAGATATTGACGAAAGACACGCCCAAGACAATTTCCGAAATAGAGGACTGGATGGTTTCATGAGCGAACAGGTCGATGTTCTCGTCATTGGAGGCGGACCGGTTGGGGCGGCGCTCGCGCTTTCCCTGAAGGACTCCCCCGTTTCCGTGATGGTGCTGGAGGCGAAGGCTGCCCCGCAGCGGGATCCGAGAATACTGGCGATGTCCTATGGCAGCAAGCTCCATCTCGAAAGCATCGGGGCGTGGGCTGGGGTCGAGGACGCAACCCCCATCGAAACCATCCATGTTTCCCAGAAGGGCGGCTTCGGACGGACGATCCTGACCGCCCAATCCGCCGGCGTCCCCGCACTGGGTTATGTCGCAAGCTACCAGGACATCCATCATGCGCTGGTATCGAAACTCGAAAAGGGCGTCTATCTGGAAGGCGCATGCGCCGCCGAAATCGATCTTTCGGAATCCTGGGGCACCGTCGATTTCGACTATCAGGGGAAAAGGCGGCAGATCGCGGCGAAGCTTGTCGTGATGGCGGAAGGCGGAAAGCTTGTCGAGCATGTCAGGGAAATCGAGAGAAAGCGCCATGAATACGGCCAGTGGGCAGTCATAGGCCAGGTCAGCACAGAAAAACCCCACAAGAACAGGGCCTTCGAACGCTTCACTGCTGAAGGCCCGCTGGCGCTGCTGCCCCGAGGCGAAGGTTTTTCCATGGTCTGGACTGCGAAGCCTGAAGATGCGAAGCTGCTGCTCTCCCTTGAAAAGACGCAATTCCTGGAGAGACTGCAGGATCATTTCGGCGAAAGGCTTGGAAAATTCGTCGACGCCGGCCCCCTCACTGGATTTCCTTTGGCGCTCTCCTATGCCGTCCCCTTCGTGTCGAAGCACCTCGCCCTGATCGGAAATGCTGCCCAGACCCTGCATCCCGTTTCAGGACAGGGACTCAATCTCGGACTTCGCGACGTCAGGACGCTCGCAAGGGAAATCATGGAAGCCGATGAAATCGGGTCTGAATCGATGCTGGAGCATTACCGCAAAATGCGGGAAATCGACAGGAAGGGCGGGATTTTCTTCACCGATTCGCTGATCAAGGTATTCTCGAACGAAATCCCCTTGCTCAGCGGCGGAAGGGGTCTTGCGCTCGCCTCCCTGGACTGCCTTCCCGCGCTCAAGGACGCTTTTTCGAAGACTATGATGTTCGGAGCCGGAGCAAGATCGATTTTGTGAAAGACCGGGAAAAGTTTACAATGACCTCTTTTTCTGCAGAATCCGCATCGTGAAAATCGGCCCCTATACCCTCAGGAACAACCTGATCGTCGCGCCCATGGCGGGCGTCACGGACAGGCCGTTTCGCCAGCTTTGCAAGGCGATGGGCGCGGGCATGGCGGTTTCCGAGATGGTTTCGAGCAATTCCCTGCTCTGGGGAAGCGACAAGACCCGGAGGCGCGCGAATCACGAAG
Source organism: Pseudomonadota bacterium (assembly GCA_021848825.1). GTDB lineage: Bacteria > Pseudomonadota > Gammaproteobacteria > Burkholderiales > JABEVD01 > JABEVD01. The sequence continues at coordinate 22,481 of JAJZTQ010000020.1, forward strand.
GCGAAGTCGAACCGATTTCGGTTCAGATCGCTGGAGCCGATCCCGCGATGATGGCGGAAGCAGCCAGATACAACGTCGACAACGGCGCACAGATCATCGACATCAACATGGGCTGCCCGGCAAAGAAGATATGCAACGTGATGGCGGGTTCGGCCCTTCTCCAGAACGAACCCCTGGTCGGCAGAATCCTCGAATCCGTCGTCAATGCGGTCGATGTCCCGGTCACCCTGAAGATCAGGACAGGATGGGACAGGGAAAGCAGGAATGCGGTGACTGTCGCAGGAATAGCGGAAAAATCGGGAATCAGGGCGCTCGCCATCCATGGCAGGACAAGGGCCTGCGGATACAGCGGGGAAGCGGAGTACGAAACCATTGCGCTCGTCAAATCCGAAATAGGCATTCCAGTCATCGCAAATGGCGACATCACTTCCCCCGAGAAGGCGAAATTCGTGCTCGACAAGACAGGGGTGGACGCCGTCATGATAGGGCGTGCAGCGCAGGGAAGACCCTGGATATTCAGAGAAATATCGCATTACCTCGAAACGGGAGAGCATCTCCCAGATCCGGAAGTTTCGGAAATACATGAAGTGTTGATGAATCATTTGACCGATCTTTATCAATTCTACGGCGAGTTCACGGGATTGCGCGTGGCGAGAAAGCATATCTCCTGGTATACGAAGGGGCTGGCGGGTTCCGCGCAATTCAGGCACAGCATGAATCAGCTCCAGACCGGCGAAGAACAGATCACCCATGTAAATCGTTTCTTTTGCGAACTCCGTGAAAAAAGCCAGCGGCTTGTCTATGCAGGGGACGAAAAATGGGCGGCATGAAGAACGACAGCGAAGTCGGCGCCTGCATCCGCAAGGCCGTCGAATCATATTTCAAGGATCTGGACGGAGAAAAGCCCTGCGAGCTCTACGACCTCGTGATCCGCTGCGTGGAAAAACCGCTGATTGAAATCGCGCTCAACCATTCCGGGGGAAACCAGACCCGGGCTGCCGAACTCCTCGGGCTCAACAGAAATACCCTGAGGAAAAAAATGCAGGATCTCGGCATTTCCTGATTCACCAACTTCAGATTCAAGGCCATGACTTCTATTACCCAGGCGCTGATCAGCGTTTCAGACAAAAAAGGCATCAAGGAATTCGCATCGTTCCTTCACGGAATGGGCGTGAAAATCCTCTCGACAGGGGGAACGGCAAAGCTCCTTTCGGAGTCAGGCATCCCGGTGACCGAGGTCGGGGATTACACGGGCTTTCCCGAAATGCTGGACGGGCGGGTTAAAACGCTGCATCCCAAGATCCATGGCGGCATACTGGGGAGGCGTGATCTTCCCGAACATGTCGAGATGATGAAAAAAGCCGGGATTCCCGCAATCGACCTCGTCGTCGTCAATCTCTATCCTTTCTCCCAGACCATCGCAAGGGAAGACTGCACGCTGATGGAAGCCATCGAGAACATCGACATCGGCGGCCCGACCATGGTGAGGGCGGCTGCGAAGAACTATGCCCATGTCGCCGTCGCAACGGATCCGGAAGATTATGCCTCCATCATCGAGGAGATGAAGAAAACCGGGGGCGCAATCGGCATGGAATTGCGCTACAGCCTTTGCAGGAAAGCCTTCTCCCATACCGCGGCCTATGACGCGGCGATCAGCAACTACCTGACTTCCGTCTCTATCGAAGGAAAGAAGCAGGAATTCCCCGAACAGATCAACCTGAACTTCCAGAAGATCCAGGATCTGAGATACGGAGAGAATCCCCACCAGAGCGCCTCTTTCTACAAGGAAAAGAATCCTGCCCAAGGCGCTCTCGCCAATTACAGCCAGATCCAGGGAAAAGAGCTTTCCTTCAACAACATAGGCGACGCGGATGCGGCATGGGAATGCGTCAAGACTTTCGATGCCCCGGCATGCGTCATCGTCAAGCACGCCAATCCGTGCGGCGTTGCGATCTCGGAATCGATTCATGAAGCCTACAGGCTGGCGTTCTCGACCGACCCCACTTCCGCTTTCGGCGGGATCATCTCTTTCAACAGGACCGTCGACGGCGAGACTGCCGAAGCGGTGATCCAGCAGTTCGTCGAAGTGCTGATCGCCCCCGGCTACACGGAAGAGGCGAAAGCCATACTCGCCAGAAAGCCCAACATCAGGGTGCTTGCGGTTCCTCTTTCGGAAGGCGCAAACAAATATGACCTGAAGCGGATAGGCGGCGGCATCCTGGTGCAGACGCCTGACAACCTCAACGTCGCGGAAAGCGAGCTTCGCGTCGTCACGAAGATTGCGCCGACAGAAATCCAGATGAAGGACATGCTTTTCGCATGGAAAGTGGCGAAATACGTGAAATCGAACGCCATCGTATTCGCTTCAAGCGGCCGCACCTTGGGAATAGGGGCGGGACAGATGAGCAGGGTAGACAGCACGAAAATCGCCTCGATCAAGGCGGAAAGCGCCGGACTCGATCTCTCGGGATCCGTTGTCGCATCGGATGCCTTCTTTCCGTTCAGGGACGGCGTGGACGTGCTGGCGAAGGCAGGGGCAAGAGCGGTCATCCAGCCCGGCGGGAGCATGCGCGACGAGGAAGTGATCGCGGCTGCCGACGAGCATGGCATCAGCATGGTCTTCACCGGCTTCAGGCATTTCAGGCATTGAGATCATGAAGATTCTTGTCATAGGAAACGGCGGGCGCGAACACGCCCTGGCCTGGAAGCTCGCCCGTTCGGCCCGAGTCAGCAGGGTTTATGTCGCGCCGGGAAATGCAGGTACGGCCCGCGACGAGGGCTGCGTCAATGTGGACCTCACCGAAATTCCTGACCTGATCGATTTCGCCAAGAAGGAATCGATCGCGCTCACCGTGGTCGGGCCCGAGGTGCCGCTCGCAAAGGGAATCGTCGACGATTTCAGGGCGGAAGGGCTCAAGATTTTCGGCCCGACAAAGGCAGCCGCCATGCTCGAAAGCTCGAAGGCTTTCGCGAAATCGTTCATGACGAGGCACGGCATTCCGACAGCAGACTATGCGGAATTCGAAGCGATCGCAGAGGCTCACCGCTATGTCGATGAAAAGGGCGCGCCCATCGTGATCAAGGCTGACGGACTCGCCGCGGGAAAGGGAGTCGTTGTCGCCATGACCCTCGATGAAGCGCATGCCGCGATCGATACCATCCTTTCCGACGGCGGGCGCGTCGTCATCGAGGAATATCTGGAAGGGGAGGAAGCGAGCTTCATCGTCATGGTGGACGGAAAGAATGTCCTTCCCTTCGTGACGAGCCAGGATCACAAGCGCCTTCTCGACGGCGACGCGGGACCGAACACGGGAGGGATGGGCGCCTATTCTCCCGCTGCAGTGGTCACCCCCTCGATACACGCCAGGGTGATGAGGGAGATCATCCAGCCCGTGGTGCGCGGCATGATGCAGGACGGCATCGTCTATACCGGCTTTCTTTATGCAGGCCTGATGATAGACCGGGCGGGCAATCCGAAGACGCTCGAATTCAACTGCAGGATGGGAGATCCCGAGACGCAGCCCATCATGATGCGCCTCAAGACGGACCTGAGTTTGCTGATCGAGCACGGGGTAAGCGGCACGCTCGACAAGATAGAAGCGGATTGGGACAGACGCGCCGCGCTCGGCGTCGTGATCGCTGCGGAAGGCTATCCCGAGTCCCCGAGGAAAGGCGATGTCATCAACGGCCTTCCCAAAGACGGTGAAGATTTCCATGTCTTCCATGCGGGCACGAGGCTGGAAAACAACGAAGTGCTCACGAACGGAGGAAGAGTGCTCTGCGTCACCGCACTCGGGGACAGCGTCAAGATCGCACAGAGGCGCGCCTATCAGGTCGCGGAAAGCATCTCATTCAAGGGCTGCCAGATGAGAAAGGACATCGGCCACAGGGCGATCGTTCCGAGGCAATGAGTCTTTTCGAGAAAATCAGGCGCCATCTCGATTCGGGCGGAGTCATCGCCTATCCCACCGAATCCTGTTACGGCCTCGGCTGCATTCCTGAAAATCACGATGCGGTGAAATCCCTGCTGAAGCTGAAGAAGCGGAAAAAAAGCAAAGGGCTCATCCTGATTGCAGGCAATATGCGGGAGATCAGGAAATACATGAAGCATGTTCCGGAAAAGGAAATCCTGAAAGAATACTGGCCCGGCCCGAACACCCTTCTCATCGGCGCCTCCCGTCATGTTCCCCCATGGATCAAGGGGAAACACGAAAAAGTGGCGCTGCGCGTCACTGCGCACCGGGATGCCGCGAGGCTCTGCAATGCCATCGGATGCGCGCTGGTATCGACAAGCGCCAATTTCGCTGGACAGAAGCCGGCGAAATCCTTCAGGGAATGCATTTCCCGGTTCGGCGACAGGATTCTCGTCGTTCCGGGAAGAGTCGGGAAGAGGAAGAATCCTTCCACCATCATGGATCTCGAAAGCGGTCGGATCTACAGGCCCTAGCGGCGATGGGCATCATGAGAAGGCCTGCGCGCTTGCCTCTCTTCATCGCGTTAGGTAGTATGGCTCGGATTTTCCATGCAATTTTGAGACCATGCGAAACAGATTTCTTCCGATAGCCCTCTTCCAGGTCGGACTTTTTTTTTCGCCCTTGTGCCTTGCAGATGATCCATTTGCACTCGACGAACCGTATGTCTTCGGCCAGGGCATGCGCTTCGGAAACTATTATGTTTCCGGCTATACCAACATCCAGATGGAGGACGCTTTCGGGCAACCGGCGAAGCTTTCTCTGGACGATCTCAGCATCTTCGTAGGCGGAAGAATCGGTAGATGGATCAATCCCTTTACCGAAATCGAACTCACCAGGCAAACCCTGCTGAAGCAGGGAGGCAATCCGGGGCATGGCAATATCGTCGTCGAGCGGCTCTATGACGACGCGCTGCTGACCGAGCACGATACCTTGCGTCTGGGCAAGACCCTGACGCCCCTCGGCGACTGGAACACGGTATTCGCCTCCCCGCTCGTTCCCACCATTACCCGCCCGGACACGACTGCGGAAGGTTTCGAAACCAATGTCAGCGGAGTCGACTGGATGCGCGATATCCAGGAGGGGGCTTCCGACTTTCAGCTTTACTGGCAGCCTGACTACGAGTGGTTCGAGCGCCTGCCGAGAGAAACGCCCAGGCATTTCCAGCATGTAGTCGGCGGGCACTTCAACAGGCCCTCGGGATTGATAGACAAGATCGGCGCTTCATTCCAGCACGGCGTGCTGGCCGAAACGGGGGAGCAATACACCGTATTCGGCGTCAATGCCATTCAATCCTTCGGCAACCTGATGCTGGAGAGCGAGGCGATCGCTTCGCGCTTCACCGGGACGGTTCTGCCATGGGCTCCCCCCAGGCTGCATTCGAACGAATCAGGCATTTTCGGCCTTGCCGATTATTCCTTCACGTCGAAATGGCATGGCATCCTCGAGGCGGAATACTATCAGGATCACCTGGTCGGCCCCTCATCGAGAAATACGCTTGTCGGTATCGATTACAAGCCGCATGCCTACATGGTCTGGAAGTTCGAATATGTCCATCAGTTGGGAACGCCGACCTCCTTTTCACCTATCCTGACGGGGTTGAATTGCTCTTTCTCGACCCTTTTCTGAAGCGCTTCCTGCCTGTTTTCCTGATATGGCCATTGTACGCCCATGCAGCGAGCCTGCTCATCGTCGCCTCCCCGCTTGTTCCTGAAAACAGGATCACGATCAAGGAACTGGCGGACATCTACATCATGAAAAAGGAGGATTGGTCGAACGGAATCAGGATAGTCCCCGTAAACAGGGAAGTGACGAGCCCGGAGCGGGAAAAATTTTCAAAGGAAGTCTTCAACCTTTCACCCGAGCAGATGGCTGACTACCTGAACCGGCTCCGATTCCAGGGAAAGCTCCCTCCTTCCGTCCAGACTTCGGATCAGGCTGTCCTGAATTTCGTCAGAAGCATTCCCGGCGCAATAGGCTATGTCAGCAGCATGGATCACCCGCCCAAGGACGTGAAGATTCTGATGCAGCTGCCCTGAATCCTGGTGCCCGTCACGGAAATGCGCTATTTTTGAATTACAGCATGGAACGCTTCTTTGTCATGACATTTTTCCGAAAAACGGGAGGCTGGCTTTCCCAATCCCTATACGTCACGCTCAACCTTTTCTTCAAGAAGGAAATTCCCAATCATGCCTCGGCCATGGCGCACTATTTCCTCCTTTCGGCAGTTCCGCTCGCCTATCTGATGAACACGGTCATTTCCGGCAGCCCCGAGCCCAGCGAAGCGCTTTATTTCCTGCTCAACATGCTTCATCTCAATTTCATGAATGTCGATTTCACGCAGCGATCCGACAGGTTCTTCGGACTCCTGACGGTGAAGAGCTGGCTGAGCATCGTCGTGCTGCTTTGGAGCTCCAGGGGACTGATGCGCTCGCTCCAGGGCGCATTCGCCATGATCTTCCCGACCAGGAAACGTCGCGCACTCGCGGTCAACCTGATCTCTTTCCTGATCATCCCGTTCTCGTTTCTGATACTTGGGCTTTCGATGCTGGGGGATTACCTGACCATCCACATGGATTATTCTTCGATGACCAACCAGGCAGTCGTCCCCGTGGTGAGATCATTGCTATTTGCTCTCAACGCGCTGGTGCCCTTCCTCGTGACATGGGCCATCGCTTTTCTGGCTTATTACTTCCTTCCTTCTGCGAAACCGGCATCCCGCCTGGCAATCGCAAGCAGCTTTCTCTGCGCATTGTCCATCGCGCTTTTTCAGTTCTTCACCGACACGGTGTTCAAGGTGGACCAGTACATCATGATATATGGATCGCTTGGCGCGATCATTTTCGCCATGATCTGGGCCCATGTCATCAGCTTCCTCTTCCTGCTCGGCGCGGAGTTCCTTTATGTCACCGGAAAGATAGACGCCATTGCGCTGGAAAAGATCTTTCTCGAAGGCGGGGAAAGAAGCAGACTGGCGACCCGGATCGAGCACTTCCTTTTCAAGCGCTCGCAACGGCTTTTCGAGAAATACGGGCGATCCTGCCGGAAGGGCGAACTGATCATCCGGAAAAACGAAGCGTCCAAGACGATCTATTTCCTCTATTCAGGCAAGGTCGGCGTCTATGACGGGGAAACAAAGCTAGGGGAAGTGAAAGAGGGCGAAATATTCGGGGAACTCGCCTATCTTCTCGGCGAGAGGAGACTCGCCACCGTGGTGGCGGAAACCGACAGCTTCCTTTTCACGCTCTCGCCTGAAATGTTCGAGACCCTGCTCAAGACCAATCCTGATTTGTCCCGACTTGTCATCGATTCGCTTTGCAAGAGAATTCCGAGGATGCGGCAGCTGACCGGAGGCTGAATGCGGTACAATCGCGCAAGAACATCATGGGAGAAGAAATGAACATTGCAGGGGTCAAGGAATTCCTCACGGAACTGCAGGAACTGATCGTCGAGAGGCTGGAACAGGTAGACGGAAAGACATTCCGCCGCGACAGCTGGGACCGTCCGGAAGGAGGCGGCGGGATATCCTGCGTCATCGAGGAAGGAAATGTTCTCGAGCGGGGAGGCGTCAATTTTTCCCACGTCTTCGGAAACGGCCTCCCCCCTTCCGCCACTGCATCCAGGCCCGAGCTCGCAGGCCGATCATTCCAAGCGATGGGCGTCTCGCTGGTGTTCCATCCCAGGAACCCCTATGCCCCGACAGTCCACATGAACGTGCGCTTCTTCGTTGCCGAAAAGGAAGGGCATGAACCGGTATGGTGGTTCGGGGGAGGGATGGATCTCACTCCCTATTACGGATTCGAGGAAGACGCGATCCATTTCCACCAGACCTGCAGAAATGCCCTTCAGCCTTTCGGCCCCGATTACCATCAGAAATTCAAGAAATGGTGCGACGACTATTTCTATCTCAAGCACAGGAAGGAAGCGCGCGGGATCGGCGGCATCTTCTTCGACGACCTCAACAAGCCCGATTTCGAAACCTGCTTCAATCTGACCGAAAGCGTGGGGGATCATTTCCTTTCCGCCTATGTCCCGATACTCGAAAAGAGGATGGATCATCCTTACGGGGAAAGGGAAAGGGATTTCCAGGCGTACAGGCGGGGACGCTATGTCGAATTCAACCTCGTCTACGACAGGGGGACGCTTTTCGGGCTGCAGTCGGGAGGAAGGACGGAATCCATCCTGATGTCCCTCCCCCCGATCGTGAAATGGCGCTACGACTGGCATCCCGAGAAGGGAAGCCCGGAGGAAAAGCTCTACACGGATTTCATCATCGGGCGCGACTGGATCTAGGGCGTGTTAACGCTATTTCCACATTTGCGACGGCGGCGATTATTTGGGATGCCATCCGCGAAGCAAGACGTGCGGTATTGCATGCCACTACAAGCGCCTTGCGACAAAAGAGGGCGCCCAAATCGCCCCGTCCCGTGCAGCTTGAAAAAAGATTATCGAGGGTTGGCTCTGGAAGGCCGCGTCTGCGGTGTTGCAAGACTTGCGAATCGAATAACCATTCGCTGCGCCCTGTGCCTTGCATCCACGGCCTTCCAGAGCCGACGCAGATGCGAAAATAGCGTTAACACGCCCTAGTGAAGCATGCCTGCCCTTGCGGGCGTCCGCTCGATTACGAAGCCTGCTGCGGCATCCATCATGCAAAAAGAAAGGCTCCCGATCCCGAATCCCTGATGCGCTCCCGCTATAGCGCCTATGTCCTCGAGCTGGAGCGCTATCTCCTCGAAACATGGCATTCCTCCACCCGGCCCGCATCTGTTTCTTTCGACGAACCGGGGCCGAAATGGCTCGGGCTCGAAGTGAAGGCCTGCACGGAAAACACCGTCGAATTCGTCGCAAGATACAAGATAGGGGGAAGGGCATCTCGCCTGCATGAAAAAAGCCGCTTCGTTTTCGAGGAAGGGGAATGGTTCTATCTCGACGGCATCATGGACGAATAGCCTCCTTCTAACGCCGCGATGCGCTCCTCTATCGGCGGATGCGTCATGAAAAGACTGGACAACCCTTTTCCCATGCTGCCTGAAATGCCGAATGCGGCCATTCTTTCGGGGAGCGGGGCGGGATGAAGAGCGGACAGCCTTCTCAATGCGGCGATCATGTTTTCGCGCCCGGCAAGCCTCGCGCCTCCCGCATCAGCCCTGAATTCCCTTTTCCTCGAAAACCAGAGGACGATGAGGGTGGCGAGTATGCCCAGAACGATCTCGGATGCGATCATGGTGACGAAGAATGCAGGTCCCTGTCCCCTTTCCGTCCTGAAAACGACCCTGTCCACGACATGCCCTATCACCCTGGAAAAGAAGATGACGAAGGTGTTCACCACACCCTGGATCAGCGCCAGGGTCACCATGTCGCCGTTCGACACATGGGTCATTTCATGCCCCAGCACCGCTTCGGCCTCTTCCCTCGTCATGTTGCGGAGAAGGCCGGTTGAAACGGCTATCAGCGAAGCATCCCTGCGCATGCCCGTCGCGAAGGCATTGGTGTCCGGAGAATCGTAGATCGCCACTTCAGGCATGGCGACTCCTGCAGCGGCGGCATGATTCCTGACCGTCTCCAGCAGCCAGTATTCCTCCGGCGAATGCGGCTCCGAAATCGTCTTCGCCCCTACCGAAATCCTGGCCATGTGCTTTGAGAAGGCGAGCGAGACAAATGCGCCGCCGAAGCCCATGATTGCAGCAAAGAGGAGCAGGGCGCCAGGATCGATTCCGGAGGCGGAGAGATAGGGCGCTATGCCCAGAAGCCTCATCGAAACGGAAAGCACGAGAACAACGGCCAGATTCGTGGCGAGGAAAAGAAAAATGCGCTTCATGCTTCCTCCTGATCCTTTCTTGATACTATAGACCAGAAGCCTTCTTTCAGACCAGGACCGTGGCTTCCCACCGTCATTTTTCCCTGAGCATTTCCTCGAGATCTTCGACCTTGTCGTAGAGCAGGTTGATCCTCCTTGCAAGCCCCTGGATTTCGGAATGAGAGCTTCTGTTGACATCGAAATCGAGTTCGTTCCTCAGTCTGTCCTTCTTGTCCTGACGATTCTGGCTCATCATGATGATGGGCGCCTGTATTGCGGCGAGCATGGAAAGGAAAAGGTTGAGCAGAATGAAGGGATAGGGATCCCAGGCCGATCTGCCCAGTCCCACATTGATCGCCGTGTAGGTGATGAGCACGACAAGAAACAATATGATGAAAGTCCATGAACCGCCGAAGGAAGCGACGATGTCCGCTATTTTTTCCCCGAAAGTCTGGGATTCCTCTATCAGGTCGTTCGGATTTCGCGCAGCTCGAAGCTGCACCAGCCGTTCAGCTGCATGGAACTGCTTACCCATGACGGTCATCAGGTCGAGCCCCGCATCGGGCTTGCGCCTAAGCAGCGTGGTGATATCGTTGAGATCGAGCTCGATGCACAGCGATTCTTCCACGGCGACCGCCTCTGACTGGTGCGGCGTGTGAGCCAGCATCGAAGCGAAACCGAAAACGTCTCCTCTGATCGGCTCGTCGAGCAGCACGCTCTGATTGTCTTCGTCTATGGTGGATACCTGAACAGCCCCTGAAACCATGATGTAGGCCCTGTCGCTCTGCTCCCCGATCTTGTATATTCTCTGCCGCCTGATGAATTTCCTGAGCTCGACCTGGGATGCAAGCACAGCCAGCTCTTCGTCGTCCAGCAGTGAAAAAAGCGGAGCATCCCTCAGGATTTCCGGATTGCATGCCATATCTTACCTTCCGGTGTATTCGCATTCGAAACTTTAAGATGGTCCGGCCTGCAATGCAACATCCATTCAGCCGGCATCACAAATGTCGATTTCCCTGCCGATATTCCTCGCCCTAGCGCTGATCAAGGGCGGCGACGCGAACGAGGCGACGCGCGCGGCAATGGTCTTTCTCGTCGCGATGGCGCTACTCGTCGTCTAGCGCTTCCGGTCATGGCATAACTTCATCGAACGGCACGGCAGGAGCATCGCGATCGTGGAAATGGAGGGTGCCCTCTTTTTCGGCACAGTGAGCATGCTTGAAACCTGCATCGCAAACCTGACGAGGGAAAATGTCGTTCACGTTGTCCTGGACCTGAGAAGGGTGAGGCATGTCGACGCGACGGGAACGCAGGCAAGGGAAAAGGCCTTTCCCCGGAAATGACAGTCGGGGCCACTCCACGTCGAGGAAGGTATGGGTCGCGCTTTTCGAACTGGGCCCAGTTGCCGCCCTCGGCGAAGCACGCTTTCAGAGCGATACCGACTCGGCCATCGAGCTCTGCGAGAAGCATCTGGCTGCCGCGCATTCCGGAGAATGGGACAAGAGACCGCTCCATTCACTTCTGCTGAAAAACGTCGATCAGCCCGTTCTGCGAATATTGCGACGCTACCTTAAGCGGGTCGAGTACCGGCCCGGCGACAAGGTCTTCTCCCAGGGAAGCGGAGCCGACGGGATGTTCTTCCTCGCTTCCGGTCGCGTGGATGTCATCATCGATCTGCCAGGCGTCGAGCGCAAGCGCAAGGTGCAATCGCTGACTTCCGGGTCGATCTTCGGGGAAATGGCCATAATCGACTCGAAGCCGCGCTCCGCCAGTATTCTGCTTGTCGAGCCTTCGCTCTGCTATTTCATGAGTCTCGAGAATTTCGAGCGGCTGAAGCGCGAACAGACGGGCATCGCCTTCCTCCTGATCTCCAACATGACGACCATATTTGCAGACCGGCTGCGCGCAACGAACGCCATGCTGGCCGAGATGGAAGCCTGATTCGGCCTTCAGACGAAGACGAAAGTCTCCCCTGTATTCACGTCTATCCTGAAGACCATTTCGCAATATTCGCTCTGGGCTTCAACCGGAGTCGGGTCGTCCGCGCAGCTGCATCCTATCAGCATGCCCTCGAAGAATATGCCCGCCCTGACATTCAGGAAATCTTCTTCCATTTCCGAACCTATCAGCATCGCCTCCAATTTTTCGCTCAACGCATAGCTGGTGTTCGAGAGCCCCTTCTGAAGCGGCAGTTCCTTTCCGTTTTCGATGACTTCCTCCTTGAAGATGGCCGGAAAGGAAGGCGTTCCCCATGCGGCGAGGGATTTTTCGAATTTCATCAGTGAGCCTTCCCCCAGCTCGATCCGGAACCGCAGTCGACAGTCAACGGAACGGAAAGGGCCGCTGCATTTCCCATCAGCAGGGGAAGGTTCTCCATCACGAGTTCAAGCTCCCTTTCCGGGACCTCGAGCACGAGTTCGTCGTGAACCTGCATGACGAGCCTGGAAGTAAGTCTTTCCGAATCTATCCATTTGTCGACAGAGATCATGGCGAGCTTGATGAGATCAGCGGCCGTTCCCTGCATGGGTGCATTGATCGCAGCGCGCTCGGCTGCAGCGCGCCGGGCGCCGTTCGAGGAATTGATTTCGGCAAGCCAGAGCCTTCTTCCGAAGACAGTCTCGACATAGCCCTGCTTCCTCGCCTCTTCCCTCGTCTTCCTCATGTATTCCGCGACGCCCGGATATCTCGCGAAATATCGGTCTATGTAGACCTGGGCCGAATTCCTGTCGACCCCAAGCTGGGATGCAAGGCCGAATACCGACATGCCGTAGATCAGCCCGAAATTGATGACCTTCGCGTAGCGGCGCTGCTCCGGGTTCACTTCTGCCGGCAGGACGCCGAAAATCTCCGAAGCAGTCGCCCTGTGGATGTCCTCCCCCCTGGCGAAGGCGTTCAGAAGACCCGAATCTCTCGAGATATGCGCCATGATCCTGAGCTCGATCTGGGAATAGTCCGCAGAGACGAGCTTGAATCCATCGGGCGCGATGATGGCTTCCCTTATCCTTCTCCCCTCCTCGGTCCTCGCCGGGATGTTCTGCAGATTCGGGGAAAGGCTCGAAAGCCTTCCCGTCACCGCGACGGCCTGGGCATAGGTCGTGTGCACACGCCCTGTCCTCGGATTGACCATCTTCGGGAGCTTGTCGGTATAGGTCGATTTCAGCTTGGCAAGTCCCCTGTATTCGAGCAGGATCTTGGGCAACGGATAATCGAGCGCAAGTTGTTCAAGCACTTCCTCGTCCGTGGAAGGGGCCCCTGTCGCCGTCTTCTTGAAAACCGGGAGCTTCAGGACATCGAAAAGGATTTCCTGGATCTGCTTGGGCGAATTGAGATTGAAAGGCTGGCCGGCGATTTCATAAGCCTGCCTCTCGAGCTCGAGAAGCTTTTCCCCTATCTCCCTGCTCTGCACCGCAAGCATTTTCGAATCGAGCAGGATGCCTTTCCTCTCCATTGCGAAAAGGATGCCGGATACGGGCATCTCTATTCTCATGTAGACATCATGCAGTTTTTCCAGGATCTGCGGAAAAAGGACATGATGAAGGCGACAGAGCAGGTCGGCCGCCTCGGCGGCATAGTTCATTGCCGATTCGATTTCGACCTGTTCGAACCCTATCTTTCCTGCGCCTTTTCCGACTATCTCTTCTCTCGATTTCCTCCTGAATTCGAGGTGCCTCGATGCCATGCTCTCGATGTCGTGCGGCTTGTGGCTCTCCAGCACATAGGATTGCAGCTCCACATCGTGGATCATCCCCGAAAGCGAAATGCCGTGATTGCAGAAGAAATGCTTCATCTGCTTGACGTCATGCCCCGCCTTCTTCATTTCTTCCGATTCGAGCCAGGGTCTCAATTTTTCCATGACTTTGACGAAATCCAGCTGTTCCGCATGAGCATGCCGCAGCGGGAGATAGGCGGCCTCGCCGTTCTCGATGCAGAATGAAATGCCGACGATCTCCGCTTCCATGGGCTCGTTGCTGGTCGTCTCGACATGGAGAAAGGAAAGGGTGGCTTTTTCGAGCCTCTCCATCCAGGATTCAAGCCTTTCCCAGTCCGTTATGTTTTCGTATCGGGATCGGGGTGGATCTGCCGGCTCCACGGATTCCATTTCCTTCAGCCAGGTCCTGAATTCGAAACGACTGTAAAGAGCGATCAGCCTTTCCCTGTCCTCCGGCTTCGCGATCAGGTTCTCCCAGGAAAGGCCCAGATCCAGATCGCATCTTATCGTCAAAAGCTTCCTTGCCATGGGAAGCCAGGGGATCGCCTTTTTCAGGTTTTCCCCTATCACGCCCGTCAGTTCATCGGCATGCGCGATCACGTTGTCCAGGCTCCCGTATTGCGAAAGCCATTTGACGGCGGTCTTCGGACCGACCTTTTCCACCCCGGGAATGTTGTCCACCGCATCGCCGACGAGCGCCAGATAGTCGACGATCGTTTCCGGCATGACGCCGAATTTCTTCATGACCCCTTCCCTGTCCAGCCATTCGTTGGTCATGGTGTTGACCAGGGCGACATTCCCGTCGACAAGCTGGGCCATGTCCTTGTCGCCCGTGGAAATCACCGTCTTCATGCCGATCAGAGAAGCTTTCGATGCGAGCGTTCCGATCACGTCGTCCGCCTCCACCCCTTCTATCACGAGGAGCGGCCAGCCTGTCGCCTCTATCGCATCGTATAGGGGGCCGATCTGGGCTGCGAGATCCTCAGGCATGGGCGGGCGGTGCGCCTTGTATTCGGGATACCATTCGTCCCTGAAAGTTTTGCCTTTGGCATCGAACACGCAGGCGCTATAATCCGCCTTGACGTCCTTGTGGAGGCGGCGCAGCATGTTGATGACGCCGTAGAGCGCCCCTGTCGGCTCGTTTTCCCGGTTCCTGAGATCGGGAAGGGCGTGGAATGCCCTGTAGAGATAGGAAGATCCGTCTACGAGAAGCAGCGTTTTGGATTCGGTATTCATATGGGAATCATTCATGAACAATAAAATTCTCCGCCCTTCCGAAAAATCGGAAAAACCCTGGTCTGCCCGAGAATCCTGGCGCATCTTCGGCATTATGTCAGAATTCTTCGAGGCGACGGAACGCCTCAACGCGATCCATCCCGCTGTCAGCATATTCGGCAGCGCAAGAACAAGCCCCAATCACGAATATTACAAGCTTACAGAAAAAATCGCCCGGCTGCTTTCCGACGCGGGATTTGCAGTGATTTCGGGAGGCGGACCGGGCATCATGGAGGCTGCCAACAAGGGCGCCTTTTTCGGCCCTTCAGCCAGCATAGGCCTCAACATCCAGCTGATCCACGAGCAGCATTCGAACAAGTATCAGGACATCAGCCAGACCTTCAGGCATTTCTTCGCAAGGAAGGTGATGTTCGTGAAATTCGCTTCCGCCTATGTCGTGATGCCTGGCGGATTCGGGACGCTGGACGAACTCATGGAAGCGCTCACGCTCGTCCAGACGGGAAAGACCAGGAAAATACCGATCATCCTCGTCCATTCACCTTTCTGGAAGGGATTGATAGACTGGCTGAAGGAGGTCCTGGTAGCCGAAGGGATGATCGGCCCGGGAGATATCGACCTGATCCAGATCATCGACGAACCGGAAGCGGTTGTCGATGCCATTTTCAAGCATTACGAAACGAGAGGATTCTCTCCTTCCGAGGCGGAGCACGAAATCCAGCTCAATCTTTGAAGTTTTCGGATAGAATAGGACCTGTCGGTCACGAAAGTGGAAATCAAATGCGTTACGCAATCATCGCTCTTCTCTGCCTATCTTCTTATCAGGCCCTGGCCGAAGACCCGAAGGGACTCGAACCTGTTCCGGATGGCCCTCCCTCCGTGGGAAAGGATGGCGAGCCCGAAGTGACCATCACCCAGAAAGGGGAGGCCAAGATAGAGGAATACCGCTCTCACGGCCATCTCTACATGATCAAGGTCACGCCCAGGCATGGCGCCCCCTATTACCTGATCGACATGAAAGGTGACGGCAGGTTCATGCGCAGAGGATCGATCGATCCCGGGGTCCGCCCGCCGATGTGGGTCATAGACCGATTCTGACATGGCTGTCTTCACGACGGTCACGCCCGATCAGCTTTCGATCTGGCTGGAAAATTTCGATCTGGGAAAACTGGTCGATCTCCAGGGTATCGCCTCCGGAATAGAAAACACGAACTATTTCGTCACGACGGAGAAGGGGTCTTATGTCCTCACCCTTTTCGAGAAGCTGAAAGCGGAGGAGCTGCCCTATTACCTCAACCTCATGGCTCATCTGGCGAGCCGCGGCATTCCCTGTCCCAATCCCGTTCCCGACCATCAGCGCAACCTGCTCCGCTGCTTGAACGGCAAGCCCGCCACGATCGTCACGAAACTGAAGGGGAAATCGATAGAATACCCGGACGCGCATCATTGCAGCCGGATAGGAGCGATGCTCGCCAGGATCCATGTCGAGGGGAGAAGCTTCGCTGACAGCATGGAAAATCCGAGGGGAGCGAAATGGTGGGGGAGCGCCCTGCCCGAAATCCTTCCCTATACCGACGGGGATGAAGGCAGGCTGCTCGAGGAGGAAATCCTTTATCAGTCTGAATTCGATCACATCGACCTGCCTGAAGGGGTGATCCATGCGGATCTCTTCAGGGACAATGCGCTTTTCGACCAGGATTCGATAGGCGGACTGATCGACTTCTATTTCGCCTGCAACGACTGGCTGCTTCTGGACGTCGCCATCACCGTAAACGACTGGTGTCTCGATTCATCAAAGCGCCTCGATCGGGCGAAGGTGATCGCGCTCCTTTCAGCCTACGATGAAGTCAGAAAGCTCACCGAGGCCGAAAGAAAGGCCTGGCCGAGGATGTTAAGGCGTGCCGCGCTTCGCTTCTGGGTATCGCGCCTCTACGACTATTACCTGCCCAGGCCAGGCGAACTGGTCCATGCGAAGGATCCTGACCATTTCAGGGCCATACTCGAAGGCCATGTTTCAGACCAGGATCCTGTCTGGATCTAGCGTCAACGCTTTAGAATTCGATCGTTTCCCCGACCTTCATGACCCTGAGCTTCGCCTTTGCACGCTCGTTTCTGAGCGCAAGGGAGAATTCGGCCGGCGTGCCGGTCAGAACAGGGAAAGTGCCGTAATGCATGGGGATGACCCAGGTCGGCCTGACGAGCTTCACCGCCATCGCAGCGCGCTCGGGCCCCATGGTGAAATGATCGCCTATGCAGGCGAGCATGACGTCGACCTTGTGGAAGCGGGGAATGAGGGACATGTCGGAGAAGAGATCTGTGTCCCCGGTATGATAGATCGCAGGGCCGTTTTTGATCATGATCAGGAATCCGCCGGGATTGCCGCCCATGTGGATTTCCTTCCCTTCAGGGGGCGTGACCGAGGAGCTGTGAACCGCAGGGATGAATGCGATCCTGACTTCGCCGTTCAGCACCGAGATTTCGCCTCCGAAATTGCCCAGGGTGTCGAACCCGGCCTGATCTTTCGGGAAATCAGCGTATTTCACGAGACTCATGCCGAGATCGTAGGTCGTGACGAGCTTGGCGCCGGTTTTCTTCGCAATCTCGACGGCATTGCCGACATGGTCGAAATGCCCGTGGCTGATCAGAATCAGGTCGACCTTTCCGATCTTTTCGAGATCTTCCTTTCCTGACTTGTTGGCGGGATTGGTGATCCAGGGATCGATGAGCAGCACCTTCCCTTCAGGGGTTTTCACCTTGAAGGCGGAATGCCCATACCAGGTGAGCTCGGTCCGGGCTGCGAATCCGGTTGCAGGCAGGAAGAGCGCCAGAAGGACGACGAAAAATCTGATGAAGGGCATGCTTTTTCTCCTCGTTGGTTTTTCCGGAGTATAGCATGCTAGCTCAAGTCGATTTTGCTCCTCATTGCCTTGATCCCGCCCCTTTTCGCCTTCTTCTCCAGCCTTCTTTCCATCGAAGCCCTGGTCGGCCTGGTCGGTTTTCTCTTCTTCAGCGGGCCTGAAACGCTCGAGACCAATTCCTTCAGGCGTTCGATCGCATCCTCCCTGTTCAACTGCTGGTTCCTGAAGCGCTGCGCCTTTATGACGATGACCCCCTCGTCCGTTATCCTGCCGTCCTTCAATGCAAGAAGCCTTTCCTTGATCGGCTCCGGAAGGGAGGATTTTCTGATGTCGAAGCGGAGATGGATGGCTGAAGAGACCTTGTTGACGTTCTGACCACCCGCACCCTGCGCCCTGATTGCGGTGAATTCGATTTCGTCTTCGGGGACAGACAATTTCATTTCTGGCAACGGGGGCAATAGAAAGTCGATCGCTGGCCCTGTCTGACCTGCCTGATGGGCGCCGAGCAGTTCTGACAGGGGAGCCCTGCCCTCGCGTAAACGAAATGGCTGTGCTGGAAGTATCCCGGATTTCCCGAGGAATCGAGGAAATCCCTCAGACTGCTCCCTCCGGCATCCAGCGCCTCCCGAAGGGTGGAGCGGATTTCTTCGGCAAGCCTCATGTAGCGCTTCAGCCCCACTTTTCCGGCAGCCCTGAGCGGACTGATTCGAGCCCTGTACAGCGCTTCGCTGGCATAGATGTTCCCCACCCCGACCAGGACATGATGATCCATCAGGAAAGGCTTGATTGCCATGGTCCGCCCCCTTGAAAGATCGTGCAGCATTTTTCCGGAAAATTCCTCGTCCAGTGGCTCCATGCCGAGACGCTTCAGCAGGGGATGAAGGAGCGCATTTCCTTTTTCCCATATCACTGCGCCGAATCGCCTGGGATCCCTCAGCCTGACGAGGCTCCCGTCAGTGAAGCTCAGATCGAAATGATCGTGCTTCGAAGGCTGCTCGTATTGCTTCAGGAATCGCAGGCTTCCCGACATGCCGAGGTGAAGGATCAGCGTTCCCTTTCCGCAATCGAAAAGAAGGTATTTCCCTCGCCTTGAAATGCCCGAAAGGGCGCATCCGACGATCTCCTTCGAAAGGTCCCCGGAAATCGGCCATCTCAGCGACTGCCTGATTTGCGCCCCGGCTATTCTTTTTCCCGAAACATGGGGCTCGAGCCCCCTCCTGGTGGTCTCGACTTCAGGAAGCTCCGGCATGATCTTCCTCCAGTTCGGAAAGGGAAGGAACGAGGGCGTATTTCGCGGAAATCAGGTATACGGCGTTTCCCTTCGCGACATATTGCTGGCCTGTGACGGGATTCAGCATGCCGAAATCGAATTCCTCGCTGTCTATGCTGATGCGAAGAACAGGCTTTTCCAGCCCGAATCTCGAGATCTCCCTTGCTTCCAGTCTGTTTCCCGACCTCGCCTTGAGAAGGGAAAGGACATTCGCAACTTTATCAGGGCTCGCCATGCCTTTCACAGGCCTTGTGATTTCCCATCCCTTTTCGCTTTTTTGCAGAACGATCTCGGGCATCCCTTCCCTTGCTATCCTGATTATCTTCGCTTCCTCCGAAGCAGAATCGGAAAGGGAATAGCCTTGATGGGGCCTGAAATAGATCAATGCCGCCAGAAGCAGTGCAGCGAAAACAAGGATTTTCATCTTCTCTTCCAGCCCAGGAATGCGGCGATGGAGACGAAAAGGAGAGGAATGCCGAAAAGCAGGCCAATGGCCATGAATGACGCCTTCGTCTTCGAAAGAAGCATGCTCGAATCGAGCGTCGCCTTCGGCTGAACGCTGATCAGCTTCTCGTCCCTCGAGAGCCAGTTGACGAGATTCACCCCGAAATCCATGTTTCCGCCGTTGCCCACATAGGTATTTGCCAGAAATTCCCCGCTTCCCACGACTGCAATGCGCTGCTCCCTGCCGTCGATGTTCCTCTCCATGCCGACCGCCAGAGTGAAAGGCCCCTTTTCATTCCCCACCGTGAGCCTGCCGTTCTGGGCGGCCTCCACGAGCGGCGTGACATGCCACCCGCTTCCTTCCCTGACGCCTATCTGGCGCGCGAAAGGAAAAACCGTCACGAGATCGAAATTTCGCGTGACCGGATGGGATCCGTAGAGCGTGCCCAGCGCCCAGTTTTCAGGCGCATTGAGCTTCACCGATGAAGGATCGATCACCGTTCCCGGCGTGAGCAGGAGGCCCAGCTTGTCGGCAAGCGGCTGAAGGCCGTGCAGGGGCTCCCCGCCCTCGTTTTGCTGGTCCACCAGCCACAAAAGGTTCCCGCCCCGGTCGACATAAGCCTCTATCTTCTTCGCTTCCCCCGGAAGAAGATCGATCTGGGGCGATGTCAGCAGGAGAACGCTCATGTTCTCCGGCAGATCCTGGACAAGCGCGAGATTGACGCTGCCCGTCGAAAAACCGTTCTGCTTGAGTTTCCTGCCGAAATCGCCCAGATCGAAATTCGCGATGCCGTCCAGCTTCCTTTCGCCGTGACCGGAAAGGGCCAGCACCAGCCTTCCTTCCTTTCTCGAAAGCCTGATCATCAGGTTGTCGAAAGCTTGCTCGTTCAATGACGACAATCTGCCCGTCTTGCCGCCGTATTTCACGATCATCTCTCCATCCATCGTGACCCCTGCCTTTTCGGCAAGCTTGGGCTCCTCGACAGGGTCGACGAAATCGAGCGATATGTCGGACTTGGCGCGCCTGTAGGGCGCAAGGAAATCCTTCACTCTCTGCTGTATGTTGCCGAACTTGGGATCGTTCCTGGAGGCATAGGAAGTGATGGAAATGGGGCCTTTCGCTTTCTCGAGAAGGTCGACCGTGACGTCGCTCAGGCTGTTCCTTCCGTTCTGCGTGAGATCCCATGTCTTCACGTATTGCGCTGAAATGAAGCCGAGCATGAACACGATGGCGAGGAGGAGCAGGGGCTTCGTCTTCATTTCAGTCTGTCCAGGCGCCATATCGAAAGCGTCAGAAAAAGGAAGGTGAAAAGCAGGAAATAGGCGATATCGCCCGTATTGATCAGTCCCTGGTTGAAATTGTCGAAATGAGCGGAAGGCGAGACGAGATGGAATACATTTCCCGCCTTTCCCGTTCCGAAGCTGATCGCCCAGAGCCCGAGGAGCGCGCCCACCCCTCCTGCCGCTGCAAGGAAGGGATATCTCGTGAGGCTGGAGACGTAGAGGCCGAGGGCAGAAAAGCTCGCCGACGCGAGCAGCAATCCGAGAAAATTGGAGGCCAGGAGGCCGAAATCGAGTTTTCCTCCCAGGAGCAGGGTGAGCGGCATCAGAAGGACAAGCAGCATCGCGCAGAAGAGGAAGGTCATCAGCCCCAGAAACTTGCCGAGCACGATGGTCGAAGAAGAGATGGGCGCAGAGATCAGGAGGGTGAGGGTCTGGTTCCTGACTTCTTCCGCGACCAGGCGCATCGTGAAAAGCGGGATGATCATCAGGAAGATCATCATGGCGGCCGAAAAAAGCGGCGCCGCTATCCATTCGGTCACGCCCGGAGGATTGAGGAGCTGCTGGAGCCTTGCCTGGACGCCGAGAAAGGCATCGAGCCTGGCAAGGAATATCCATGCGAGTATGACCTGGAAAATCGCCAGTATGATCCAGGCCAGCGGCGAATCGAAAAGCGTCCTGATTTCCTTTCGCGCGATGACCCCGATCATGGCGCCTCCTTGGTCAGCTCGGCAAAAAAAGCCTCCAGGCTGGCAGGGTTGATCCGCTGCAATCCCCAATTCCTCTCCTGAGCGAATCTGATCAGGGTATCGGTGGGATCGAAGCCGTCACGCGGATGGACAAGGAAAAGGCCGCCCGGGCCGATTTCCACCTTGTCTATGCCCTCGATTCCTGAAATCTCCTCGATCGATGGCGGATTCCTGAATCCTGCCTCGATGAATCCTTTTTTCGCTTCTATCTTTCCGCTGTAGACCTGTTTTCCATGGTTGAGAATTTCCACCCTGTCGCAGATGCTTTCGACTTCGGAAAGAATATGGGTGGAAAGGATCACGCCGCGGCTGTTACCTATTTCCCTGATCAATGCCCTGATTTCCCTGATCTGGTTGGGATCCAGCCCGGAAGTCGGCTCGTCGAGCACGACGATTTCCGGATCGTGAACGATCGCCTGGGCGATGCCCAGGCGCTGCTGGTAGCCTTTGGACAGCGAGCCTATCAGGCGTCTCCCGACCTCTTTCAGCCCGCACTTCTGCTTGGCCGTTTCGATTTCTTTCGCGCCATGGAGCTTTGCTGCGAACCTGAGATAATCGTCGACGCGCATTTCCCTGTAAAGCGGGGGAACCTCTGGAAGATAGCCCAGCCTCGCCTTCGCCTGAAGCGGCTTGTCATATAGATCGATTCCGCACAGGCTGACCTTTCCCGAATCCGGCCTGATGTTTCCCGTGATCATGCGCATCGTACTGCTTTTCCCGGCCCCGTTGGGACCGAGAAGGCCGAGCACCTCCCCCCTTTTCAGTTCGAGCGAGACATTTTCGACGGCAACATGGCATCCATAGCAGAGATGAAGTCCGCGCGCCTGGAGAAGAAGGGAAGTATCCGACATCATGGCAATATACTCTTGTGGTGCAGCTCAAATATACCTAATATGCGGGTATTGTTGAACGAAATTCTGATCCCGCCCTCTAAATTAGCTTTGACTGCCATTTCCCAGGATGAATCCCAAACATATCGCCATCGCATTCCTGCCCATCCTGCTCGCAGCCTGCGCGCAGCATCCGGTCAGGCCTTCTGCTGAAACGAAGCCTGTTTCCAAGCCTGTCGAGGCGAAGCCGGCAATGGTAAAACCTGCAGAGCCCAAGCTCCCGGACGTTGCTTTGAGCGATGACCTGCTTTTCGAGTTCCTGCTCGGCGAGATCGCAGGGCAGCGGGGGGATATCGGCATGGCCACTGAAGCCTATGTCGACATGGCCAACAAGACCAGGGACCCGAGGATAGTGAAGAGGGCGCTGGATATTTCGCTCTATTCAGGCAACAACAAGGATGCGATGGAGATGGCGAAGCTGCTCACCACCATCGATCCCGAATCGGCAAAGGCAAAGGAAACCCTTTCGGCGCTGCTCGCCCACAGCGACAACCTGGAAGTGGCCCGCCCCAACATAGAAAAGCTGCTATCACAGCAGAAAGGCGATAATCTTGCGAAAAGCCTGATGCAGCTGGACAGCCTTTTCGTCAGGCAGGCCGACAGGAAAGCCGTGCTTTCGACCGTAGAGGGCCTGACGAAACCCTATCTCGACCTTCCTGAAGCGCATTATGCCATCGCCATCGCAGCCTTTCGCGCAGGGGAGATCCGGCTCGCCCTCGATGAAGACGAAAAAGCGCAGTCGATGCGCCCGGACTGGGAGACGGCCGCCCTTCTGAAGGCCCAGATCCTGGAACAAACGGACAAACAGGCGCTCCTTCCCTTCCTTTCGGATTTCCTCGAGAAATATCCCAGATCGCAGGAAGTGCGCCTCGCCTATGCGAAGGTCCTCGTATCCGAAAAGAAGTTCGAGGAGGCGCACAAGGAATTCTCCGAGCTGAAGAAGCTCTTTCCAAAGAACCCGGATGTCGCATTCGCAGTCGGACTGCTTTCGCTTCAGCTCGGCAATTTCGACGAAGCGATTTCGGATTTCAAGGATCTTCTTCGCATCGGATACCAGAACAAGGATCTCGTTCGCTTCTATATCGCGCAAGGCTACGAGCTGAAAAAAAGCTGGAATGATGCGGTGAAATGGTACGAAGCGATAGGAGAAGGCCCCCAGTACCTCCCCGCCAGGACAAGGGTTGCGGTCATCCTGATGCAAACCCAGGGCATTTCCAAGGCGAGGCAATACCTGCACGGCATCCACACTTCGAATTCCAAGCAGAAGGCCTTCCTGGTCCTTGCCGAAGCCCAGCTGCTGCATGACTCGAAGGACTATCGCGGCGCCTATTCCGTTCTGAAAAAAGGGGTCGAAACCTACCCCGATTCCCCGGACCTGCTCTACGACGAGTCGATGGCTGCCGAGAAAATGGGGAAGATACGCGAGGCCGAACGGAGCCTGAGAAAGCTGATCAAGCTCCAGCCCGAGTATGCCCAGGCCTACAATGCGCTCGGCTATACCCTGGTCGAGCACACGAACCGCTACAAGGAGGCCCTGCCTTTGCTGCAGAAGGCGCTTTCCCTCTCTCCCGAAGATCCCTTCATCCTGGACAGCATGGGCTGGCTGCAGTACAAGATGGGAAACATTCCTTCCAGTCTGGATTTCCTCGAGCGCGCCTACAAGGGAAGAAAGGATCCGGAAATCGCAGCGCATCTCGTCGAAGTGCTTTGGGCCAAGGGCCAGCATGAAGATGCGGAAAAACTGCTGAAGTCTTCCCTCAAGGAACATCCGGACAACGATGCGCTATTGAAGAGCAAGAGAATAATAAGCCATTGAGATACCTTCTCTTTTTTATGCTTTTCCTGGCAGGCTGCAGCGTTACGCCGCCGAAATCCACTGCCCCCGACACCGTTTTCGATCTTTCCGGAAGAATAGCCGTGAAATACGGCGATCACGGTTTTTACGGAAACCTGCGCTGGATACACAGAAGAGATTCTGACGAAGTCTGGCTGCTTTCGCCCCTTGGCCAGACCGTCGCGCATATATCGAAGAACAGCCAGGGCGCAGAACTGACCGGGGGGGACGGCAAATCATACAGCGCTCCGGATGTGGAAAGCCTGACCGAAAAGATACTCGGGTGGCGGCTTCCTCTCGAAGGCCTGGACAGCTGGGTAGTGGGAAAGGCGGCTTCCGGCCCCCCTTTCCATGCTTCGTTCGAAGGTCGCGAGATGAAAACGCTGAGTCAGGAAGGATGGGACATCCGCTACGAGCGGCGCTTCGAAAACGGAAAGCCGAGGCAGCTCATCCTCGAGCGGACCGGCATCCTGATCAAGTTCGTCATCGACGCAGACACATGAAGACCTATTCCGCCCCGGCAAAGCTCAATCTTTTCCTCCATGTCGTGGGAAGGCGGGAAGACGGCTACCATCTGCTGCAGACAGTGTTCAGGTATGTCGACCTCTGCGACAGACTGAGCTTCGAGATTCTCGATTCCGCCGAAATCCTTCTTTCAAATCCCGTTCCTGGCGTCCCGCCTGAAACCGATCTCTGCTTCCGGGCGGCGAGACTGCTGCAGGAGGAAGGAAAATGCAGGCTCGGGGCAAGGATAGGGCTGGAAAAAAAAATCCCCATGGGGGGAGGACTGGGGGGAGGAAGCTCGGATGCCGCCACCACCCTCATCGTCCTCAACAGGCTCTGGAAGCTCGATTTCAGCCGCGAAAGGCTGCA
This sequence comes from Pseudomonadota bacterium, assembly GCA_021848825.1. Taxonomy (GTDB): domain Bacteria; phylum Pseudomonadota; class Gammaproteobacteria; order Burkholderiales; family JABEVD01; genus JABEVD01. The sequence goes on from JAJZTQ010000020.1 coordinate 47,390, forward strand.
GGAAATCGCCTTGAAGCTCGGGGCTGACGTTCCCTTCTTCGTCTTCGGAGAAAACGCTTTCGCGGAAGGAATAGGCGAAAAGCTCCTCCCCGTTTCGCTCGAACCTGCCTGGTATCTTGTCCTCGTGCCCCCGGTTTCCATCCCCACGGCAGCGATATTTTCCGCGAAGGAATTGACAAGAAACACGAATCCGATCAGAATATCCGACTTTTCGATCGGGGCTGGTCGCAACGACCTCGAAGCCGTGGCATGCGGCCTTTATCCTGCCGTGGCGGCGCATCTTTCCTGGCTCAATCGGCATGGAAAGGCGCGGATGACAGGCTCGGGATCATGCGTATTCGCCGAATTCCCGACCGAGCTCGAGGCAAGGAAGGCATTCGATGCGCTGCCTGACTCGATGCAGGGTTTCCTTGCGAGGGGTCTCGATCATCATCCGCTCAAGGATTTTTGAGCGGTAAACAGTTTTGGGGAGTCGCCAAGTGGTAAGGCACCGGATTTTGATTCCGGCATTCGTAGGTTCGATCCCTACCTCCCCAGCCAGTTTGGAAAGAAGGAAGAAGGCATGGCCTACGACAGTCTGATGGTTTTTACCGGCAATGCCAATCCAGCGCTTGCAGAAGAAGTCGTCAGGCATCTCAGCATCCATCTCGGACGCGCCACCGTCACCCGGTTCAGCGACGGGGAAGTCATGGTTGAAATCCTCGAAAATGTCCGCGGAAAGGATGTCTTCGTTCTCCAGTCGACCTGCCGTCCCACCAACGATCACCTGATGGAAGTGATGGTGATGGTCGATGCCCTGAAGCGGGCCTCTGCCGGAAGGATCACTGCAGCCATTCCCTATTTCGGCTATGCGCGCCAGGACAGGCGTCCCAGGTCCGCGCGTGTTGCGATCACGGCAAAGGTCGTGGCGAACATGCTCACCTCCGCGGGAATAGACAGGCTGCTCACGATGGATCTGCATTCGGACCAGATCCAGGGCTTTTTCGACGTCCCTGTCGACAATATCTATGCGATGCCCATTCTGCTCGGCGACATCTGGAAGCATGACTACGACAACCTGGTTGTCGTCTCTCCCGACATAGGCGGCGTGGTGCGTGCGAGGGCGCTCGCGAAGAGACTGGAAACCGATCTCGCCATCATAGACAAGCGCCGCCCCAAGCCGAATGTGGCGAAGGTCATGCACCTCATCGGCGATGTTTCGGGAAGAACCTGCGTCATCATGGACGACATGGTGGATACCGCGAATACGCTTTGCGAGGCTGCGGCGGCATTGAAGGAACACGGCGCGAAGAGCGTGATCGCCTACTGCACCCATCCCGTGCTTTCCGGTCCTGCCGTCGAGCGAATCAAGCAATCCGCACTCGACGAGCTGATCGTCACCGACACCATCCCGCTCAAGGAAGACGCGAGGGAATGCGGCAAGATCAGGGCCATCACGATATCCGGCCTGCTTGCCGAGACGATGCTCAGGATCAGCAACGAGGAGTCGGTGAGTTCGCTCTTCATGGAATAGTTTTTCAACCTGCGGGCTGGTCGCGGTCCGCTCTTTATGGAGTAGTCAGATGCAAATCGAAATCAGCGCGTCAGCGCGCAAACTGCAGGGAACGGGTGCGAGCCGCCGCCTGCGCATCGCAGGCCGCGTGCCGGGAATCGTTTACGGCGGAGGCAAGGAGGCGCAAGCGATCGAGCTCGACCACAATACCCTTTACCACTTGCTCGCCAAGGAGGCTTTCCATTCCACCATCCTGAACCTGGTTCTGGACGGCGAGAAGGAACAGGTATTGCTCAGGGACACACAGATGCACCCCTTCAGGCCCATCGTCCTCCATGTCGACTTCCAGCGCGTGGCCAAGGATCACAAGGTGCACATGAAGGTGCCGCTGCATTTCATCAATGCGGACATCGCACCCGGCGTGAAGCTTTCTTCGGGCATCGTCAGCCATGTCATGACGGAACTCGAAGTGTCCTGCCTTCCCGGCAACCTGCCTGAGTACATCGAGGTCGACCTCTCGAACCTCGCGCTCGGCCATTCGATCCACATCTCGGATCTCAAGCTGCCCGAAGGCGTGGAGGCCATCGTCCATGGAGGCGATTCCGTGGTCGCCACCATTTCTCTGCCGAGGGGCGCAGTCTCGGAAGAAGCGGCAGCCGAATCCTGATAGCCCATGGCCAGAATCAGGCTGGTCGCAGGGCTTGGCAATCCCGGGAAGGATTATTCCGAAACCAGGCACAACGCCGGTTTCTGGTGGGTCGAAAGGCTCGCTTCCCGGGAAAATGCCGGCCTGAAGATGGACGCCAGGATGCACGGCCTGACGGGCAGGATAGGGGAAACATGGCTGATCGAGCCGCAGACCTTCATGAATGCCAGCGGGCGGGCGGTTTCAGCCCTTTCGCGCTTCCACAGGATAGACCCTGACCAGATCCTCGTCGTCCACGACGAACTCGACCTCGAGCCCGGAACCGTCCGGCTCAAATTCGGCGGAGGACACGGCGGCCATAACGGGCTGAAAGACATCTCCGCTCATCTGGGCACCCAAAACTTCTGGCGCCTTCGCCTCGGCATAGGCCATCCGGGCGACAGGAATCAGGTTTCGGACTATGTGCTGAAACGCCCCCGGAAAGAGGAAGAAGCCCTCATCCAGGATGCAATCGAGCGCAGCCTCGAGACATGGCCCATGATCCTGAAGGGGGAGCAGCAGGCGGCGATGCTCAGGCTCCACACCAAGCACTAGACGATATCCGGTTCGTCTTCCCTCGGCAGCGTAGTCAACGCAAGTTCGAGGTTGGAAGCGAGCCTGTCGGCGAAGATCGCAGCCTCATGAAAGTGGTTTTCCCTGTAGAACTTCGCCTTCTTCCTGAAGGTCTCGACATCCTCCGCCACCACCCTCCTGATATCCTTGTCCATTCCCGATCCTTCTGTTCGATACAAAACGTTACCCGCATTCAACAATGATGTGACAACCATGGTCTATAGTGGACTTATCTCTCCCCTATTGACCCGTCATCCCCTGACGGGTTTTTTTTGTCCATTCGGGGCGAAGCACTTCAGTTGCTGACCATGGACAGCGCCATGAAGAAAATGATCACGGCAAAAATCGCTGAAACTAGGTCGGTTATCTGGCGCTTTTTCTCTTCCATTTCCATGGCAAGCCTCCTTTTTTGTTTCTGGCGAAACGCCCTCAATTCTAATCATAGGAGGTAAATCGATTTCATCCAAGGACACGCCGTCGGACCAGCAGCCACATCATTGAAAAAGCAGATTTATCAGCTGGCTGACAGGATCGAGGAGATGCACAACGGCCTGATCTTCCGCATTGCGTCCGTCTGCATAGTCGTTCTTGATCCTTGGAATTCCATGGATGAAGTCATCGAGCCAGGTGAATTTCTCCTCCGGGATGAAACCGGATTCGATAGCAGCTTCGAGAAGATTTCCGACGCCGTGAGGCACCCTTTTGACCCTGCCCGATTTCAGCTCCATTTTGAACTTCTCGCGCAATGCGAATTCCAGACTGGCCAATGCCTGCTGCTCCGCCACCGAATAGAAGCGGGATGCGAATAGCGCATACAGGTAAAGATTCTTTGCAGTCTCGAAGTGGATGACGATATTTTCTGGAACGGATCCGTTCAGCCTGTATCCTTCCACGGAACCGCGAAGCCTGGCCGCTTCGTCCTGTATGGAAAGCCCTGAATTCACATGCCTCGGGTCCGGCGTGCATATCCGGTCGGCCGGCTTCAGATGATCCGGGTTGAATGTTGTTACATCTGACATGACTCACCTTTTTCTTTCGATGATGTGATCGTACATCAATCCACATTCTTCTGGGCAGAAAACCGGATCAAGATTACTTTCCCGCAGTCACGCCAGGCTCTGCGTCAACAACACCGCCCCGATGACGATAAGGCCGACATGCACGTATCGAATGAAGGAGGGGCCCTTCATGCGCTGATTCGCCATTCTCCCCAGCAGTATCGCCAAAAGGGCGCCGGGCAGAGACATCCAGTAGAGGTGCGTGACATTGGCAGTCCAAAGACCTGTTGCCCAATACCCGCTCATGACCAAGGTGCTCGCCGGCAGAAAATAGCCCTGCAAAGTCGCGCGAAAATGCTGGGGAGACCATCGCTTGAGCGTTCCGTAAACGATGAGCGGCGGTCCGTTCATTCCGTAAGCCCCGCCCAGGATTCCGGCGCCCAGGCCGAAAAGCCAGGCAA
>JAJZTQ010000042.1:0-1487 GCA_021848825.1 Pseudomonadota bacterium
GGAGAGGAAGTTGCGCCGAGACCGATCGCCGTGACGAGGTCGAGGAGGCCGAAGACATTCCAGGAAAGAACCGCTCTCCTGTGGCCATTTCTTGCGAGATAGGCCAAGGGAATGGCCGCTGTCCCGGCGATGATGTCCCCCCATCCGGCAAGCGGAGCGAAAGGCGCGGGAAGGCGATTAGCCGCATAAAGGATCAGGAAGCTCACGCCCAGGATGCGGATCGCATGAACGCCTATCAGCGCGGCAAGCGGAATGGCATCCAGCCTTCTCCTGAGCATGGGCGAACGAAGAACCAGCATAGACAGTGCGGCTATGGGGAGCGTCACAGCTGCGCCAAGGCCTGGCGCGCCTGTGCCGTGTTCGTAGCCGAGAGCGCCCGTCGCGCCGAGCAGCGCAACGAAGGCGAACCAGAGGGCAAGTCCGGAAGCGATTCTGATTTTCTCGGAAAGGCTTTCACCGAAAGAAGATGAAAGCACTGCAATAATGATGGCTGAACAGCCGGTCAGTTCGATTGATGCGACAAGATCGTGGTTCATGACACTCCTCCGTGTATATACACATAAGTGGACAAAAAAAATCAGAACTTCAGGCCCGTTCGCGCCAACACCTCGTCCGCCGTCGACTGGGCGAGTTTCCAGGCATCCAGCGCGGAAAGCGCAGCCGCCCTTCCCTCTTTCGTGATCTCTATTTTCCTCACCCTTCTGTCCTTTTCGGAAAGCGCATGGACGAACCCCCTCTTCTCCAGGGCGCGAAGATTCCTGGTCAAGGTCGTCCGCTCGAGCCCTAGCGCCGAAGCCAGGGATCCAAGGGCAAGCGGCCCCATCTGGGCGAGCGTCGCGAGCAGCGTGAACTGGGTTGCGCGCAGGCCCGTGCCGCGAAAGCATGTTTCGTAATGCTGGGTGATTGTCCGGCTCGCCCGTCTGAGCGCGGAGCAGCGGCAATCGCGGCAGGCCAGGAATGCGTTGTCTTCTTCCGACATAATGTGTATATACACCATCATTCCGTTTCATGCAAGTCGAGTCCTTCGAAACCATCTGCTACGGCAATGCGATGTCCGGAAGATTGTCGCGCACGCTTTCATACGTCGGGCAGGTTTCGAGCACCCTGACGACCTCCGCCAGGGGGTAGTCCAGTATGTCGGCAAGCATGCCCTCCCCCTTTCCGGAAGCCGGATAAGGCAGCACCTCTCGAGGAGGATCGAAATCGGCCAGGAGGCCGGGCTTCTTTCCCCGCGGATCGACCCGGTACCAGCCGTATTCCGGCAGAAAGACGGCATTCAATCCGTGAAGGCAGTATCTGCCTCCATCGATGGCGAGACGCTGATAGCAGAGGCCGGCGGGAATGCCGTTCGCGCGCAGGAGCGCCGCGAGCAGATGGCTTTTCGCATAGCAGTAACCCGTCTCATGCCTGAGCACATCGGATGCCCTGCAGGTGACGGGGTTCAGCCCGAAGTCCAGGCTGTGCCTGATCCCGTCCCTGACGAATTC
>JAJZTQ010000042.1:1587-11192 GCA_021848825.1 Pseudomonadota bacterium
CCGCCTCCATCATGACGACCTCCAGCATTTTATCGGAGACATCGCAGGCCGTCACATGCGCCCCATTTGACGCCAGCGCAAAGCTCGCATGCCCCGCACCGCAGCCGAGATCGAGCGCCCTGATCGGCCCCCGGACGAGCTTCGAGAGCCTCGCCAGATCCTGCCCTTTCGCATGCACCGGGCTGTCGAGATATCTTTCCGCAGCATTGCCGAACTGGCTTCCTGAAAGCTTCTGCTGTTCCATTTCATCCTCCTTCCGTTTTGGAGAATCCAGTATATGAAGGGCAATATCCTGGAACAAGACAACATCTTATCCTGGTATAATGACCACCATGAACTACAGGGATCTGGGTCTTTTCATCAGAAAGCACCGCGAACGGACAAACCCGGAGAATGCCGGATTCCGTTCGGCTGGAAGGCGCAGGACGCCCGGGCTGAGAAGGGAAGAGCTCGCCCAGCTTTGCGGGGTCAGTCCGACCTGGATCACATGGCTCGAGCAGGGAAGGGAAGTCAAGGCGTCCTCTTCCATGCTGGAGAGGCTTTCGGACGCGCTGGCGCTCACTCAGGCAGAGCGCCGCTATCTTTTCATTCTTGCCGGAAAGCTGGATGAAGAAGGCGAAGGCGAGAAGATTGAAGGAGCCCTGCTCCAATGCGTCGAATTCGTGACCACCCCGGCCTATATCCTGGACAGGAAGTGGAATGTCCTTTCCTGGAACAAGGAGGCGCTGAAGCTCTTCGAGGGCTGGCTCGACAAGGAAGACGCGCCGAATCTCCTTCGCTTCACCTTCCTCTCCCCTTTCGCAAGAGAGCTGATAGAAAACTGGGAAGAAAGGGCGAAAAGGCTTGCAGCCGAATTCAGGGCGGATTGCGGCCGCCATGCCGATGAAGCTGACCTGAAGGAGCTGATAGCCGAGCTTTCGGCAAAAAGCCCATTCTTCTCGAAATGCTGGGACGAATACGAAGTCACGGCAAGGGAAGGGGGGCTGAGAATTTTCATCCGAGGCGGGCTCAGGCTGTCCTATCTTCAGACCACCTTCTATCCGGCATTGAGGCGCGATCTGAAGCTCGTCCTGCTTCTTCCTGTCTGATGTCACAAAACGCAATGCTTTTCCGTCTACCGGGAAAGGAGTCGTCATGGAAAACTTCGAGAAACACAGGAAAAGGCTGATGGGCATCGCCTACAGGATGCTCGGCACGCGAAGCGATGCGGAAGACATCTTGCAGGATGCCTATGTCAAATGGATGCAGTCCGACAGTTCCATGCTGAGAAGCCCCGAGGCGTGGCTCGTCACTGTCGTGACAAGGCTCTCCATAGACAGATTGAGAAGCGCGAAAACCGAGCGCGAGCATTACGTCGGACAATGGATACCCGAACCCTGGGTGACCGAATCTGTTCCGCCTGCAGAACAGTATCTCGAGATGGCGGGGGATATTTCAGTCGCCTTCCTGATGGTTCTCGAGCGCCTCTCTCCGGACGAAAGGGCGGCCTTCCTGCTGAAGACGGTATTCGATTTCGACTATCCTGAAATAGAGCGGATGCTGGGAAAAAGCGGGGATGCCTGCCGTCAGCTCGTGCACAGGGCAAGGCAAAGGGTGAAGCTCGACCGCCCCCGTTTCGAGGTGAGCAGGGAAGCGCATCTCGCCCTTCTCGGCAAGTTCATGGAAGCGGCCCGCTCGGGGGAAAAGGAAAAGCTGACTGCGCTTTTCTCCGAAGACATCACGCTCACCGGGGATGGAGGAGGCAAGGTGCAATCCGTGCTTCGCCCTCTTCATGGTCCGGACCGCGTGGCGCGGCTCTATTGCGCTATCAGCAGAAGGTATGGGGAAAGCACGGACTTCATGATTGCGGAAATAAACGGCATTCCCGGGATACTGCGGAAGGTCCATGGAAAACTGGATTCGGCCACTTCCCTGGTGACGGACGGGAATAGAATCCTCGACATCTATACCGTGCGCAACCCCGAAAAACTGAAATCCGTCACGAATCCGCATGCGCTTTCGTCTTGAGGATATACGGCTGTTGCCGGATATCAGGAGAGAGCGATGAATATCGATTTTGCAGCAATCGCAACAGAAGGGCTCAAGGCGATGAGGGATCTGGAAACCCATGTCCGCAGTTCGGGACTGGAAAAAAGCCTTATCGAACTCGTCAAGACGCGGGTATCGCAGATCAACGGCTGCGCCTACTGCATCGACATGCACACCAAGGATGCGAGGGCGGAAGGGGAGAGCGAACAGCGCCTCTATGCGCTCCCCGCATGGCATGAGACCCCCTTCTTCTCGACCAGGGAAAGAGCCGCCCTTCGCTGGGCGGAAGCGCTCACCACGATCGCCGGGAAACCCATGCCTGAAAGCCTGATCGAGGAGACACTCGGGTTTTTCGGGGAAAAGGAACTGGCCAACCTGACGCTCGCCGTCATCGCCATCAACGGCTGGAACAGGCTGGCCATCGCATCGGGCATGCCTGCGGGGAGCTACAGGGTCGGCCAATGGAATTGACAGGTTCGTTCGTGAAAAGCAGAATTCGCATTTTGACCGAACTGCCATGAACCTGAAGTTCGTTTCCTTCGCTGCCCTTTTCCTCCTTTGCCATGCGGCATCGGCATATGATTTCTCCGGGCGCGAATCGGCGCCCAGAGCACAGGAAATCGAAATCAGAAGCCGCGCGATCGTCGCTTTCAGCCCAAACGGGCAGGCGACAAGCGTGATCGTCGATGCGATTCGCCATGCGAAAAAGCAGATCCTCGTCCAGGCCTACAGCTTCACCAGCAAACCCATCCTTTCCGCGCTCCTCGACGCCAGGGAAAGGGGGGTGGACGTGGAAGTCATCGCGGACAAGGAGAACGACAGGGGAAGATATTCAGGCGCGACCTACATGGCGAATCACGGCGTTCCGGTATGGATAGACGATTCGGTTCGTATCGCCCACAACAAGGTCATGATCTTCGACGGAAAATCCGTGCTGACCGGGAGCTTCAATTTCAGCATGTCGGCTCAGAAGAACAACGCCGAGAACATCCTCCTCGTCGAAAATTCCCCGGAACTCGCAGCCGCCTACATCGAAGACTGGAAATGGCGGCAGTCTCTTTCCAGGAAATTCTCCAGATAGACCGCTATTCCGTCACCCCCGCAAACACTTCGATGCATTTTTGAAGTCCGGTCGGCTTGTGTTCCCGATCGACGACCATGATGCATATGCTGTGCTCGCCGGGGGAAAGCGGTCCGATGGCCTTCCTGCCCTTCAGGCTCCTCCTGACCACCTGCCATGTTCCGTTGCCGTAGCTTTCCATGGTGCGTCTGATCGTCAGATTTCTCAGCGTCTCGTGATCCTGGCCGTCCAGGTAGAGATGAACATGGTCTCCGGTGTTGTCGAAAGTCGCCACGTATATGACATGGATGGGCGAGGAAGATCTGACCCTCGCCCCGTTGTCAGGGGAGATGATGGTCACCTTCCCCTCCGTCGCGAAAGCCGTCGAAAGGAATGTGCCCAGCACGACAGCAAGGAGCGCCCTGACCAGGGCATGCGCCATCATTCTAGTAGGCAAGCATGTTTCTCCTGTCCGCCTTGCTCTTCTCATGGAGTCTCGTCACGATGTCATCGAGGGTCGCCGTTGTGCTTTCGGTGAAGATATCCGTGATTTCCTCCGTATCGAGATCGGTTGCCACGGAAATTTTCCTCATGGCCTGCCTGGTTGCATCCTTCAGGGTTCCGACATTGACTTCCTCGATCACCTTGAGCACCTCGTCCGAAGAAAGTCCTGTAGCCTCCGCGATCGATCCGATCGCGTCCGTGACGACCTTGCCAAGTTTTTCCATGTCGACTTCTTCCGTTTGCTGCATTGCTGCTTCCGGTAACATGATGTGCCCTCCTCTTGAATTGAGAGTGATACTCAATAATAGACAACGGGAGCGACGACATATGCAGATTCTCTCGTACCTGCGCACACTTCTCGACCCCGCCCCATCGGCAGGAAGAACCACTGAACCGCCCTCCCTACCATGGACCCCATGGGCCGGGGGAATACCAGAAAGGAGAATAATAGGCAGGCTCCCACCTTGGCCAGAGATAGACTTCATCGGCTGAAACGCGGGGAAAACGGTACTCATATTCCCCGATTCTTCCCGGCTGCGGGCTCTCCAGGGTACCCGTGACCGTGATTTCCCTTCCCGAAGCGTAGACGGCGGGATCATAAAATCCCGCTGCGCAGGCGATGTACCTGCCCTCCGTGCTGTCTCCCTCCTCGGGACGCGCCTTGGAATCCAGCGGACGGCCAACCACCTGAAAGCAGGTTTCGCTTTTTCCCGGCACGACTTCCGCAATCGTCCCGCCCCATCGCACCCGGCTTCCCACGAGGTCCCTCGTCCGGGCAAGCGAGGGCGTGATGGTCGAGAACGGGCCGCCGGAGAGGCGTGCAGGCGGCGTTGTCGCGCATGCGGAGAGGATCAGGGCCATTAATGACCACCAATGCTTCAACGTTCTCCCTCCCTCCTCGCCGGGCCAGTGCTAGTAAATATAGACCAGAGGCCGAAGGTTTCAAGACTTTCCGCATCCCCCATACGTGCTCGCACTTATTCAAAACCCGGCCCTGCTTTACTAGCTTGTTAGTAGCCGGCGTGTCATTGGCCCGGAAGGACAATTCGATGAAAAGGAGGTCCGTCATGAAAATGGCAAACGTATCCGAATGCGCAGTATCCGAATGCGCCTACAACACGGGCAAAAGCTGTCACGCCATTGCGATCACCATAGGCGATGGCGCGCATCCCATGTGCGACACCTTTTTCAAATCATCCGCGCATGGCGGAATAAAAAGCCAGACTGCAGGCGTGGGCGCCTGCAAGGTTGCCTCGTGCAGGCACAACAATGACTTCGAATGCAGCTCTGAAAGCATAAAGGTCGGCATTTGCGAAGACCATGGCGACTGCATGACATTCTCCATGCGCTGACTCCAGGCGCCGCCATTCGGCATGACAGTTTCCGCCCTGGAGAGGCGGTCCGCATGCCGGGACTAAAACAGCATTTCCTTCCGGATCCCCTCCATTGCAAGGCGCCTCCTGATCTGCCTGATCGCTTCGATCTGGATCTGCCTGATCCTCTCCATGGTCAGGCCCATCGATTTCGCCACCTGGTCGAGCGTCATGCTTTCCTGCCCCCTGAATCCGAACCTTTTTTCGATCACCGCTCTCTGCCTCGGATCGAGCTCGTCCACGCAGGCTTCGACTATCCTCCTCATCTCCCCCTGTTCGCTTGCCATGTCGGGGGGAATCCCGTTCTCGTCCTCGATCGATTCGCCCAGGGAAAGCGAAGGATCGACTTCCAGCGGCGCATCCAGGGAGAGAATCCATTCGTTCTGCTTCAGCGCCTCGTGCACGCTGTCGACCTTGATGCCGAGCCTGCCCGCGATGCTTTCGAAGTCCGATTCATCCTCTCTGTTCATCTCCCTCCTGATCGCATTCAACCGCTTGACCATGTAAATCGGCAGACGGATGCAGCGGGACTGGTTCATGATCGCGCGTTCGATATACTGCCTTATCCAGCAGGTCGCATAGGTGGAGAACCTGAATCCGAAATCCGGCTCGAATTTCTCGAGGGCATGGATCAGGCCGAGATTCCCTTCCTCTATCAGGTCGGAAAGCGCCAGGCCGCGATTCTCGTAATGCCTGGCGATGTTGATGACAAGCCTGAGATTGTGCTCTATCATCTTCTGCCTTGCCTCGAAATCCCCCGCCCTGGCTCTCCTGGAAAGATGCCTTTCCTGTTCCTGTCCCAGAACATTCCATCGCCTGACATCCCTGAAATAGATCTGGGTTACATCGTATCCGACCTCTTCCGGAAAAGATTCCTCTCCCTGCTCCGCTTGCTCCATGGCTATTCCTTTGCTGATCTCAACCCGGCATTGAGCTGACTGGATGAGGAAGAGAATAGGCCCGGGTCATCAAACGATGAATTCGTGCGCGCACGTACGTGGAAACACGTATATTCAGGAACTCCATCGGCGCGTCTGTTGTCTATAGTCTGAAATAATGAAATCCCAGGCCTTCGCTCAGACAAGGAGATCCCGAATGACGCATGTTTCATTTCACCCGGGAAGAACGGGAACGGAGACCAAGGTATATATCCTTGACGGCGACCCCATGGTGCGCGATTCCCTCACCTTCCTGCTCGCGATAACCGGTCTTGCAGTCGAAGCCCATGCCAGCCCCGCCGGCTTTCTCGCCACATGCAGCGCAGAACAGAGGGGATGCATCATCATGGAAGTGCACATGCCTCTCATGGATGGTCCCGCCCTGCAGCAGGAGCTTCTGAGGAGAGGAATCCATCTTCCCGTGATCTTCCTCTCCGCCCATGGCGACATTCCCATGACGGTGAAGACGATCAAGGCAGGCGCAGTGGATTTCCTCACCAAGCCTGTCGACGCATCGATACTGCTCGAAAGAGTGCACGAGGCGCTGGAAAAGGACGCCTTCCTCAGGGAAGAAGCCATGAAAAGGCGTTCGATCTGTTGCCGCCTCGACAATCTCACCGAGCGCGAGAGGGAAGTCATGGCGCTTGCGCTCGCGGGTCATCCCAACAAGGAAATCGCGAAGCATCTCGGCATAAGCTACCGCACCGTCGAAATCCACCGCTCCCGCATCATGCACAAGACCGGCGCATCATCCCTTCTCGAACTCGCCAGGATCACTTCCGACTTCCCGGCCCAATGATTCAAACAAAAACCAATCCTTCTGGTGTATGATCATGAGCCGGACCAACCGAATGGAGCATGATCTTGGAAGAAACCTGGATAGAATCCGACCTCGCAAAATACGACGGCATGCTGAAATACCCGGAGATTTTCTATCTTCCTGAAGGATGGGCTGTTTTCCTCACCACGATCTATGCCGATTACGGCTTTCTGGCCAATGCCAAGCGCGACGAAAATCCGAGAATATTCGGCTCGCTCGATGAGGCCGCCAGATTCCTTTACAAGCATGGTTTCGAATCGGTCATCGTCACCCTGGAGCAATACCCGAAGGACCAGGCTGTCAAGAAATCGAAGCATCGCGCCTGACGTGCCTGAAGGAAAGGCCATCCTGCTTCAAAGGGCGATGGCACTGCATCTGGAAGAAAGGCATGCCGAAAGCGAAGCCCTCTACAGGAAGACCATCTCCGAATACCCGGATTCCCCCGAACCCAGACATTATCTCGGCTTCCTGCTGATGCAGCAGGGAAAGCTCGAAGAATCCCTGGAATTTCTCTCTGAATCACTGCGGCTGGACGATTCGAAGGCGGAATGGCATTACAACCATGGCATACTGCTATCGAGGCTCGATCGGAAGGAAGAAGCGATCGAATCCTTTCTGAATTCGTTGAAGCTCGATTCCGCGAATTATTTCGGCTGGACGAACCTGGGATCGCTTTTCGAGGAAGCTGGAGAACCGGACCAGGCCGAAAAGGCCTATCTCGCGGCAAGCCGCATCGATCCCGAATGCCCTGACGCCTATTACCTTCTCTCTTCCCTTCTTGCGAGCCAGGAGCGATTTGAAGAGGCGAAATACTTCAACTGCAAGGGATTCATCAAGGATCCCGCAAAAGACAAGCCGAGGATCAGGCTCGCCGTCGCCCATTTCGAAATCGGCATGAAATCCGATGCGATCGCCATCATGGAAAACTGGCTTGCGGATGATCCGGAAAACCCGGTCCCTTCCCACATGCTGACCGCATTCCGCGGCAACGATGTTCCTGAGCGATGCTCGGACCGGTATCTCGAAGCGACATTCGACCACTTCGCAGCAAGCTTCGATTCGCATCTTGAAAAACTGAAATACAGGGGCCCGGAACTGCTCGAAAAGGAACTGCTTCTTCTCGACCGGCATCGAATGGAAATATTGGACATGGGATGCGGAACAGGGCTGAACGGCATGATCTTGAAACCGTTCTCTGCTTCGCTCACGGGCGTCGACATCAGCGCCGCGATGCTCGAAAAGGCAAGGGAAAGAAATTGCTACGACCTTCTCGTCAAGTCTGAAATGGGCCAATTCCTGCAAAAAGAGAAGGATCGCTTCGATCTCGTCGCCTGCATGGACACGCTGATCTATTTCGGAAACCTGGAGCCGGTCTTGAAGGGGGTTTTTTCCAGCCTGAGGGCTTCTGGAATTTTCATATTCACGACGGAAAAGTGCGAATCCGGCACCGAATACGACCTGGACATCAGCGGAAGATACAGGCATTCGCAATCCTATCTGTCGGGCCTGATCGAAGCAATCGGGTTCGAAACAGCTTCAAGTCGCGATGCCGTGATCAGGTACGAAAGCGGCCGCCCCGTGATGGGCCAGATCTGCAGAGTCCTGAAGAGGGGCAGTATTGATGTACAATCCGTGCCATGAAAAAAATCAACAGGATTAGGCTCGAACTCTCCGTCGAAGCGCTGCGCAGGATACTCCCGATGAGGGATCCCGCGGATTCGGCTTTGCGCCGCTTCTTCCAGGAAGAAAGGACAGGGAAATCCGAGCGTGCATATGTCGCTGAAACCGTTTTCGCGATACTCAGAAAAAAACTTCAGATAGACCATCTGATAGAAGCATCGGGGGAAAAGGGAACGCCAAGAAGGATTCTGCTCGCCTTTCTCGCCAGGATGGAAGGGATGAACCTGAAGGAGCTCCAGCCCTATCTCTCCGAAGAGGAGGAGAAATGGCTGAAATCGCTGAAAGCGGTCCGGCTCGACGATCTTCCCCTTGAAATCAGGGCCGAGCTTCCTGAATGGATCGTCTCCAGACTCCGCTCCGGCATGAGCGATGACGAAATCCTCTCGATCGGCCGCGCCATGCAGCAGAGGGCGCCTTTCGATCTGAGAGTCAACACGATCAAGGCCGGAAGGGCTGAAATGCTGGAGAGCATGGGCGGAGAAGCGATGAAATGGTCTCCCGCAGGCATCAGGATAGCCGAAAACTTTCCCCTCAACGAAAATCCGCTCTTCCTGGACGGAAAAATCGAGGTCCAGGACGAGGGGAGCCAGCTCCTCGGCTATCTTCTTTCCCCGAAGAGACGGGAAATGGTCGTCGATTTCTGCGCCGGCGCAGGGGGAAAGACATTGATGATCGGCGCGCTGATGAGTTCGACAGGGAGGATCTATGCCTTCGACGTTTCGGAAAAAAGGCTGGAGAAGTTGAAGCCCAGGCTTGCCCGTTCAGGGCTTTCCAATGTCACCCCCCAGCTGATCAGGAACGAAAACGACATCAAGGTGAAGCGGCTTTCCAGGAAGATAGACAAGGTGCTGGTCGACGCGCCATGCAGCGGCCTCGGCACATTGAGGCGGAATCCGGACCTGAAATGGCGGCAGTCCGAAAGGAGCGTCGAAGAATTGAAGGAAAAGCAGCTTGCCATCCTTTCAGGCGCATCCGTTCTGGTGAAGCCTGGGGGAAGGCTGGTCTATTCCACCTGCAGCATATTGCCCGAGGAAAACCAGGAGATCGTCGGGAAATTCCTGGAAAGTCACCCCGATTTCAGGCTGCTGGACGCGTCCGAAATCATGAAATCCCAGCATATCGATCTCGACACGGGAAAATACCTCGAGCTTCGCCCCGACATCCACGGAACGGACGGCTTCTTCGCCGCCGCGATGGAAAGA
>JAJZTQ010000043.1 GCA_021848825.1 Pseudomonadota bacterium
ATCCGAAACAGTTCGGTTTCCTACGAAGACGAGGAAACCGGGAAGAAGACGGAGATGGAAAGCGTTTTTCTCAGGACGGGAAGGCTGAGGGAAGGAATTCATTCCGACATTTCCGCCGGATTCGAAATGGCGGATTCCCGTTTCACCTTCAAGAGCGGTTTGACGATCGAGCCTGCGCGCTACACCTTCGACAAGCTGGATCTGAAATACGAAAAGGGGAATTTCGGGCTTTCGGCAAAAGGAAATGCGGAAATCGATTGGGCAAACCGGAGATTCTCTGCAGATATCGATTCCGCTTTCGATCAAAGCCATGCCAGGGTGAAGTTTTCCATGGCGAATTTCGATGCCCCTTCCTATCGTTTCGATGTCGGAATAGACAGGCTGGATGCCGACAGATACCTTTCCGGAGGCGAAAAGGGGAAGCCTTTCGATCTTTCCTTTCTCAGGAAGCTCGATGCAAAAGGCAGGCTTTCCGTCGCTTCTCTCAGGTTGTACGGGCTCAGGCTTTCCGCCTTCAATGCGGGCATCCGGGTCGAAAATTCCCGCCTTCATCTCGATCCCTTGAGCGCTGTTCTCTATCAGGGCAAGGCAACGGGAAGCGCGAGCGTCTCGGCGGCTTCGAAATTCTCGCTCAGGCAGAAGCTTTCGGGGATCAGCATCGGCCCGCTGGTGAGAGACATGACGAAAAAGGACATCATCGAGGGAAAAGGCGATGTCTCTGCAGATCTCTTTGCCAATGGGAGTTCCTTCGGGGAACTGAAGAAAACCCTTGGCGGACATGTTTCGCTTCATCTTTTCGACGGTGCGGTGAGGGGGATCGACCTTGTGTCGGCATTGAGGGGGATCAGGTCGAAGATCGGGGGAATGGAGACCGGCATGGCGAACGCATCCGAAAAGACCGATTTCTCCGAGCTTTCGGCGACCTTCGAAATCAGGAATGGCGTGGCCCGAAACAGCGATCTTGCCGCCAAATCCCCGCTTCTTCGTCTCGGCGGGGAAGGGGAAATCGACCTGGGCAGGAGCAGGCTCGACTATCTTGCCAGGGTTTCCGTCGTCGCAACCCTGCAGGGACAGGGCGGTGCGGAACTTCCACAGCTCAAGGGCGTCACGCTTCCCCTCAGGATTTCAGGCCCTTTCGATTCGCTGCGCTATTCGCTCGATCTGGGTTCTCTCGTCAAGGGTGAACTCAAGTCCAGGGTGGAAGAGAAGAAAATGGAGATCAGGAAAAAGATGAACGAGGAGATTCTCAAGGGTATATTCAAGCAATGAGAAACCAGTGGTTTTCTATATATCTGTTGCGAATAGGGTTTTTAAAAAGCGGCCGTTTCGCTCATGGCTTGGAAGTTGGTTTATTATTGTGATAAACTATCAATATAACTTGGGGTGAACCAACCATGACACTTACGGAATTCAAATACATCGTGGCGCTTGCGCGCGAGCGGCATTTCGGCAGGGCGGCCAAGGCCTGTTTCGTCAGCCAGCCTACGCTCAGCGTCGCAGTCAGGAAGCTGGAAGACGAACTCGGTGTCACGCTCTTCGAGCGCGGCATGAGCGATGTTTCCGTGACGCCGATAGGCGAAATGATCGTCGTCCAGGCAAAGCGCGTTCTGGAAGAGACCACTGCGATCAGGCAGATGGCGCACAAGGGAAAGGAACAGCTCAACGGTTCGCTCAGGATAGGCGCCATCTACACCATCGCTCCCTATCTGTTTCCGAAGCTGATCCCGATCCTGCATGAGCGGGCCCCGATGATGCCTCTTCTCATCCAGGAAAATTTCACCAACAGGCTTTCCGATCTGCTGAAGCGCGGAGAACTCGACGTCGTGGTCGTTTCCGCCCCTTTCTCCGAGCCCGGGATTGTGACTCAGGAGATTTACGAGGAGCCTTTCAGGGTCGCCCTTCCCGCCAACCACAAATGGCTTTCGAAGAACAGCATCTCGGCATCCCAGCTTGCCCAGGACAACCTCTTCCTGCTCGCTGCAGGAAACTGCTTCAGGGACCAGGTGCTGCAGGCAAGTCCGGCTTTGAGCAGGACCATCGCCTCCAGTTCAGGCCTTCAGAAGACAGTCGAAGGAAGCTCGCTCGAAACGATCAGGTACATGGTCGCCTCGGGTTCGGGCATCACGGTCCTTCCCTCCACGGCAGCCGATTCCGAGGAAACCAGAAATCCGCTGATCGCCATCAGGCCTTTTTCCTCTCCGGTTCCTTCGAGGCGGGTCGTGCTTGCATGGAGAAAGAGCTTCTACAGGCCGCAGGCCGTCGATGCGGTGAGGCAGGCCATACTGGATTGCCAGCTTCCCGGCGTGACCAAGCTTCCGGATGCGGCTGCCGTGACAGCGTGATTTAATTTCCCTATAAAATCCGTCATGACAATCAATTAGACGGATTTTTCTCCCCCCTGTAGCATGGTTCCTGAGCATCTGCTCTCGAACAGGAGAAGGAAATGAAATCACCGACCATGATGAACATCGAAGCGGCTTTCGCCGGCGAATCGATGGCCCATATCAAGTACCTCTATTTCGCAGGGAAATGCCGCAAGGCTGGCGACATCGAGACCGCAAGGGTTTTCGAGGAAACGGCAGCGCAGGAAGTGCTGCATGCCTTCGGACATCTCGACCTGCTCTATCCGGATGAATCGACCACCCCCGAGAAATGCCTGGAGGCCGCAATCGAGGGCGAAACCTATGAGTACACGGAGATGTATCCTTCGTTCAGGAAAGCGGCGGAAGAGGAAGGAAAAATCGATGCGGTGGCAGAGATGGATGAGCAGATCGCCGAATCCCGTGAGCATGCCGAAAGGTTCAGCGCCACACTGGCGAAGGCCGTGAAGCGTTTCTCGGCGCTTGCGAAAGTGGAAGAACGTCATGCCGCCCATTACAGGAAGGCTTTGGAAGCGATCAACAACAAGGGAGTTCAATCATGAAGAAATGGCAATGCGTTGTCTGCGGATTCGTTTACGAAGAGGCGCTCGGCATGCCTGAAGAAGGCATTGCCGCGGGAACGCGCTGGGAGGACATTCCGGAGGGCTGGAATTGCCCGGATTGCGGCGTGGCGAAATCGGATTTCGAAATGGTCGAAATCTGATGGATGAACCCATCGTCATCGTCGGCGGAGGATTGGCGGGCTACCAGAGCGCGAAGGAGATCAGGCGGCTGGACGGGCAAGTCCCCATCTGCCTGATCTCGTCCGACGGCGCCGATTTCTACTCCAAACCCATGCTTTCGAATGCCTTCGCATCAGGGAAGACGCCGGATTCCCTGATCCTTAAGCGGGCTTCCGAGATGGCTTCCGAAATCGGGATAGAAGTGATTCACGAAAGAAAGGTGGATGCGATCCACCCGGAAAGTCGCGAGATTTCGACCGGAGAAGGAAGAATGGGTTATTCGAAGCTCGTCCTGGCGCTGGGCGCAGATCCCATTCGGCTGCCCGTGGAAGGGGAGATGTATTCCGTCAACGATCTTCTTGACTACCGGAAATTCAGGCAGGCCCTGGCGGGAAAAAGAAGGATAGCGATACTCGGCGCAGGGCTGATAGGCTGCGAATTTGCGAATGATCTCCTTTCCGCAGGATTCGAGGTGGATGTCTTCGACATCGCGAGCCAGCCTCTGGGCCGGCTCGTCCCGCCCGAATGCGGCGAATGGATCATGAAAAGGATGAAGGGTGTCGGCTGGCATTTCAATGCGAGCGTCACGAGATTCGAGGAAGGAAGGGTTCATCTCGCAGACGGAAGCAGTCACGCTGCGGATGTCCTGCTGTCCGCAGTGGGCCTTGTGCCGAGAACGAAGCTCGCGCTCGATGCGGGACTGGCATGCGGCAGGGGGATCAGGGTGAACGAATTCCTTCAGACGAGTGTCGGCGACATCCATGCGATCGGGGACTGCATGGAATTCGAAGGGATGGTGCTGCCCTTCGTGATGCCCATCATGCATGCCTCGAAGGCGCTCGCCTCGAATATCCTCGGGAAGGAAATGAAGCTTGCTTTCCCGCCCATGCCGGTCGTGGTCAAGACGCCGCTTGCCCCGACTGTCGTCTGCCCGCCGAAGCCGGGTCTCGACGGCGCCTGGCATACCGAAGGAGGCGAGGAAGGCATGAAATCGCTCTTCCTTGGAGAAGAAGGGAAAATGCTCGGATTCTGTCTGTGCGGCAAGGCGGTATCCGAAAAGAACGCGCTCGCAAGAACGCTTGGATGAGCTATCCTGTAATGAGGAGGGTCAAGTGTTCCGGGACAGGGAAGATGCGGCGAGGCAGCTCGCCGGCAAGCTGATTCAGTACAGGGGGAGGCATGCTCTCGTTCTCGCCATTCCACGGGGAGCTGTCCCCATGGCGAAGATCATCGCGGATGAAATCGATGGCGAGCTGGACGTCGTCCTGGTGAGGAAGCTGAGATCTCCCTACAGCCCCGAATTGGCAGTCGGTTCGGTCGACGAAACCGGCTGGACCTACATAGCCGACTATGCGGAAAGGGAAGGGGCGGGACCGGCCTACCTGGATCGGGAGAAGGCGATCCAGATGGAAGTACTCGCGTCAAGGCGGAAGGCCTACACGCCGCCCGTCGATCCTGAAGGAAGGATCGCCATTGTCGTCGACGACGGCCTTGCGACCGGCTCGACCATGATTTCCGCGCTCCATTCGCTGAGGTCGAGGCATCCTTCCAGGCTGATATGCGCTGTTCCCGTTTCCCCTCCCGACACGCTAGAGAAGGTGAAGAAGCTGGCTGACGAGACGATCTGCCTGGAAGCGCCTGAATATTTCCAGGCTGTGGGACAGTTCTACCGGCATTTTCCGCAGGTCGAGGACGAAGAAGTGGTGAGCATACTGAAAGGCCCGCATGAGAAACAGGTATGAAGATCTTCCGGCATTCGTCACGAAGGACGGTTCGCTCGTCAGGGAGCTGATGCATCCGCAAAGCCATTTGAACGAAGCGCAGAGCCTTGCTGAAGCCATCGTCGGCATCGGCATGAGCACTGCGCTCCACAGGCATTTATCGAGCGAGGAGCTTTATCATGTCGCGAGCGGATCGGGCGAGATGATGCTTGGGGATGAAGTATTCGAAGTATCGGCAGGAGACACGATCTGCATTCTGCCCGGGATCCCTCACAGCATCAGGAACACGGGGGAAGTCGAACTCAGGATACTCTGCGCTTCTTCACCGCCCTATTCTCACGAAGACACGGAACTGCTTTGACGGCTGCGCCATTCTCTTTCCAGCAGGGAATGCAGGCTCATGTCGTGGAAACTGCCTTTCCAGAAGCCGAATTCCCTCAGCAGGCCTTCCGTCCTGAACCCGAGACCGGAGAGCACCCTGATCGATCTCGAATTGTCCGGATAGGTGAGGGCGCTGATTCTGTTCAATCCGAGGGCAGAGAAGCCGCGGCAAAGCAGTGCATCGAGCGCTTCCGTCATGATGCCGCGGCCCCAGTATTGCGGCGAAAGATCGTATCCAAGCGAAGCCGAAGCGTAAGCCGTATTGATGGCGAAAAGGCCGCAGCTTCCTATGATTCGCCGCTCCCCCTTGAGGCATATCCCGAGGCGGCCGTTGGCGATGAAATGGTCGAGCAGAATCTCCGCATGGAGAGGATCATGCATGGTTTCGATTTCGTAATATCTTGTCACTTCCGGGTGGGAAAAGATGAAAAGGAGATCTTCCCTGTCTCTCTTTTCGAGGGGGCGCAGTTCGAGCCTTTCCGTGGTGAAGTTCATGAATCGAATTTAGCCCTTTTCGGGAGCATCCACAAGCTTCGGGCACCTTTCTTGCATGTTTCCCTATTGACGCCGTTTTGTCCGTAATGCGACAGATGAGGAGCTGACATGGCTTATGTAGATGTTTGCAAACAATCCCTCCTGTACGAGGGGGAACTGGTCCCGTGCATGGTGGGGGGAAGGGAAATCGTCATCATGTGGGCAGACGGCGGGGAGCCGAAAGACTGCGATGCGGCCTGCCCTCATGAAAAGGTTTCGCTGGCGAGGGGCGATTTCAACGGCAGAATCTTTTATTGCATCGCCCATGGCTGGGTTTTCGATGGTCATACGGGGAAATGCCTTCAGCCGGCAGGATGGAAACTGAAGGAATATCCATTGCGCATTCTGGACGGGGTGGTCCAGGTCAATCTTGCATCGGAGTTATCATGTTCGATACCGTGATAGCAGGCGGGGGACTTTGCGGGCTGGCACTTGCATCCGGCCTGAAGGGAAGGCTCGCCCTTTTCGAGGCGAGGATGCGCCTCGGCGGGCGCATCCTTTCGGTGCAGTGCGGCGGGCAGCGGGTCGATCTCGGGCCAACCTGGTTCTGGCCTGAAATGCAGCCGCGCATGAGCAGGATGGTCTCCGAGCTCGGACTCGAAAGCTTTCCGCAGCACGAGAGCGGCACCGTGCTTCATCTAAAGGATGCCGAAAACGAGCCTTCCAGGATACGCTTCGAAGACTTGCATGGCGGCGCATACCGGCTTGTGGGCGGCATGATGTCCCTGGTGGAGGCGCTTGCAGCATCCATGCCGGACGATACGGTTCGTCTCGGCAGGGAGCTTGTCGCAGCGAGGGACAGAATCGATCATGTCGAACTCGTTTTCCGCTCCGGGGATGGGGCGGAAATCGTCCATTGCCGGCAGGCCGTTCTCGCCATTCCGCCGAGACTCCTTGCGGAAAAAGTGGTTTTCGAGCCGGGGCTGGACGAAAGAACGCTCGCGGCGATGCGCGATACGCAGACCTGGATGGCGGCCCAGGCAAAGGCGGTGGTCGGGTATGAAACGCCTTTCTGGCGCATGAATGGCGATTCGGGGAATGCCTTCGTCAGCCACGCGCAGGCGGTGCTCGGAGAGATCTTCGATGCCTGCGATGAAAAGGGTCATGCAGCGCTGGGCGGATTTTTTTCCCTTTCTTCCGGCTTCAGGGCTTCCGTCGATCCCGAAAGCATGAAGCTGCTGATATCGAGCCAGATGACGCAGCTGTTCGGAATTCAGGCCGGAACGGGTGAGACGCTGATTCAGGACTGGGCAAAAGAACCGTATACATGCAGCAGGCTGGATCTCTCGCCAGCAGGGGGTCATCCCGAATACGGCGATCAATCGCTTTGCCTGCCGTTATGGGAAGGAAAACTCTTTCTGGGCGGCTCCGAAACCGCAGGGTATGGCGGGGGATACATGGAAGGCGCGCTCGAGTCTGCAGCGAGGATCAGGCAGAGCCTTTATGCGGGGGAACTCGTGGATGGCTGAAGCAGACTATCTTTTTCCCAGTATTTTCGGGGAAGTCCAGACGCCCCTCGCGTTGGGAGAGCGCTGAGGCGCAATCCTGATCATCTTTCCGTCCACTTCGGCCACCACCATGGTCGCAATCGAAGGCAATGTCGTGCAGAGGCCGCCGCCATCGAGAAGCATGGACTTGTAGCCCTTTTCGTCTTTCTTCAGGGCGTAATCATCGAGCTCCTGCAGAAGCGCCTTTGTCGGGCAGGTGACGACATCCGGATCGGGGGAAAACACCGTTCCGACCTTCACGCCGTTCTCGGCTGCGGAACAGGAAGCAAGGAGCAGCAGGAAAATCAGTTTGCGCATGGATCGAGGATAGCACATTCATGCCGGCAAAAAAATGCCCGCAGCGAGCGGGCATAATACGGAGGGTGTGTTCGAAAACACCCCTGAATCTTAGCAGACCATTGTTGCGCGATTGTTGCTCGGCAGCGGATCAGGATGCGTTTTCCAGTCCCCTGATCTGGCTGATCGCCGTCACGGTACCCATCAGGACGATCACCATGCCTTCATTCATGACCGTGTCTCTGGGCGGATTGATGAGGTAGTCGCCGTCTTTTGCAAGGGATATGACGGTGACGTCCGGCAGGTGGACGATACCCGTTTCGACGAGCGATTTTCCTATGAAGGGCGAGTCGGCCGCGATCAGTATTTCCTCGACACGGATGGTCTGCTCCTTGCTTCTAAGCATGAGATCCAGGAAGTTGACCACGTTCGGCCTCGTCATTTCGGACACCATGCGCAGTCCGCCGATCGCATTCGGCATCACCACGCCATCGGCGCCCACTTTCAGGAGCTTCTGGCGGGATTCTTCCTCCACAGCCTTTGCGATCACCCTGAGGCGGGGGTTGAGTCCCTTTGCGGTCAGCACCACGAAAAGATTCTCCGCATCGGTATGAAGAGTGGTGATGAGTCCGGCAGCGCGGCTGATCCCGGCCGATTCGAGCGCGCCTTCCGTTGTCGCGTCGCCTTCCACATGGGGAATGTTGCGCGCCATCAGCGAATCGATCTTGTGCCTGTCCGTTTCGACCACGACGAAAGACCTGCGCGTCTTTTGCAGTTCGTCGATGACATAGTGCCCGGTCTGGCTTTCGCCGCATATGATGTAATGGTCTTGCAGGGCATCTATCGTGTTTTTCATCTTCATCCTTCTCAAAATGTCTGTCAGTTCGCCTTCGACGAAGAAGGCGGTGATCATGGAAATGCTGTAGAGCAGGATACCCGAGCCGAACAGGATCAGGACCATGGTGAAGATCCGGCCGCTCTTCGAAAGCGGGTGGATTTCGCCGTAACCGACGGAGGAAACGGTGATCACCGTCATGTAAAGGCTGTCGAGGAAAGACCAGCCTTCCACCAGCATGTAGCCTATCGAGCCGGAAATCAGCACCGCGATGAGCAGAAACAGGATGGCGGCGATTTTTCGGAAAAGATGCCTGGAAGATTCAGGGATGGCTCTTGCGCGCTTCTTGAGTTTCTTCATTTGCCGACTTTGGTTCCATTCTTGAAGGCAGATGCTACCACAGGTCGGCCGTTTTTAGCCCCGTGAAACCGAAGACGGCGAGCTTCTTCTCGATACGGTTCGGTCGAGATGCCTTGGCATGATAGCCGGGCATCGGATTCCTTTCGCTTTCGGCTGCAGGCAAGCTAGTATCTAATTTGAGAGCCGCAGCAGGGGGCAGGATTGAAGCCATTGAGGATATTGATTGTGGGAGGCTCAAGGCAGGATGCAGAACGAATGAATCACGTCCTGCGGAAGAGCGGCATCGATTTCTTTGTTCAGCAAACGGATTCCCTGTTCCAGGGAGAGGATTTCAGTCCCGATATCCTGCTTTGTGATTGCGGCGCCGAAAGTGGTTCCGTTTTGCAATCGGCAAGGCTGCGCTATCCGCAGATCCCGGTGATCTTTTTTCCGTCCGAACCTGCCGAGGAGGGAGTCCTGAAGCTCCTTCAGGCGGCGAGCGAATCGAATACCGTCTTTCGTTCCATTATCGAAAATGCGCCCATCCGTGTCTTCTGGAAGGACAAAAATCTCCGCTATCTCGGCTGCAATACCGCGTTCGCACGCGATGCGGGTCTGGAAAGACCGGATGATCTGATCGGCAAGGACGATTTCCAGATGACATGGCATGACAAGGCGGAGATCTACCGCGCAGACGACAGGCGCGTGATGGACTCAGGCATCCCGAAACTGAACTATGAAGAGCCTCAGATCACGCCTGACGGAAGAGATATCTGGCTGCGCACTTCCAAGGTGCCGCTTCGTGATGCGCAAGGGAAAGTGCTCGGCGTGCTGGGCATATATGACGACATCACCGAAGCCAGGAGGCTCGAATCCAACCGGAAGAATCTGCAGCGGGCGCTTGCACTTGTCAGGTACACCAATTCCGCGCTGATCCATGTCGAAGACGAGAGGATCCTGCTCGCCGAGGTTTGCCGTCTGGCAGTCGAGGCGGGCGGGTATCTCATGGCCTGGGTCGGATTTCCGGAAAACGATGAAGACAAATCCGTGCGCCCGGCTGCTGAAGCCGGTTTCGAGGAAGGATATCTCGAACGGGCGAGGATCACTTGGGCAGAAAACGAAAGGGGGCGTGGGCCGACGGGCACTGCGATCAGGACGGGGACGATCCAGGTAAACCAGAATTTTCTGACCAATGCTGCCGTGGCGCCTTGGCGGGATTCGGCCTTGAAGCATGGCTACCAGTCGAGCCTCGCCTTGCCGCTGGTCGATTCGGGCAAGGTTCTTGGTTCCCTCACCCTTTATGCCAGGGAGCCCGATGCATTCAGCCAGGAAGAAACGCAGCTGCTTGCCGAACTTGCCGGCGATCTGGCTTTCGGCATAGCGCATCTTCGCATGCGGAAGGACCGGGACATCGCAGTCAGGGAAAATCAGCATTACCTGGAAAAATTGAGAAAAAGTCTGGAGGATGCGCTGCAGGCGATCTCGACCACGGTCGAAATGCGGGATCCTTATACTGCAGGCCATCAGAGAAGGGTGGCGCATCTCGCGGTCGCCATTGCACGGGAAATGGGATTGTCCGAGGAGCAGATTCACGGCATCCACCTTTCGGCCATCGTGCACGACATCGGCAAGATCCATATCCCGGCGGAAATCCTGAGCAAACCTGGCCGCCTCAGCGAAATCGAATACAGCCTGATCAAGGTCCATCCGGAATCCGGATACGACATCCTGAAGGAAATCGATTTTCCGTGGCCTATCGCCCAGGCGGTGCTCCAGCACCATGAAAGGATGGACGGTTCGGGTTATCCCCGGGGATTGAAGGGCGAAGAGATCATCATCGAGGCACGCATTCTTGCGGTCGCCGATGTGGTCGAAGCGATTTACTCTCATCGCCCCTACCGGCCAGGCCGGGGGTTGGATGCGGCGCTGGAGGAGCTCGGGAAGAACCGCGGTATTCTTTACGATTCCGCAGTGGCGGATGCATGCTTCAGGCTTTTTCAGGAGAAGGGATGGCGCCTTCCCGCCAATTGATCCAGAACGAAGATGGTTCGGCATGCCGAACCCGATAATTTTGTACTGTGTCCCTGTAATTCAGCGGATGACTTTCAAGCTGTCTTGCGCGCAAAGGCTGCCCCAACCAGGGATATCATTCCGAAGCCGAACAGCCATATTGCGGAAGGTTCGGGTACAGGATTGACGGCATTACCGACGACAATCGTGGATTGC